>SHUF01000063.1 GCA_009694745.1 Acidobacteriota bacterium
ATGCCCACCGTCTGCAGCACATTGACGGTGCCGAGGATGCGGCCCTTTTCTTCCGCGGGCGAGCGATGCTGCAGCAGGGCGTTCAGAGGCACGACGAAGAGTCCGCCTGAGAAGCCCAGGCCCGCGAGCGCCACCGCAGACCACCAGTAGGATGGCGCGGCCGCTGCCAGGAGAAGCCCGAACATGGCCAGGCCAAACGATCCGAGAGGCACAAGGCCCAGTTCGATGTGGTTGCCCGACAGCCGGCCTGCCGCCAGGCTGCCCGTCGCGATGCCGATGGCCATCGCGGTATAGAGCTGAGTGGCGCCTGCTTCGCCGACGAGCAGGGTGGCGTCAGCATGGGGAAGCAGCGCCATCTGTAAGAGCGCGCCGAGGAACCAGAAAAAGGATGTGCCAATCGCAGTCATCCACAGCGTGTGATTCGCGCGCAGTCTGCGGACCCCGGCGACCACTTCGCCCCATGGAGCCCAGAGCAACGGCTGCTGGCTTCGACGCGCGCCCGTCTCGGGAATGCCAAACGCTGTGAGTGTGCCGATGATGGCGATGGCGAAGAGCACCAGCCCGATCGCCATCGGCGTCTCGCGAAAAGCCGAGAAGAAGAGGCCGCCGATGGATGTTCCGAGCACGATCGCGACGAAGGTGCTCATTTCAAGCAATCCGTTGGCGCGCGACAGGTCGACCTCTGGCCACAACTCGGGGACGATGCCGTACTTGGCCGGGCTGAAGAACGTGGACTGCGCGGCCATCAGGAACAGCACCGCCAGGAGCCCATCGACCCGGCCGATGAGCAAGGCGGGAATGGCCAGCGCCATCGTGACGATCTCAAGGACTTTGGTCCACACAAGGACCTGCCGTTTGCTGTGGACATCCGCGAGGTGCCCGGCGTAACCGGAGAATAGGAAAAACGGCAGGATGAACACGGCGCCCGTGAAGACGACGCCGTCGACCGGGCCCAGGGTGTCCATCGCGATGAAGGACACGACAATTTTGAAGATATTGTCGTTGAACGCGCCCAGGAACTGGGTCCAGAGGAACGCGTGCGCCCCGGACCGCGCCAGCGACTGTCGATAGGTCCCTTCCATCGTCAGTCGGGACAATACCCGAAAAGCCAAAAAGACGTCGGGTGTCTTTTTCGATGAGAAAGACACCCGACGTCTTTTTGTTGGCAAGGAGATTGAATGGAGGAGGGCATGCCATATCGCTCTGGCCGAGGTACCTGCGGGGTACCCTTTCACGTTCTCAACTGCGGAGTTCGCCGTCTGGCGTTGTTTGAGGAGTCGACCGACTACCGGTCCTTCATTGCCTGCGCCGCGTGGGCTTTGCACCGGGCCCCGGTTCGCCTTCTTGCGTACTGTTTGATGCCCAACCACTTTCACTTGGTCATCCAACCCGTCGAAGACGGCCAGATTTCGACGTTTATGAAGCTTCTGGAGGGGACACACAGCAAACGGTGGCATGCGAATCGGCAGACGACCGGAACGGGCGCCGTGTACCAGGGTCGATTTAAGGCATTTCCGATACAGTCGGACCGCCATTTTTATGCCGTTTGCCGTTACGTTGAACGCAACGCGCTTCGTGCGGGGTTGGTCTCACGCGCTGAAGACTGGCCGTGGGGGAGCCTGGCCCAACGGTGTCAAAAACTGCACGGTCTTCCGTTGGCCGAGTGGCCAATTATGCAACCAGCTGACTGGGTGAGCCTGGTCAACGACGGTGAAACGCCGGCGTCACTTGAAGCAGTCCGGAAGTCGGTGGCCACTGGGCGGCCCTTTGGCGAACCAAGCTGGGCTGTGATGGCGGCTGGCGACATGGGCCTGAACTCGACGCTCCGTCCGCGCGGGCGCCCCAAAGGCGAAAAGACGTCGGGTGTCTTTTTCGATGAAAAAGGCACCCGACGTCTTTTCTAAAGATCAGGGCTCAGCGGCCCATGGTGGACAGGAACTCGGCGTTGTCGCGGGTCTTGGTAAGTCGCGACAGCATCAATTCCATCGCCTCGGGGGGCGACAGTGGAGTCAGCACCTTGCGCAGTACCCACATTCGGCTGAGATCTTCCTTGGACAGCAGCAGCTCTTCCTTCCGGGTGCCGCTCTTCTGCATATCAATCGCCGGGAACACCCGCCGGTCGGCCAGCTTGCGGTCGAGGTGAATCTCCATATTGCCCGTGCCCTTGAATTCCTCGAAGATCACGTCGTCCATGCGCGAACCGGTCTCGACCAGCGCCGTCGCCACAATTGTCAGCGACCCGCCGGCCTCAATGTTCCGCGCCGCGCCAAAGAACCGCTTCGGCCGCTGCAGGGCGTTGCTATCCACACCGCCCGTGAGTACACGGCCCGACGTCGGCACGATCGTGTTGTAGGCCCTGGCCAGGCGCGTGATCGAGTCGAGCAGGATCACCACGTCCTTGCCGTACTCCACCAGGCGCTTGGCCTTCTCGATGACCATTTCGGCCACCTGCACGTGGCGCTGCGCCGCTTCGTCAAAGGTCGACGCGACCACCTCTCCGCGCACCGACCGCCGCATGTCGGTGACCTCTTCGGGCCGCTCATCGATCAGCAGCACGATCAGGTACACCTCAGGATGGTTCGTTGTGATGCTGTTCGCAAGATTTTGCAGCAGCATCGTCTTGCCAGTCCGCGGTTGCGCCACGATCAGGCCGCGCTGCCCCTTGCCCAGCGGTGTCATTAAGTCCATTACGCGCGCCGAGAGGTTGTCGCCCGTGGTCTCGAGGCGTAGGCGCCGGTCGGGATACATCGGCGTCAAGTTCTCGAAGGACACACGCTTGCTGGTGTGATCGGGTGGTTCGAAGTTGACCGCGTCCACCTTGACCAGCGAGAAATACTTCTCGCCCTCTTTCGGCGATCGCACCTGCCCCGAAACGGTATCGCCCGTCTGCAGGTCGAACCGCCGAATCTGCGCCGGCGAGACGTACACGTCGTCGGGGCCAGGAAGATAGTTGTAGTCGGGTGCGCGCAGGAACCCATACCCGTCTGGCAGCATTTCCAGCACACCTTCCGAGAAGAGCAGTCCGCTTTTTTCTGCGCGCGCGCGGAGAATCTGGAAGATCAGATCCTGCGTCCGCAGGCCCGTCGCATGGGGCAAGTCCAGGTTCTGCGCAATCCTGGTCAACTCGGCGACGCTCATTTCCTTGAGCAGCGCCAGATCAGTTGCGGGCGTCGATGCGTGTTGAGTCAAAGGTGGAAGATGGTGCCGACCGAGCCCGACTCAGTGCCGGGTGCGAAGTTCGTGCCCGGGAATGTCCGACTCCGGCGGCAGCGTCGGCAGAGGCCCCTCGAGAGCGGTTCGGAGCACGTCGTCCATGGTCTCGACCAGATGCACTTCCATCTTGTCGAGCACATTCTTCGGAATCTCCGAGAGATCCTTCTCGTTGTCCTTCGGCAGCAGGATCGTGGTGACTCCAGCGCGATGGGCCGCGAGCAGTTTCTCCTTCAGCCCCCCGATCGGCAGCACCTTGCCGCGCAGCGTGATCTCACCCGTCATCGCCACGTCGCGACGCACAGGCACGCGCGACAGCGCCGAGACGATCGCCGTGGCCAGGGTGATGCCCGCCGATGGGCCGTCTTTGGGAATGGCCCCTTCGGGAATATGCACGTGGATGTCTGTTCGCCGGTTGAAGTCGCGGGGAATCCCCAGTTCCTCCGTCTTCGACCGCACCCAACTCATCGCCGCCTGCGCCGACTCCTGCATGACATCGCCGAGCTTTCCGGTGAGCGTCAGCTTGCCGCGCCCCGGCATCAACGTGGCTTCTGCCACCAGTAGTTCGCCGCCGACTTCGGTCCATGCCAAGCCGGTCGCGATACCGATTTCGTTTTTCTCTTCGGCCATCGAGGGACGGAACCGCGGCACGCCGAGGTATTCGGTGACCTTGGCGCTGTCGATCAGTTCGCTGAACCCCGCACCCTGCACCACAACCTTGCGCGCCACTTTACGGCAGATGGCGGCCACTTCGCGTTCGAGATTCCGGACGCCCGCTTCGCGCGTGTAGCGCTGGATGATTGTCTGATACGCCTCATCCTTGAACACGATATTGGCGGCCGTGAGTCCGGAGCCTTCCACGGCCTTGGGGCCGAGGAAGCGCTTGCCAATCTCGAGCTTTTCCATCTCGGTGTATCCGGCCAGCTGCAGCACTTCCATGCGATCGCGCAGCGCCTGCGGAATTGAATGCAGCACGTTGGCCGTGCAGATGAACATGACGTTCGACAGGTCGTACTCCACGTCAAGGTAGTGGTCCAGGAACGTTCCGTTCTGTTCCGGGTCCAGCACTTCGAGCAGCGCTGCCGATGGGTCGCCCCGAAAGTCCATAGACATCTTGTCCACTTCGTCGAGCAGGAACACCGGGTTCATCGTGCCCGCCTTTTTCATCATCTGGATGATCTGGCCGGGGAACGCGCCGATATAGGTGCGCCGATGTCCTCGAATTTCCGCTTCATCACGGACGCCGCCCAGCGACAGGCGCACGAACTTGCGGTTCATCGCGCGGGCAATCGAACGCGCGAGCGATGTCTTGCCCACTCCGGGAGGACCCGCCAGCGTCAGGATCGTTGCCTTCGGCTTCTTGACCAGCACGCGGACGGCCAGGAACTCGATGACCCGTTCCTTGATCTTCTCCAACCCGAAATGGTCGTCGTGGAGGATGGCTTCCGCCTTCTTCAGGTCGCGGCCCTCTTTGGACTTCTTGTGCCACGGCATTGCGATGAGCCAGTCGAGGTAGTTCCTCGACACCGTCGCTTCGGCCGACATCGGGGGCATCGCGTCGAGCCGCTTGAGCTCGTCGATGGCCTTCTTCTCAATTTCCTTCGGCATCCGGGCCTGGGCGATCTTCTTCTTCAGGTCGTCGCCTTCGTTGCCCTTGTCATCCTTGCGCCCCAGTTCGCGCTGGATGGCCTTCATCTTCTCGTTGAGGTAGTACTCCTTCTGGGCCTTCTCCATCTGCTTCTTGACGCGAGACTGGATGCGGCGGTCGACCTGGAGCTTGTCCACCTCAGCTTCGAGCACGGTCACGATACGCCCGAGGCGTTCGAGCGGCGCGACGATCTCGAGCAGGTTCTGCTTTTCCTCGATGCCCACCTGCAGGTGCGCGGCGATGGTATCGGCCAGGCGCGACGGATCGTCTACGCGTACGGCGGCAATCATCGCGTCGTACTGCAGCGTGTTCGACAGTTTCACGTACTGTTCGAACAGCGTCACCACGCGGCTCATCACGCCTTCGGCATCGGCGGGTGCCTCGGCCTTCTTCGGCAGCACCTTCACCGTGACCCGGAAGAATCCCTTGTCCTCCTTCCATTCGACCGCGCGTGCGCGTTCGACACCTTCCACCAGCACCTTGATGTTGCCGTCCGGCAACTTCAACGACTGCACGATATTCGCCACACAGCCCATCGTGTAGATATCGGCAGGCTGCGGGTCGTCAATCGCCGCATCGTGCTGTGCGGCCAGGAAAATTCGCTTGTCGGTGGTCAGCGCGTGTTCAAGCGCGCGCGTTGATGACAGCCGTCCAATGACAAACGGCATCATCATGTGCGGAAACACCACGACATCGCGCAGTGGGACGATAGGGAGAGTTTCGTACTGATCCATGGTTAGTCGGACTATCCCGCCTTTTCCATCACGGTAATTGGTTGTTTCTTCGACTCTACCACCTCGCGTGTGATGACGCACTCCCGAATCTTCTTCTGGCCCGGCAGCGTGTACATCAGGTCGAGCATGATGTCTTCAATGATCATCCGCAGGCCGCGTGCGCCGATCTTGCGCTGCAGCGCGCGTTCCGCGATCGCCTCCAGGGCGTCGTCTGTGAACCGCAGTTTGACATTCTCGTAATCGAACATCCGCTGATACTGACGGGTGATCGCGTTCCGCGGCTCGGTGAGAATCTGGATGAGTGCGGGCTTATCAAGTTCGTGCAATGTGCCAACCACCGGCAGGCGGCCGACGAACTCGGGAATGAGCCCGTACTTGATCAGGTCGCCGGGCTCCACCTGTTCGATGAGGGTGACCGACGGGTCGGTGTTTGCCTTGAGGTCGGACTTGAAGCCCAGCGTCTTCTTGCCGATGCGGCGCGCTATCTGTTTGTCGAGGCCGACAAACGCCCCGCCGACGATGAAGAGGATGTTGCTGGTGTCGATCTGGAAAAATTCCTGGTGCGGATGTTTGCGCCCGCCCTGCGGCGGCACGTTCGCTACCGTGCCTTCCAAAATTTTCAGCAGCGCCTGCTGCACGCCTTCGCCGGAGACATCGCGCGTGATGGACGGATTCTCATCCTTGCGGCAGATCTTGTCCACTTCATCCACGTAGATGATGCCCTGCTGGGCTTTCTCGATGTCGCCGCCGGCCGCCTGCAGCAACTTGAGAATGATGTTCTCGACGTCCTCGCCGACGTATCCCGCTTCGGTCAGCGTGGTGGCATCCACAATCGTGAATGGCACCGACAGGAGGCGCGCGAGCGTCTGGGCGAGCAGCGTCTTGCCCGTGCCCGTGGGCCCGATGAGCAGGATATTGGATTTGGTCAGTTCGACGTCGTTGCGGCCCTTGGACTGCTTGGCGATTTCCAGCCGCTTGTAGTGGTTGTAGACGGCGACGGCCAACTTCTTCTTCGTCTGGTCCTGGCCGATGACGTACTCGTCCAGGAATTTCTTGATCTCGATGGGCGTCGGCAACCCCGTGCGCGCGGTGGTCTTGTCGAACTTGTTGTCGTCCGCGATGATGTCGTTGCACACCTCGACGCATTCGTCGCAGATGAAGACCGTCGGGCCCGCAATCAACTTGCGGACATCGTTCTGATCCTTGTTGCAGAACGAGCAGCGGAGGACGTCGGTATCACCGGCTTTTTTGGTCATGAGTGCTTCCGAGGTGTCGGTCCGCCAGCGCTACGCGCGACGATTGAGGACATCATCGATAATACCGTAGTCTTTGGCTTCGGCCGCGCCCAGGATGTAGTCGCGGTCGGTGTCCTGGGCGATTTTAGCCAGCGGTTGGCCGCTGTGTGTGGCCAGAATCTCATTCAATTGCGCACGCATGCGCAGTATTTCGCGGGCATGGATATCGATATCGCTCGCCTGGCCCCGCAGCCCGGACATGGACGGCTGGTGAATCAGGATGCGCGCGTTCGGCAGGGAGAACCGTTTTCCTTTGGCGCCGGCCGCCAGCAGCACCGCGGCCATTGACGCCGCCTGACCGATGCAATACGTCTGCACCTGCGGCTTGATGAACTGCATCGTGTCGTAAATCGCCAGGCCGGCCGTGATCGATCCCCCAGGGCTGTTGATGTAGAGCAGGATGTCGCGTTCGGGATCCTCGGCTTCAAGGAAGAGCATCTGCGCGATCACCAGATTCGCGATCGCGTCGTCGATCTCCGTGCCGAGGAAGACGATCCCGTCCTTCAGCAGACGGGAGAAGATGTCGTACGCTCGTTCCCCGCGGTTCGTCTGCTCGACGACCATCGGCACGAGTTGCGATTTCGGAGTCACCATCCTAAGAGACCTGCGCTTTCTCGAGCAGCCACGCCACCGTTTTTTCGCGACGGATCCCCGACTCAATCGGGCCGACCCCGCCTTCCTTTTCCAGCCGCGCCCGGACGGCCGCCGCCGTGCGTCCGGTGCGTTCTGCGAACTTTTCCACCTCAGCGGCCACATCCTCTTCGGCGGCCGCAAGGCCTTCGCGCCGCGCTATCTCGTCCAGCACCAGGGTGCTCTTGATCGTTTCTTCCGACGGCCCCTTCTGCCGCTCCCGGAACTCCTGCCAGTCGATGCCCGCCTTCATCGGGTCCATCCCCTGATCCATCAGGCGGCGCACAAATTCCTCCAGCCGCCGATCGATCTCCCGGTCCACCAGCACCGCCGGCACCGGAGTGCGCATGCGACCCGCCAGATCCTGCAGCAGGTCGTGCCGCACCTTGTGCTCCGCCTCGTGCTCCGCCTCGTGCTGCAGGTCGTGCCGAATCCGGTCGCGCAGCGCCTCGAGCGTTTCGACTTCGCTCACTTCTTTCGCGAACTCGTCGGTCAGCTCGGCCAGTTCTTTGCGACGCAGTCCCTTGACCGACACCTCGTAGTCCACCGTGACGCCCGCAAGCTCGAGCACTTCATACTCAGTGGGATACGTCACCGAGAACGTCCGCGTGTCACCTGCTGCGATGCCGCTCAGGTTTTCATCAAATCCGGGGGGATTGCCCTTCGCGCCCAGTTCGATGGAGACGTTCTGCATCGGCTCCGGTTTCGCATCATCTTTCTTGACCGTGCGGGTCACGTCCATCAGGACGGCGTCGCCCACGGCTGCGGTCCGGTCTTCCACCGGATGCCATTTGGCCGCCCGCTGGCGGAGCTGTTCCAGCACCTGGTCAATGGCGCCCACCTCCAGAATCGCCGGCGGTTTGGTCAGCGCGATGCCCGTGTATTCGCCCGGCTCGATGGGCGGCACCGTTTCAAACTCCGCGAAAAATGTGAGCGGCTGGCCCTCATCAAGAACGACATCTTTGATGTCGGGCGTGGCCACGGGCCGCAGACCCCGCTCGCGCAACGCCTCGTCCACGAGGCGCGGGATCATCGCGTTCGCCACGTCATACAGGATTTGGTCCTTGTAGCGCTGCTTGACGACGGTCATGGGCACCTTGCCCTGGCGGAACCCAGGCACGCGGGCGCTACGGCTGTAGCCCTGCGCCACTTTCTGGATTTCGGCCGCCACGGCCTCGGGCGGCACTTCAAACAGCAGATGTTTCTGGGTCTCAGTGACCTCGGTCAGTTCGATCTTCATCAGTTCAATTGTATAGGTGTCGCGAATTTGCGGGTGAGTGCGTGAAAGATGGTGCGAAAGGGGGGAGTCGAACCCCCAAGGCCTTCCGGCCACCGGATTCTAAGTCCGGCGCGTCTGCCAGTTCCGCCACTCTCGCGTCACGCCCAGATTATCAGATAGATGGAACCGTTGGTCCTGGAGCGTTTTTCGTTTGCGGGTAGGCCTCGGCCCTGAAACCCGGGCCCGAGCCCGCGATCCGGCTAAAAATTCAGCCAGCGGCTGAATTTCACCAGGAAGGTATTGGTCGATGGCGCGTCGAACAGGTCGCCGAAGTTGCTGCCGAACTAGAATTCGCCGAGTGAGCCGAAACTGTCACGGCCTTGCTGCCACACGACGAAGAGCGCCGAGCCGGGACGATACTCCCAGCGCAACACATTAGTGGTGCGGAACGACCGGACGTTGAAATCCGGGTTTCCCGAATAGGCAAACGGCTGATACCTGCCCTCGTACGATTTGGAACGGCCGTTGGTGAGTTCCTTGAATCCCGAGTAGTCACCCGCAGACACAAACGGCTGCGCGTATACCTGCAGGGACAACGCCGGCGTGATGGTGTAGTTGACCCGCGCGGTGAGGCGGACTGTGGTTTGGTTCAGTTTGCCGAACACGTAGTGGGCGCCGCCTGCGTCAGTCAGGTTGGTGATCCACTGCGACTGCGAGTGGTTCCGGTTGAAGCCAATGCCGGTGTTGACGAGCAGGGCTGCCGATGGGCGAAAGGTGATGGTGGGCGAGAGGTCGCGCTGCCAGGCGCCGTGGCCGTCTTTGTACCAGGAGAAGTTCATCGCACCGAAGATCGTCTTGCGGTCGTCGGTCTGGACCCCCCCCATTGATTCAGGGCCGCATTCGTGTAGCCGCCAGGTCCGCCTCGGGTGAGGCGATCGGCAAACCCCTGGCCGTTGTAATTGAGCCCCGTACTGAACGACCAGTTGTTCGTGAACATGAGGTGCGTGTTCACATGGCCGCCCCAGAGGCGCCGATCGCCGTCAAAATTCCACCCGTTCCACTGGTTGAAGTTGATGGTGAAGTCGCGCACGTATTTGCCCGGCGTGTTTTCGCGGTACTGGAACCACGCCCCCTGGCCAATTTCGTCGGCGCGCTGGTGGAAGCCGAGATCGTTGATGTCGAAGCCCGGTGACTTGTAACTGGCGTACACGTTGAACCGCGTATTGCGGCCCGCGATCTTGTTGAACGACAGCTGCCCGGCAGGGCCGCCGAGCGACGTCTGTGCCGGGTCGAACTCCACATGATCGGCGTCCGGCCGTTGATAACTGTGCACGGTGCTGAGTTGCAGGCGCGACATGGCCTCGGGAGTGCCCGACACGCTGCTGCCGGCCAGATAACCGTTGAGGCTGAACCGCTGGCCCAGCCGCCAGTCGCCGTCGATGCCGCCCGTGATGGCGGACTCGGGCAGGAACCGCAGGTCGTCGGTGATCTAGCGTTTGGTAGCGGTGGCCCTGACACCCAGTCGCGATCGGTTGTCGAACTCGCGAGTGGCTCGCACCACCGAATAGTTCGTCAACGGTTCCACCGGTGTGTCGGTCACAGCGAGCGACGCACCCGACGCGACTTGCGCCCACTCCCGTCCGGTGACGGCATTGAGCGCGCCCACCGAGAATTTTCCAATGCGGCCGGTCAGCTTCGCCGCGCCCAGGATCGTGGAGTTCGTCGGTTGATAGACATACCCGTCGTCTGGCGCGGACACAAACCGCTGCGGGGACCGGCCCACTCGTCGCGAATAGAACAGGCCGGTGCAGCTGCCGTCGTTGCAATCCACGTCGAACCGGAACGTGCCCGACACTTCCACAAAAAACGGTCGCCGCTCGGCGAAGAACGTTTCAAACCCAGAGAGGTTGACCACAGCCGGGTCAGCTTCGATCTGTCCGAAGTCAGGATTCACAGTGCCCGTCAGCGTTAGACCTGGCGCTACGGCGTATTTCATGTCGAGTCCGACGGTGGCACTGGGATCGGGCGAGCGCCGCAGGGGATCACTTGCGGAGACCGGCGCCGTCGTGACTTGCGAGAGGGCATAGGGCATGACCTCGAACTTCTTCTGGCCGCCGGTCAGGTTCAGGCATGTCAGATCGCCGAACGACGACACCGACCCGCTCGCGTTGCGCGAGAGCAGCGGCCACGTGGATGTTTCGTTGAGCCGGGCAATGGTGCGGGCCGCCGCGAAGCCGAACACGGCGTCGGTGGCAATGTTGAAGCGCACCTGCGAGAAGGGAATCTTGAACTCGGCACGCCATCCCTCCGCATGACGGCTCACAGCCACGTCCCACACCGCGTCCCATCCGCGGTCGTTGCTGGTGTCGTTGAACCAGTAGCGGTCATATTTCACACCGGCGGCGTTGACCCCGAACTCATAGGCCGATCGGCGGTCATAAAAAGAGTCGAGGTGGATGGACACCCAGTCCGAGGGCGACAGTCGTCTCGACGCGTGAGGATTCCGACGATTTGCGTCGGGTCAGAATCGATCGCGTTCACCGCCACATACAACGCGGTCGCGTCGTACGCGATTCGCACTTTCGTGTCCTGTGAGGCCGGCGCCCCTTCACTCGGTTGCCGCTGGACAAACCCATTTGTCATCGGCGCCTTGGCCCAGGCCTCGTCGTTGAGCTTGCCATCAATCCGCAGGGCCATGGTTTCAGGTCCGCTCGCAAACGCCGCGATGGCGGGTACAGCGCCGGTGGCGCGGGTTGCTGAACTCCAGGAGTCGAGCAGGAGTGCAGCGACGACACAGGGGGTCAGAACTCGTCGAGTCATGTCGGGGGTTAGACGGCAGGGGTGCGCCAGAAGTTGTGGCGGCATCGATGTTCGCTTGCGAACGCCCTCCTGATGTACTGTGCGCGCCATGGGACGTCTCCTTGTTGCTACCGCGTTTGTTGCCGCTTTCACTTCGCTATCCGTCGTCGCGCAGGGGCCGTTGTCGCGTGCGCAGGGTTCGACGCCAATCGTGATCGCCTCCGAGCCGGGTATCTCGCCCGACGGCGCAGAGATCGCGTTCGCCTCAGGGGGCGACATCTGGTCGGTGCCGACCACCGGAGGAGAAGCGCGGCTGCTCGTATCACACGAAGCCACCGAGCGTCGTCCCCTGTTTTCGCCCGATGGGCGCCGCTTGGCCTTCATGTCGTCGCGCACGGGTGGTGGTGACATCTATGTGCTCAGCCTTGACTCAGGCGTGTTGCGGCGGCTCACTTTGGATGACGGACAAGAGACTCTGGAAGCGTGGTCGCCCGACGGCCGGTGGGTCTATCTCTCTGCCACCAGCCGCGACATTGCCGGGATGAACGACGTATATCGCGTGTCGGCCGAGGGTGGCACGCCGATGCCCGTGAGTGATGAACGCTACGTCAACGAATTTCACGTCGCGCCGTCGCTCGGTGGAGTGTCCCTGGTCGTCGCAGCACGCGGGATTGCATCGGCGCAGTGGTGGCGGCGAGGCAGCAGTCACATTGACCAGTCGGAATTGTGGTGGATGTCCGGCCTTGACGGCACTCCCGCTTATCGTCAACTGACGACGCGCGATGCGCGTCAGGTGTGGCCGATGTTGAGCGGGGACGCTCGAGCGCTGTATTACGTGTCAGACCGCGGGGGTGCCGAGAACATCTGGATGCGCGCGATGCCGGGCTCGCCGGCCGCCGCGACGCTCGACGTCGGCCGGAAGGTCACGACGTTCACGGACGGTCGCGTGTTGTTTCCATCACTCTCAGCGAACGGAAAAGTGATGGTGTTCGAGCGGGAGTTCGGGGTGTGGACGTTTGATCCGGCGACCCGTGTCACGAGGCAGTTGCCGATTCGGCTCAAGGGCACGCCGGCTGTGCCTGTTTCAGAGCGTCAGCGCGTCACCAACGGGTTCTCGGGCCTGGCATTGTCCCCCGACGGCCGGAAAGTGGCCTTCGTCGCGCGCGGCATCTTGTTTGCCGCGTCGGCCAAAGATGCGGGCGACGCGACGCGAGTGACTACACTGCCGGGGATTGTCTCGCAGCCCGTCTGGGCCCCAGACAGCCGGCGGCTCGCCTACGTCGCGGCGCGTGAGGGCGCGCAACGCCTCTACCTGTACGACTTTGTGTCGAATCAGGAGACCACTCTCACACGAGGAGCCGGCGTGGACATCTCACCGGTGTTTTCGCCTGATGGCACCCAGATGGCGTTCCTGCGCGACCGTCGCGAGTTGCGCGTGCTGACGCTCTCGACCTCGGCTGAACGTGTGCTCGCGTCAGGTGCGTTTGCGGATGCGATTAATACGCCCATCCCCGCCTGGTCACCCGACGGCAAGTGGATCGCGCTGTTTGCCATCGGCTCCAAGTCATTTGCGAACGTCAGCCTGGTGCCGGTCGGCGCGCCAGGCGGGCCGCCGCGTCCGATCAGTTTTCTCTCGAACGTCTACGCCAACTCACTTGTCTGGTCGCCCGATGGGCGCACCATGTTCTTCGACACGCGGCAACGCACCGAATTGGGCCAGTTGGCCCGCGTGGATCTCACCCGGCGCACGACGAGATTCCGCGAGGATCTCTTCCGCGATCTCTTCCTGATACCCGCGCGGCCGGCTTCCCCAGTTCCGCCAGTTTCCGCCTCTGTTCCTGCCGGAGCTACGGCGGACAAGCCGCCAGTTCCGTCAGTCACAACCGAACCCGTATTCGAGGGAGTGCGGGGACGCCTGTCACTGTTGCCGCTCGGCCTCGACGTCCAGAATGTGACCGTCAGTCCGGATGGAAAGTTGGCGCTGGTGGCGGCTGCGGCGGCGGGACAGACGAATCTCTACACGTATTCGCTGGACGAACTTGGCGAGCGGCCGGTGGCGCGTCAACTGACCACTACGGCCGGTGCCAAAGCGGATGCACAGTTCAGCCCCGATAGCCGCGAGGTGTATTACCTGGACGCAGGGCGCATCCAGATCGCCACTGTTGAGCGCCGCGAGGCGCGCCCTCTGGCCGTCACCGCGGAGTTCACCACCGACTTTGCGACCGACAAGTTCGAGGTGTTTCGCGAGGCCTGGACACTCTTGCGCGACAACTTTTTTGATCCGGCCTTCAACGGTGTCAATTGGGAAGGCTCACGGGAGCGCTACGGCCCCCTGGTGGCCGCCGCCGCCACGCCGGATGAAATGCGGCGCGTCATGAGCCTGATGATTGGCGAGCTGAATGCGTCGCATCTCGGCCTCTCGGGGCCAGGTGGCGATGCACCGGTCGTCGGGCAACTGGGATTGCGATTCGACCGGAGGGTGTTCGAAGCCAACGGTCAGTTGCGCATCACAGAGGTTGTGATGCTGGGCCCGGCCGACGTGTCGGGCCAGATCAAAGTGGGCGACTATCTTCGTTCGGTGGGGGGGCGTCCCGTTGCCGCGGGGTTCAGCCTCGACGAGGCGCTGGCACACACGGTGGACCGTCGTGTGGTCATCACAGTGTCGTCCACGCCCAGCGAGACTGCTCGCGAGGTGGTGCTCAAGCCGATCGATCAGGGGACCGAGAAGTCACTGCTGTACCGGCAGTGGGTGGAGCGCAATCGTGAGTACGTGCTCAAGGCGAGCGGCGGGCGACTGGGGTACGTGCACATGCTCAACATGAGCGCCGGCGCGCTTGACCAACTGCACATCGACCTGGACGTGGAGAATCACGAACGCGATGGCGTGGTGATCGACCTGCGGAACAACAACGGCGGATTCGTAAACGCGTACGCGCTTGATGTGTTCGCGCGCCAGCCGTATCTGAAGATGTCACTCCGGGGCCTGCCCGAATCGCCCGCGCGGACGGTGCTGGGGCAGCGCGCCCTCGAACTGGCCACCGTGCTTGTCGTCAACCAGCATTCGCTGTCGGACGCCGAGGACTTCACCGAAGGCTATCGGACGTTGAAGTTGGGTCCGATCGTGGGCGAGCCGACCGCCGGCTGGATCATCTACACGTGGAACCAGCGGCTCGTGGATGGTTCAACACTGCGGCTGCCGCGCATGCGAATTCGCGCCGCCGACGGCTTCGACATGGAGATGCATCCGCGAGGTGTCGACATCGAAGCCGCCCGGCCGCTCGGGGAGTCTTCGACCGGTCGCGACACCCAGCTCGACAGGGCGATCCGCGCCCTACTCGCGCGGCTCGGCTTCGCCGAATGACGCGAGGATTGGTGTCATTCGTAATGGCCAAATGTCACAAATGTCCGAAATGGCGAAATGTCTGCAGTGCGCGAATGCCCAAGTGTGGGAATGTTCAAGGCGCGCAATGAACGAATGACCCTGGAGCAGCAGATTCAACCACTGACCACCCAGGACATTCCAACATTCTTCCCTGCAATGGTTTGTCCGCATTTCGCCATTTCGGACATTTGTGACATTTCGCCATTACAAATGACGCCCTGCGGCGATTACGCGTAATTCGCGGTTGCCTTTGCGAATTCCTCGCGTAACGTCCTCACGAGCGCCGCAGGCCCAATCA
>SHUF01000064.1 GCA_009694745.1 Acidobacteriota bacterium
TTCGCCTCCTCAGAGGTCGTTTTCCGGCTGCCCATGGCCATGCTGGCCAGCGCGACCAGCGCCGGCACGAACATCACGTAGCGCCGTTCGTTGCCGGAGTCGTGGACCACGAGTTCGACGAGTCCGACCAGCAGCCACAACACGGCCAGCCGTTCGGCGCGGTGGGCGCTGCGCCAGCGGATCACGATGCCGGCGGCCGCGACGCCGGCCACGAGCATCACCAGCCACATGCGCGAAAACACGCCGTGCACCAGCGGCAGCCACGTCGCATTCCGGACAAACGCCTCCGCGGTGTAATCCGGCTTCCGCTCCACCGTCATCGCCCAATTGTAGAAAACGAACTCGGTCCAGTTGGGGACAACGAAGGTCGCGAGAACGATTGCGCCCGCGACTGCGAGACCGAGCAACGTCCAGGGTCCAGGGTCCAGAGTCCAGGGTCCTCGGAGCGCACGCTGAGGTCCAGTCCCAGAACTCTGGACCCTGGACCCTGGACCCTGGACAAACCACGCGAGCGCAAGTTCCAGCGCGAGCGCACCGACCATGAATGCGGCCGCCGCCTTGGTGAAGAACGCGAGCACCACGGCGATGCCGGACACCACGCCCCACAGGGGCCGTCGCTCCGATCGCGCATAGGCCGCCCATCCAATCACGATGAACATCGTCATCGTGGATTCCATGAGGGCCGCGCGGTTCCACATGACGAACGTGTAGCTGGTGGAGAGCAGCAGGCCGCCCATGAGTGCGGCACGGCGACCGGCCACGGCCGACAGGCCCCACATTAGCGCGAGGATCGCGACCAGGCCCGACGCGAGTGGCACGGTGCGCGCCTGCCACGTGCCGACGCCGAACGTCTCAAACGCCGCGGTCTCGAGCGCGGTGAAGACAGGCGCGATGTACATCGGATTCCACTCGTCGGTGCGCCACGTGCCCCATAACACCTGGTTGCGTGCGTTGTGCACCCACGCGCCCTCGTCGTGCCACACCACGCCGACGGTATGGTTCGAGGCCGGGTCTGCGGTGAGCCAGACACCTCGCAGAGCGGCCGCGACCACGATGACTGCGCCAACACTGACCAGCCACGTCCGGCGACTGAGGGATGCACGGGTGTCGGTCATGTGCGGCAGGACTGGGCGCGTCAGCGCTTCTGGAACTTGACGACCCGAACCGTACGATTACGCCAGTCCACGTCTTCGATCGAGAATCGGAGACGCCTCACATCGACACCGTGCGCGTCACAAATCTCGCAGATGGCGGCGAACCGGCCGTCTGCCAGGTTGCGAATCGCGACGATGACCATTGCGACCGATGCCTGATGCGCATCCAGGAGGCGGTCGAGGTCGGCAATGGCCCCCAGAACGCGATACCCCTCGACGCGCGTCCGATGTTTGGCGGCGTCGTCGTCCAACAAGCCGAGCGGGACGCAGCCCAGTTCGGCATTCTGCAGCAATTCGCGCACCGCGAGTGCGCCGCCGTGGCCCGCGCCGATGACAATGGCCATGCGGCCTGCGGCGCGCCGGCGCCGCAGATAGTCGTCTGTGACGCTGAGCATCGCGCGCGCGCCAATGATGAAGGCCGGCAGCAGCAGGGCTTCAATGAGGAAGACCGCGCGGGAGAATCCCTGGAAGCTGTAGAGATACAGGACCGCCACCACCGTCGCACCCGCACCCGCGGCGATGCCGCGCAGCAGGGTCCACACTTCGGCTGAGCCAAACGATCGCCAAAGCTGGCGGTACTGCCCGCGATGGTCAGGCCCGCCAGTTGCAGGCTCAGCACCAAGGGCAACGATCGTGCGAAGTACTGCAGGAAGTGATCAAATTCCGGGTTGCCAAACCGAATGGCAAACGCCAGAAAGTACGCGGTGGCAATCAGCAGCGCGTCAATAGCCACTTCCAGAATGCGATACCGGTTTGTAAGTTCCGACGGCAAGGGGTGATGGGGCGCTCGTTCCGTGTCCTGGCGCGAGGCGTCAACATGACCCAAGAAAATGCCCATACCGACCAACAGGCCCGCGTAGAGGATGGTCAGGCCCCACACGTACCGTGCCTCGTCCCCGCGGAATCCCAGGCTCAGCAAGCCACCCATCACGGCCAGCGCGTAGAGCACCAGCACCGCGCGCCGCTCTCCGATGCCGAGCGCGACTAGGCGATGCGACGTGTGATCACGGCCGCCGGCAAAGATGCTGCGCCTGGCCAGGCCGCGCGTGATCGTCACAAAGGTCGTGTGGAAGATGGGGATCAGCAGGATGATGATCGGCTGCAGGGCCACCGGCACCAGCGTCTCGGGCCTCAGATGTGGCAACGCGAGCAGGGCGCCGGCGGAAATCACAAAGCCCAACAGGTGGCTGCCGCTATCACCCATGAAGATGGACGCCGGGTGAAAGTTGAAGACCAGGAATCCCGAAGTGACACCGACAAACGCAGCCAGCGCCAGCGCCAAAGGCACAAGGCCCGGCGCGCCGTCAAGGAGCAGTGTGGCCGTCAGGAAGGTCGCTGTGATGGCGGCGATGCCTGCCGCCAGCCCGTCGATGTTATCGAGGAGGTTGAACGCGTTGGTCAGACCGACCACCCACAGGAAGCCGAGCATCGGGTCGATGTTCTGGTGGCCGGTGATGGCAAACGATGGCATCAAGTAGATCAGTAGGGCCGTGACGATCATCTGGCCGACGAGTTTCGTGGCAGGTCCCACCGGAAACACGTCGTCCAGAAAGCCGAGGGCCACGATGAAGAGGCTTGTCAGCAGCAGCGGCCAGAGGGCCGGCACGAGGCCACCGATTCCTGCGACCAACCCGAAGGCCAGTGCCATCGCGATTCCGCCCAGTTTTCCGACCGGCTGCACACTCCATCGGTCCGGCTTCGGGCGCGCCACCAGGCCCGAGGCCTCCGACAGCCACCGCGCGGCGGGCACCAGGCACGCAGACGCCGCGAAGCCGGCCACAAGAAACCACAGGACGTTGGACACCATAATGGACGAGTGGTGAGACTGTATCGTATTCAGGCCGGGGTATGACGACGCGGGTGATCGTGCTGAATTGGAACGGCCGCGCGTGGCTGGATGGCTGCCTGGAGTCGCTGCACACCCAGTCCCTGGCTCCCACGGAAATCGTCGTGGTCGACAACGCCTCGACCGATGCCAGTGTGGCCCACCTTCGGACCCGGTGGCCCGGGATTCGTCGTGGACGTGCTTGCCAGCAATGTCGGCTTTGCTGCGGGAAACAACCACGGCGCCGCCGGCGCTACGACCGATGCCCTGGTGTTTCTGAACAACGACACCCAGGTTGAACCGGGGTGGCTGCACGCGCTGGTGCGGGCGGCCGAGGCCGATCCGTCGCGCGGACTTGTGACGTCGAAGGTGGTGTACTTGGATCGCCCCGATGTCATTGATTCAGCGGGTGATGGATACCTGCGATGCGGTGGAGGTTTTAAGCATCGTCATGGAAGTGCCGCGCAGGTCGCTGAGGAGTCTCGCGAGGTGTTCGGGGCGTGCGGCGCCGCCTTCCTGATTCGCCGGGCCCTCTTTGAAGACCTGGGCGGCTTTGATGCAGACTTTTTCATGGTCTATGAAGACGTGGATCTCTCGTATCGCGCGCGGCTCTCCGGCGCCCGTGTGTGGTACGCGGCCGATGCGGTGGTGCGCCATGCGGGGAGCGCCGCGATCGGCCGCGTGAGTGAGCGCGCGGTGTACTACGGCCAGCGCAACCTGGAATGGACGTGGATCAAGAACACGCCGGCGGCGCTGTGGTGGCGTTCGCTGCCCGCGCACGTGCTCTACAATCTCGCCGGCGGTGTTGCCTATGCTCGACGCGGCCAGTTGCGGCCGTGGCTGCGCGGGAAAGCGGCTGCGCTCGCCGGCGGTAGACGGCTCTGGCGAAAACGCGTGGCGGTGCAGCGCCGATCGCGCGTGCCAGGGACCGCGCTGTGGTCGGTCATGGATCCTCACTGGTGGTCCATCAAGACCGCCGAGAAGCGGTTCGACTTCACACGAGGCGGTCGGGATTTGTCTTCGTAGTGCGTCGCCTATTGGCGCTGGATTTGACCGACCAGAAGGACACAGCTGGTGCCCGACGCGTACACGTTGAGCTTGTGCGATCCGTCTTCCTTGAGTGCTTCAATCACAAAACGCACCTGTCGCCACGACTGCCCGTCAACCACCAGTTCATTGGCCGGTGTGCCGTCCATCAGGATGCGCACAGCACACGGCTTCCCCGACTCGGCGGCCGCCGTGCGGTCTGCCTGGGCACATATTTTGAATACGACCTGCACGCCGGCATCTGCGAAGAGTCGGGCACACGCCTCGCGCCGGCGACGCTCTACGCGGCGGCCAAACACAGCTTGCACGGCGTCGCCGAGACGTTTGCCCGCGTAGCCGGCGTGGAGCTGGCGTGGGTGCGGTTGTTCTTTCTCTACGGTCCCCACGAACATCCGCAACGGCTGGTCTCGTCGGTGATCCGCGCCCTGCTGACCGGACAACGGGTGCGCTGCTCGCACGGCCGTCAGATTCGTGACTTCCTCCATGTCGCCGATGCCAGCGACGCGGTGGCGCAGATCGCCGGAGGTTCCGTCACGGGCGCAATCAACGTCGCCTCCGGGCGCCCCGTGGCCATTCGCGACATCATTGAGCACATTAAAAATCGCCTCGACCGTCACGACCTCGTGGACTGGGGCGCCGTGCCTGTGCCCGCCGACGATCCGCTACGGATCGTGGCCGATGTCACTCGGCTCACCTCGATCACAGGATGGCAGCCTTCGCGCAGCCTCGAACAGGGACTCGACGACACGATGGACTGGTGGAGAGTCGCTATCGCCAATCGCGCGTGATAAAATGTCCCGTTGGCATGGCAGGAATTTCCTCAATCATTCGCGACGATGCGGCCTTGATGGTGCGGCAGATGGGGTCGGCGCTCGAGCCGCTGGCGGGGCGCACGATCCTGGTCACGGGAGCCGCAGGGTTCTTGTGCAGTTTCTTTGTGGACGTCCTCGTCGCTGCGAATGACGCCTTGTCGTCTCTGTGCCGAGTCATCGCCCTCGATAACTTCCAAAGCAGTCTGCCCGAGCGCATCGCGCACCTGCAGACGCGGTCCGACGTCACGTGCGTGACGCACGACATCCGGCAGCCATTTACGCCCGACGGCCCGGTGGATTACATCCTGCATGGCGCCAGCATCGCGTCGCCCGTGTTCTACCGGCGTTTTCCGCTAGAGACCATCGATGCCAACGTCACCGGCACCCGGCTGATGCTCGACCTGGGTCGCGCAAAGGCGGCGCGCAGCATGGTCGTGATGAGCACCAGTGAGAGTTATGGCGATCCCGATGCGGCGCACATTCCGACCGAGGAAAGTTACAACGGCAATGTGTCCTGCACCGGCCCGCGTGTGTGTTACGACGAATCAAAACGCCTGGCTGAAACATTGTGCCGGCGCGTATTTCCAGCTCTACCAGTCGCCGGTCAAGGTCATGCGGCCATTTAACGTGTACGGGCCCGGCCAGCCGGGCGTTGATGCGGTGCTGGCGGCGTCGCTGCCCGAGGTCCTGGCTGGCGCGGACCTCCCAGTGCTGGGAACGGGGTGGCCCGAATTTCGCGAGGCGAACTGGGCCGACCTGTCGGCCCTGATGCGTACGCCAGCGCTGCTCGACGCCAGAAATTACCTGCGAGACACCCCGCTGCCGTCGTCACTCCGATATTGCCCCGTGGGCCGCGCAGTTTTGGCCTAATCTTGAGTTGATCATGCAGGTCTCTTCATGCCCCGTGTGAATGACACCGCCGTCGCGCCCGTTCTGACGATGGTGGTGCCGACGTACAACGAGCGTGACCGGCTCGAGGAACTCGTCACGGCGGTGTTCGCGGCTGCTGAGGCCCGCGGTGTGGCGCTCGAGATGGTCATCGTTGATGACAATTCCCCTGATGGGACCGGCGAGCTCGCCGACGCACTGGCCTTGCGATTCCGCCTCAAGGTGGTGCACCGCGCTGGAAAACTCGGCCTGGGGACGGCGGTGGTCGAAGGGTTCGCCGCCGCGTCTGCCGACATCGTCGGAGTCATGGATGCGGACTTCAGTCATCCGCCCGCGCTCGTGCCGCAGCTGTTCGAGGCGTTTGTCGCGACGCAGGCAGACGTGGTGGTGGGCAGCCGCTACATTCCGGGCGGATCGACGCCGGACTGGCCGTGGCGCCGCCGCCTGCTGTCGCGGGTGGCCTGTGTGCTGGCGTACGGGTTGTCGCCCATTCATGATGCGACGTCTGGATTTTTTCTCATCCGGAAAGCGATCGCGCGCGGCACTGAGATCAAGGCCGGCGGTTTCAAGATTTGCCTTGAGCTCGTGGTCAGAAGCGGCGCCGCGCGCCTGGTTGAAGTGCCGTTTCAGTTCGACGACCGGGAACTGGGCGACAGCAAGATGAGCATGCGCGAGGCTGCGGGGTATTTGTTTCAACTGCGCGACCTGTATTGGCTGCGCGTGACCGGCCCGCGCCCGAGCGCCCGGGAGTACAGTCAGGTCAAGCTTCCGCCAAGGGCACGGGCCTGACAACGCGGCAGGCGGCCGATATCCGCTGCCGGGCGTCGAAGCCTTTAAGAGGGGCTGGAACTACATGACATTTGGGACGCTTCACACACCGGCAATCGTGGCCATGACCATCACCGCCTGTATGGTGGCGGTGCCAGCCCCGGCACACGGGCAGACCACGTCGTCGACGATGCCGGCAGCATCGATTTTGGATCTGCGTGAATGGTGACTGGCGGCCGGGTTCAACACCGGAACCAGAACCGGAGCCGGAATCCGAAGTGGTGTTGGTGTCTTCGCCCCCGGCCGAACTGACGGAACGACCGCTGGTGCTGGACCCGTCGCGTTATCCGGGCTTTCGACAAAACACGTGATACCCGCTGGTCATGATGCCCCCCTCGGGCACCGTTCGGCGGCTGTCGCCGAACTCCTGCCCGACAAGGAATGACCACGGTCGTACCAACTGCGCCGCCACCAGCCATCCGCCTCTGAAGAGCTTGCTGCCCCGCGTCTGGGTTTGCATACCCACGCGCTGCAGCAGCACAGCCAACGTGCCAAGCGTGGTGGTTTCTTCCTGCAGCTCAACGATCTCGAACCGCCGCAGCAGATACTGAAGACCGTACTTCGTGAAGCGGAAGTAGTCGTGCGGAGCGTCGTGAATCGGGAACAGAAAGCGCGTGGTCAGCAGTAACGCGCCGCCCGGTTTGAGCACCCGATACATTTCATCGATCGCGGCCTGCGGCTCGCGCAAGTGCTCGAGGACTTCCGTACACACCACCACGTCAAACGTGTGCTCGGCCAGCGCCAGGGCTTGGATGTCCGAAAGCAACTGCACGCCGGTCCCGCGTCGAATGTCCACCGCCAGTCGATTGGGGAACCAGGCCGCGTACGGCCCGTTCTGGGCGCCGATGTCGAGCGTGCGGCCGGTGCTGGCGTGCGCCGAGATGAATTGATCGAGTGTGACTCGGGTCAGCTTGGCTGAGACGGCACGGCTCAAACGTTTGAACAGGGGCATGGCGGTGCGCGGACGAGGTCATTCTACCGTGTCGGTTGATTTATAGTGCTGTGGTGTCTAGCAACCTTGTGAGGGCGCAGCGACTGCTGGTGTTGGCGCTGCTGCTGTCGGTCGAGTTCGCGCTTCTCGAAGTGGGTATGCGGGTGGCAGGTGGTTCTGAAGCCGCTCCCGCGTTCCAGCAGATCTTCATGCAGGATCCCCGCGTGGGACATCGCCTGCAGCCCGGAGCCCGCACGGTGTACTCCACGGCCGAGTACACGACGCGGTTGTCCATCAATCCCCAGGGTGTTCGTGATGACCGCGACCTCGGACCCAAGCGGCCCGGCCAGACGAGAGTGGTGGTGCTGGGGGATTCGCTCGTGCTCTCGGTGCAGGTGCCCGTGGAGCAGACGTTTATGGCTTGGCTTGAGCGGGGCCTGTCAGCTGCTGATTCTTCGCGCGAGTGGCAGGTGATCAACGCCGGCGTTCAGGGGTACGGTCCCGTGGACAACTGGTTGTTTTACCGTAACGTCGTGGACACACTGGAGCCTGATTTGGTGCTCATCGTGGCATTTGTCGCGAACGATGCGACCGAAGCCTTCGACAAGGCCGCCTGGCTGACGGCTGACCAGCCGCCCGATAGCGGCGCGCGCACAGCCGCAAGGGTCTGGACGCGTCGCGTGGTGCGGTCGAGCATGGTGCTGCAGGCGATGCGCCTGCGCTGGGATCAGATGCGGCCCGATGCCGCCGGCCCTGGAGCCGAGCGGCCACTGGCATCGTACCTGGCGACGCCCCCCGTCGAGGTCACGCGCGGGCTCGAGGTGACTCGTGAGGCATTCGGTCGCATTGCGGCGATGGCCGCCAAACGTGGTGCGGCGACGGCGCTCGTCCTCATGCCCGCACGCTTCCAGCTCGACGACGGCGACTACGGGCGCCTGCGTGCGCGGGTGGAGGCGGCCGGCCATGAACTGGTTCGCCAGGCGGCCAGCGAGCGCTTCAGCCGCGCCCTCGCGCCGCTGGGCCTGCCCATGATCGACCTGCTCCCGGCGTTTCAGGCCCAGGAGGCTCCGGCCGGCCTGTTCTTTCAGCGCAACATCCATCTGACCCCACGGGGGCACGAACTGACGGGGCGGACCCTGGCGGACTTTGTCCTGAGCCGCCAGGTGTTGCCGTCCGCGCGGGCGCGCTGAATGGTATTTACCTCTCTGCAGTTTGCGGCGTTTTTCGTCGTGGTCTACACGGTGTACCGGGTGCTGCCGCACCGCGGGCAAAACTGGTGGCTCCTCGGTGCCAGCTATTACTTCTATGCGGCGTGGGACTGGCGGTTTCTATCGCTGCTGATCGGATCGACGCTCGTCGATTTCGCCGTGGCGCACGCCATCGCGCGCGCCCCGGACCAGCAACGGCGCAAGCGCCTGTTGTGGATCAGTCTTGCGTTCAACTTTGGGATGCTCGGCTTTTTCAAGTACTTTAATTTTTTTGCGCAAAGCCTGGCCGCGCTGGCGGCATCGGCGGGGTGGCACCTCGATCCGATCACGCTCCACGTGATCCTGCCGATTGGCATTTCGTTCTACACCTTCATGACGGTCAGTTACGTCGTGGACGTCTACCGCGGCACGATTCGGCCCGTGTCCTCGCTGCTGGAGTTTGCGGTGTTCGTGGCGTACTTTCCGCATCTGGTGGCTGGGCCCATCTTACGCGCGAGCCTGTTGCTGCCGCAGATTGCCCGGCGACGCCTCATCTCGCCACAGCACATCACCGACGGCCTGTGGTTGATGGCGTGGGGCCTGTTCCAGAAGGTCTTTGTCGCCGACAATCTGGCCGGCCTGGTCGCCCGCGCGTACGGACCCGGCGCCAATCCGTCCGGGGCGGAGGTCTGGCTGTCCACGGTCGCGTTTGCGTTTCAGATCTACGGTGATTTCGCCGGTTATTCGAATCTCGCCCGAGGGATGTCCAAGCTCATGGGCATCGAACTGAACGTCAACTTCCGCTTCCCGTATTTCGTGACCTCGCCTCAGGAATTCTGGCGGCATTGGCACATCAGCTTGTCTACCTGGCTGCGCGACTACCTGTACATTCCGTTGGGAGGCAATCGCGGGTCGTCGCTCCAGACGGCACGCAATCTCATGGCCACCATGGTGCTGGGAGGGCTGTGGCATGGTGCCGCCTGGACGTTTGTGCTGTGGGGCGCGTACCAGGGGCTGGTGCTCGGCGTCGCCCGATCGCTCATGTCGGGAGGGCGGGCGCTGACGCGCCCGTGGCAGCGCGTCGCAGGCGCGGTGTTCATGTTCCAGGTCACGTGTTACGGGTGGCTGATTTTTCGCGCGGAGTCCGCCACGCAGATAGCAGGCCTGACCAACCGGCTCTTCACCGATTGGAGCCTGCCGGCGACGGCGGTCGAGATGCTGATGCCGATGCTCCTGATCATCGGACCACTGCTGCTCGTTCATGCGTATCAGGCCACCCGTGATGACGAGTTGGCCATTGCCACGTTGCCGTGGCCCGTGAAATATGCTCTCGGAGGCGCGATCGGGTACCTGGTTGGGCTCTTCGGCAATTTTGAAGGTGCGGAGTTCATCTACTTCCAGTTCTGAAAGACCACACACTGTGACGATGAAATCACCGGCGACTGGTCAGGCTCGTCTCGCGCAGGTGCACTGGCTGCCACGCCAGTGCGCGGTGGGCCCCCGGCCTCCTGGTGCTGCTGGGACTGGCGACCCATCTGATTGGTCTCAGGCACCCGGCCGAGGTGACATTCGACGAAGTGCATTGGGGCCGGTCCGTGACGGCGTACTGCTGCACGGGCGAGCGTTTGTTCGACGTCCATCCGCCGCACGGTAAGCTGCTACTAACCCTGGGGGCAGTCCTGGGCGGCTACGATGGGCGGCAGTCATTTGAGTCCATCGGCCGGCCGTATGGGGCACAACTCATCTTCTGGCTACGGCTGATGCCGGCGTTGTCCGGCGTTCTCATTCCGCTGCTGTTTTTTCTGTTCCTCCGCGGAGTCGGCGGCTCGGTGGCCACCGCGTGGCTGGGCGGCCTGCTGCTCGCGCTTGATAACGCGTTCATCCTCGAGACTCGCACCATGTTGTTTGACGGCATTCTGGTGGCGTCAACGCTGGGTGCGCTCGTCTGCCTGCTGGCCGTTGAACGCGCCCGGTCTTCCCACGTCGCATGGGCGTGGACCGTCGCGTGCGGCGCGTTGGCAGGACTGGTGGTCGGAACGAAATTCACGGGCCTGACCGTCTGGGTGTTGATCGCCGCCTGGCTGGGGAGTGCATAGTGGGCCGAGCCTCGCACAGCCGGGCGCGCGGTGCTCGTGCGGCGGGCGCTGGTGATGGGTGCGGCCGGCATCGTGATCTACCTGGCCGGCTGGATGGTGCACTTTGCGCTGTTGACCCGGCCCGGTCCGGCCGACGTCTACCACCCCACCACCGGCCGGTTCATCGAAGACGTGCGAGTGGTCCATCGCATGATGTTCGCCGCCAACGCCGCCAACGCCGCCAACGCCGCCAACGCCGCCAACGCCGCCAACGCCGCCATGACGTCCACCCATCCGGATGCGAGTCATCCCCTGAGCTGGCCGCTGATGAAAGTGCCACCATTTTTCTGGGCAGGGAGTAACGGCGCGGTGGAGTACCTCATCGGCAACCCGGTTGTGTGGTGGGGCAGCAGCCTGCTGCTGGTGGTGATTGTCGTGAACACCGGACTCATGCGCGTCACCCGACTCCGGCTTGAGTCGCGGCCGCACGCGTCACGGTTGTGGTGGCTCATGCTCGCGTACGCCGTGGCGTACCTGCCGTTCTTTGGGGTGTCCCGAATCCTGTTTCTGTACCACTACCTGACGCCGCTCGTATTCTCGCTCGCGTGCGTGCTGATGTGGCTCGAAGAGGCCGGATGGATCCGGCCGGAGCAGGCCGGCGGCCAGCGCGCCAGTTACTACGTGGTCATCGCCGCGGCCGTCGCCGGGTTTGCGCTGATGAGCCCGTTGACCTACGGATTCTCCGCAGGCGCCTACGGCGAGTGGCTGGTGGCGGCGATTCGGTCCTGGCGATAACGCGCCGGTCAGGGCCGCGCGTCGACGACGCGGCGTCCAAACAACATGCGGGAGCCGATCTGCCAGGCGACCGGAAACTTGGTCACGGCCAGCTTGAAGACGTCACCGGCGTGCCGTACCAGGTAGCGCGGACGCAGGAAGAACCGGCGCTTGGCCCGGTTGATCGCATCCATGACCACCTGCTCGTCGAGTCCGTTCCCCTTGAGCAGGTAGTACGAATACTCCATCTTCGTCCAGTCCTCGCTCACCAGCAAGCCGTCGCGTTTGGCCTTGTTGTAGAGTTCGGTGCCCGGGTACGGGACTGCCGGGTAGAAATTCGCAAAGTCTGGATCGAGTTCAATCGCGTACTCAATCGTCCGATCGAGCGCCTGTGCATCCTCGCCGGGGTAACCCAGGATGAAGAAGCCGAAAGACTTCACGCCGGAGGCACGCATGTTGACCAGCGCCAGACGAATTTTTTCGCTCTCCAGCCGCTTCATCATGTCCTTGCGCGTGGTATCGGATTCCGTCTCAATGCCCAGGGCCAGCATCCAGCACCCTGATCGCTTCAGACGATCGACAAAGACAGGGTCCTGCAGGTTATCCGCACGCGCGTTGCCGAACCACTGGACGTCAAGTCTGCGCGAGATGATTTCTTCGCAAATGGCGCTGAACGACTTCACGTTCAACGTGACCGTGTCGCCCCACAGATAAAAAAATCGCACACCCTGATGGCGCACCACGTGCGCCATCTCGTCCACAATCGCCGCGGCGCTGCGTTCGCGGAACTTGTGTCCCTGATGAATCGGCGCGACACAGAAGTCGCACGTGTAGGGGCAGCCGCGGGACGTTTCGACAATGACGTAGGACCGGCCCTCGAGCGGCAGCGTGTACGGCGAGACGTCCAGCAGATCCCACGCGGGAATCGGCGCCTCGAGAAATCCCGTGAAGCTGCCGTGGGCGCGGTGCGGAATGACCTCTCCGCCCCGCCGGTAGGTCAGGCTGGCCACGTTTCCAATTTCGTTGAGGCTGGACAGCGCGGCCAACTCGACGGCTGCGTCTTCGGGCTCACCCACGAACATGCCGTCCACCACCGCAGCGCGCGCCATAGACTCGGCCGGCATCGTGGACGCATGGGGTCCGAAGCAGAACAGCGGAGCGCCGTATCGCGCCTTGAGCGCCGCCATGGCCGCCACATCTGCCGCAAGCGTCGGCGTGGTGCTGGGAAAGAGGATCAACGTCGGCGCGAAGCCTTCCGCATCGAGCCGGGTGATCAGGGTGTCGACGCCCTGTCGCGACGCCGTCAGGTCGACCAGGCGCACTTCGTGCCCGCGCTGGCGCAACAGCGCCGCGAGCAAGGCGAGTGTGTAGGGAGGCTTGGTCGTGCCCAGCACCTCTTCACGTTCCTGGCACCGGCCTTGTCGGGTAAACGCGATGCCGCCCACCAGGGGAGGGTTGACGAGCAATGTGCGATGTCCGAGCGTCGTGGTCAAGCGCTCAATTATATCGCCCGTCCGGCGAGTCGTCGAACCACGCGGGACAGGAGCGCGCGTTCGGTGACGCGCAGGAAACCGGTGAGCGACAGTAGGCCGATGAACACAGCCATCACACTGGCGCCCCGGACGAGCACCCCCGCCAGTGGTGGCAACGCGGGCAGCATCACGCCCGCCGATGCGGCCAGCACCGCCGCCCCCAGCACCCGCAGCAGCCGCGCGGTCTCGTAGTGCACACGGTAGTGGTAATGGGCAAACGCCCCCGCCGTGGCCGCCAGAGTCACGTATGACAGCAGGAACGCCACCGCGGCGCCAACAGCGCCGAATGCCGGCATCAGCCACAGGCCGCTGCCCAGGCCGACAGCGGCAGCCGCAAACGCTGAGACCGGATAAAACTGCGTTTGGCTCGTGAGGTTGAGTCCGATCGAGGTCAGCAGGTAGACGCCCTGGCACGCGATCCCCAGACCGATCAGCGGGACGATCATGGCGGCATCTGCGTGGGCGTCGCCCGTCCACGGACTGCCCATGGTGAGCAGACGCATCAGATCCGGCGTGATCGCCGTCAGTCCGGCCACCATCAGCGCGAGAATCGCCACGCCATAGGTGGTGATCTTACTGAAGGTCACTGGAGCGTCAGGCGTTCGCGCGGTTTCGTAATAAAACGGCGCCCAGCCGGTTTCAAATGCCGACAGGAAAAACTTGATCGACTGGCCGATCGTGCTGCTGATCTGATAGACACCGAGGCCTGAGAGTGGGACATAGCGATTGAGCAGCACCTTGTTGCCGGCGTCGAGCGCCTGCTGCGCCAGGCCATGAGGCAGACGCGGCAAGCCAAACCGCAAGCACTGCCGCAGCTCTGCGGTGGAGAATACCGGACCCAACAACGGACGCGTCCACGGCCACAACCACGGCAACATGCCGACGGTCACGATGAGGTCGGCGGCCATGAAGCCGGTCAGGCCCCAGCCCGCGTTGACGACAAGCGCGAACTTCAGAGTGACGCTGGCGACCGAGCGGGCAAATGACAAGGCGCTGAACGCCAGGGCGCGCCCTTCCAACCGCATGACCTGGTAGGGGACGAACGTGAACGTCAGCAGAAACGTGTTGATGAGCACTAGTCGAAGTGCGGACAGATACCGATCGGGTGCCTCCGGGAAGAGGTACGCCGCAAGCGTGCCGGAGAGCGCCAGGCCGAGGGCGAGCAACCCTCCGGCTGCCGCGAGCAGGAAAAGGCAGAGCGTGCTCGTGAGGAGCACGCGCGCCTCCGGCGTGACCCGATCGTGATAGAACCGCATGAACGCGCCATCAAGGCCCCAGCGGAAGAAGATCTTGGCAATGGCTTCGACCCCGATGAGCAGGGCCAGCGCACCGTAGTCTTCCTGCGTCAGGTGGCGCATGTAGACGGGCAACAGGAGGAAGCCGACGGCCGTGACGGCGACGTCGCCGGCGCCGTAAATCGCGACGTTACGGGTCAGCGCACCAAGATGTTTTCGCACGGGGTTGGTCGGCCTACGGGCGCTCGAATCGCACGAGGTTCAGAAAACACCAGCCCGGGATCGGCAGCAGGCGGGTGAGCGCCCGATGGAGGGGCAGCAGCCGGGCAGGAGCGCGGCGGATCCATCGAGTCAGGATGGGCACAGTTGGGAAAATGCCGTGCCGCGCGATGAGTCGGAATCCCGTGCGGCGCGCCAGGTCGAGGTATTCGCCGATCGGCCGATCGCCTGGGTGCTTTTCGAGGCTTGCAGTATGTATCAGCCGGCCCTGCAGCAGGAAGTGGACGCGCGACTGCAGGTGGGCCAGGTTCGGCACCGACATCAACAACTCGCCTCCCGGCCGCAACACCCGGAACAACTCCGCGAACGCTTTGGCTTGATCGTCGAAGGTCAGGTGTTCCAGCACGTCCAGGCAGGTGGCTCGATCGAATGTTGCATTCGAGTAGGGCAGCGCCAGCACCGACCCGCGCGTGACGAACTCAGAACTGTAGTTGGAGTCGATGCCCTCAATGGCGAGGCGCCTGCGAAACTCCTCGACCAGCACGCCCTCTCCGCACCCCGCATCGAGCACTCGTGTGTCTCGCGGCAGCGCTGCAAGATAGCGGCGCACGAAGGTGAGCTTGGCCAGGTACGTGGGG
>SHUF01000001.1 GCA_009694745.1 Acidobacteriota bacterium
GGGTTGAGCACAAACCCCTGCCCTTCGCGGTAGGTGAACTTCGTGAACATCTCCTGGGTGGTGCCGACGATGCGGTAGCCCTGGTAGTTGTCGCCCACCGCGTAGGGAATGGCCAGCGTCACGCGCGAGTCTTCCGAGATTTCCTTGTAGAGCGACCACGGAATATTTCCCGGGGATGTCTCAAGGTGAAACACGGTATTGAGCACGAGTTGGAGCTGGCTTCCACGCGCGCCGAGCACGGCATCGAAACCGACCTTGCCACCAGTGAACGCATCGTAGGTCTGGGCGTTGATGGCAAACACCGACATGGTAAGACCGGCCGCCAGCCCGACTGACACGATCGTGACAAACGACGACAGGGCGTGTTGTCGCAGGCTGCGCCGCACAAGGGACATCAGATTCACAGCGCGGTCCTGTTCTCTGTGTGCACGGGGGCAGCGGCGTGCGCCGCAGCTGCCTGGTTCAGGTCAGCGAGATCTTCAGACCGATCGAACAATGCGAAGACCGCAGGATCGTGGCTGACCAGCAACAGGGCGGCGCCATTCTCGCGGCAGGCTTCGCGAATCAGTTCGAGTGCTTCGCCCGCGTGGCGCTGGTCTAGATTGCCGGTGGGTTCATCGGCCAGCACGAGCTTCGGGCGATTCGCCAAGGCGCGCGCCACGGCTACGCGCTGCTGCTGACCAATCGACAGCTGCGAAGGACGGTAGTTGACGCGATGCGAGAGGCCCACACGCTCCAATAGTTGTTGCGCGCGTGCGCGGTCAACGCCGGAGCCAAACAACATCCCGAGCATTACGTTTTCAATCGCGGTGTAACCCTGCAGCAGATTGAAGTTCTGAAAGACGTACCCGATCGTCTTTGCCCGCACTCGATCGCGGCCGCTCTCAGACAACGACGTCATCGTCTGCCCGGCGAGAACGATGGTGCCCTTGTCGGCCTGGAGGATGCCAGCGATGAGATTCAGGAACGTTGTTTTGCCGGAACCGCTGGCGCCGCGGACGGCCACCTGCTCACCTTCTGCGAGCTGGAATCGCGGCACATCCACAATCAGTGTGGATTCGCCCTCTGGCGAGAGGAAGCTCTTCTGAAGGCCCCTGACGTCGAGCAGCGGCGGGGTCGTCACTGCACGCTGTCGGCGACGATGGAGTAGAGGCCCACGATGCGACCCTTCTCCACCTCTTCGGCAATGCTGAACGTACCGCGGACGAGAATTTCGTAGCCCGCGCCGTACGTCTTGGCTTTCTGGCCCGGCTTCATCGAGACATAAATCCACTCGTTGATGCGGGGCACGCCACCAAAGCCGCAGGCATCCACGCTGGCGTTGAGGATGAACGTGGAGGTGCCGGAGCTGTCGTAGTCGAGCGGCAGGATGTTGCCGTAGATCTCCACCTTCTTCCCCTGCAACGAGAGGATGGTGGCGGGGATGGTGTTTTTGACCTGCTTCGGTGACGGGTCAAAGGGATCCGACGGGTTGTAGTCGTACCCGGCCAGGAACCAGAAGTCCAGGAACATGTAGCCCGACTTGCTCACGCCGGGCTTGGTCGCAGTCGACTGGGCCGCGACGCCAAGGTTGGCAGCGAGCAACACGATGGCGACAACAATGGAAAGCCGTGTGGCGATGGAGCGCGACATCGGCCTGATTCTATCAGCGTTGTGACCAGGCACGAACCGCACGGCTCACATCGTGTCCGGTCTCGGCAATCCACTCGTCGCCGCGCAGATGCAGGTCGCCACGCGCGTTGCCGAAGCCGTATTGAGCCACGCAGATCCCGGTGCCCGCGCGCCGGGCGGTTTCAACGTCCACCATCGAGTCTCCGACGAGCAGCGTGGACTCCGGGGTAGCATCTGCTAACGCCATCAGATGCTGCAGGCCCGAGGGATCGGGCTTGCGCCCATGGGCGCTGTCGCCGCCGATGACCGAGAGAAAGTGCGGGGACCAGCCGAACACCTCGAACAACAGCTGTGAGGGAGCCAGGGGCTTGTTCGTCAACACAGCCAGGGTCGCGACAGCCGCCAGCTCAGTCAGCATCTCGCTGATACCGGGATACGGCCGGGTGGTGGCCAGCAACCGGGTCCGGTAGTGGGCCTGAAACCGGCCCAAGGCATCGTCCAGATCCGCGTTCAGGCCGGCGGCCTCAAGAGCCCGCTGGACGAGGACCCGCGCGCCCTCGCCCACCATCATCACCACACGGTCCAACGGCAGAGGCCGCGCGCCGAACGACTCCAGGACGGCGTTCGTGCTGTCGGCCAGGTCCTGCCGCGAGTCCACGAGCGTGCCATCGAGATCAAAGACTACGAGCGCCATGTGGTGGGCCTCATTTTTGCTTAGGATACCTGTATGGGCCTCCGCCGACCTCTTTGGGTGACGACCGCTGCGCTCGGCCTGTGCGCCGCAGCGACGTACGGCCAGCAACAACCCACATTCCGGTCGGCCACACGCACCGTTCCGGTCTACGCCACAGTGACTGACGCCACGGGGCGGCTGGTGCCTGACCTGGAGCAGGGGGACTTCGAGATCTGGGACAACGGCAAGAAGGTGGCCATCTCGCTCTTCGAAAACTCCATCCAGCCCATCACTGTCGTGGTCATGCTCGACACGAGCGGCAGCATGACGATGAATCTGGATCTGTTGAAGCAGGCGGCGACACAGTTTGTCATTCGACTGTTACCCACTGACAAGGCGCGTGTCGGCAGCTTCAGCGACAAGATTCGGGTGGCGCCGGCGGGATTCACCAGTGATCGCGACGAACTGGTGCGCATCCTGCGCGATGACATCCAGTACGGGAATCCGACGGCGTTGTGGGATGCCGCCAACGTCGGGATGGAGGCGCTCAAGGACATCGAGGGCCGCAGGGTGGTGCTGGTCTTCACCGACGGCGCGGATAACTGGAGCCGCCTGGACGAGGGCGACATCCTGGCGCGCGCCCGAAACGAAGAGTTCCTGATCTACGCGATCGGCCTGCGGTCGCGGCTGCGCGGCCAGGGAGTCACGCGCCCTGACGCCGGGCTGCGGAAGGTCGCTGAGGAGACGGGCGGCGGGTACTTCGAGTTGACCCGCACCGACGAGCTGAATTCGACGTTCACGCGGGTGGCCGCGGAACTGCACAGCCAGTACGTTCTGGGTTTCACCCCGCTGGCGGTGGACGGCAAGGTTCACAAGCTTGAGGTTAGGATCAATCGGCCGGGCCTGGTGGCCCGCGCCAGAAAGAGCTACGTGGCCAAATGACCCGCCTTACTCTCATCGTCGCGGTCGTCGGACTCCTCACCGGGGGCCTTGAACAGCAGCCGACCTTCAAGTCGGGCACGCGCACGGTGCCCGTGTACGCCACCGTGTTTAATGGGGATGGTCGGCTGGTGCCGGGCCTTGAGCAGGAGAACTTCGAGATCTACGACAACGGCAAGAAGCAGGCCGTGACGATCTTCGACAACAAACCCATTCCGTTCTCGGCGGCGTTGACGCTGGACTCGAGCATCAGCATGGAGATGAACCTGCCGTTCATGCAAGATGCGGCCGTCCAGTTTGTGATTCGCCTCGGGCCGGAAGACAAGTCTGTGGTTGGGTTCTTCAATTCCAAGATCCAGTTCAGCCCGAGCCTCACGAACGACCGCGACAGCCTGGTCAGCTATATCCGCAACAACATGACGCGGGGCAACTCCACGCGCCTGTGGGACGGGGTTGATGCCGCGATGGATCAACTGACCGACGCGCTGGGACGCCGGGTTGTGGTGGTGCTGACCGACGGAGACGACCTTGGCGCCAGCAGTCGCAGCAACGGGGACATCCTCGAGCGCGCCCAACGTGAAGACGTCATGATCTACACGCTGGGCATTGAGTCGTATTACCACAACGGTGAGCGATGGACGCTTTCGCGTCCCGGCGGCGCATTCCGGCGGCTGGCGGCGGAGACGGGCGGCGGATTCTTTGAGCTGAAGAAATCAGCCGAGCTCAACTCCACATTCACCCGCGTGATTGCGGAGCTGCACAGCCAGTATGTGCTGGGGTTCTCACCCACAGCGATGGACGGCAAAGCGCACAAACTCGAAGTGCGCCTCACCAAACCCGGCCTCACCGCCCGCGCCCGCAAGTCATACGTGGCCAAGTAGGGGGTCCACATAGGGGGACGGGTGTGTTTTCCACAGAAAACCTCAATTCGGGGACAGGTCTCAGTTAGACTTCACCACTGACACCTGTCCCCGAATTGAGGTTTTCTGTGGAAAACACACCCGTCCCCCTCTCCGTCCCCCTCTCCCGTCGCAAGTTTCTTTCAACGAGTGCCCTTGGCGCGGGCGCCTTGGCGGCGGGATGTGCCGGCGCGCCTGAGCCCGCGCCGCCAGCCGCCGCCGAGACGCCGGCGTTTCTCAAGGGCCTCACGCCCATGACGGCCGGCGTCGTGCCCATTGGCGACGACGAACGGCGGGCGCGGATCGCCAAAGCCCAGAAGCTGATGGCCGAACAGAAGCTTGATGCCATCTTCATGGAGGGCACCACGACCTGTTCCTACTTTGCGAACATGCGATGGGGCCAGAGCGAACGTACCTTCGGCGTCGTCATTCCTGCCAAGGGCGAACTCGCCTACGTCTGCCCGGGCTTCGAAGAAGACCGCGCGCGCGAGATGATTACGTTCGGCAAGGACGTGCGTGTGTGGCAGGAAGACGAGAGCCCGTACAAGCTGATCGCCGACATCGTCAAGGATCGCGGCGTACGCCACGGCCGCATCGGCATCGAAGAGCGGGTGCGCTTCTTCATTGCTGACGGCATTCGGAAGGCGTCGTCGCTTGAGTTGGCTGACGCCACGCCGGTGACCGCCGGATGCCGGATGTACAAGACCGCAACCGAGATCGCGCTGATGCAGCGCGCCAACGACGTGACGATTGAGGCGTACAAAGCGGCGTTCACCACCATCCGGCCTGGTATCACGCAGGGCGAATTGAGCGGCAACATTGCCGCGGCGTTCAAGGCGCTTGGATACACGGGCGGCGCAAGTGCGCAGTTCGGCATCTACACGGCGTTTCCGCATGGCAGCGCAACGCCGCAGACGCTGAAGGAAGGCGACGTCGTCATGATCGATGGCGGCATGAACCTGGAGGGCTACGCCTCCGACATCACGCGGACGGTCGTGATGGGCAAGGCGACGCCGCGGCAGATCGAGATCTGGAACCTGGAGAAGCGCGCCCAGGACGCCGGTTTCGCGGCCGCGGTGATCGGCGCACCGTGCGAGAACGTGGATATCGCGGCTCGCAAGGTCATCGTCGACGCGGGTTTCGGGCCTGGCTACAAGGTGCCGGGCCTGCCCCACCGCACGGGGCACGGCATCGGCATGGAAGGGCACGAGTGGACCAACTTCGTGCTGGGCAACAAGACGCCGCTCGCGCCGGGTATGTGTTTCAGCGACGAACCCACCGTCGCCATCTACGGCGAGTTCGGCATTCGGCTGGAAGATTGTTTGTACATGACTGAAGCCGGTCCGAAGTTCTTCACCAAGCAGAGCGTTGCCATTGACCAGCCTTTTGGCTGAACGGTTCTTATACCCCGGAGGACATATGAAGCAGCAACTGACAGCAGGCCTCCTCGTATTTGCGGCGATGGCCACTGCCGCGTGCGGCAAGAGCGCGGAACGGGAACAGGCCGAGAAGACGGCCCAGGCGATCGCCGACGCCACCAAGGCCGGTGCGGATCAAATGGCGGCGGGCGCTGCAGCCATGACCAAGGGCCTGGAGCAGATGGCGCAGGGAGCCAGCGGCGCCGGCGGCAAGATTGAGGTGCTGCCGTTCGAAAAACTCGGCGAGGCCTTCCCGGAAGTCAGCGGCTGGACGCGTGGCGAGGTTACGGGCACCAGTTCGACTTTCCCCATGTCGATGTCGCAGTCGGAAGCGGACTATCGCAAGGGTGATGCGCGTATCAAAGTGGAGGTCGTTGACGCCGCGTTGGCTCAGATGCTCTTCGTCCCGTTCTCGATGTTCCTGTCCGCCAACTTCAGCGAGCGCTCCTCAAACGGGTATAAGAAAGGCACGTCGGTCAAGGGCGAACCAGGCTTCGAGGAAGTCAACACGAAGAACGAGACGGCTGAGCTCACGGTGGTGGTCGGGAAGCGGTTCATCGTGAACGCACGGGGCAGCAGGGGGGCGGGGATCAATCCCGTGCGCGCGATGGTCGAACAGATGGACTTCAGCAAGCTGACGGCCGCGAAGTGATCCACACGGTGCGAAGGGCTTTCGCGGTGGCCGCCATGGCCACCGTCATGGTGGCGTGTGGCAGCGGACCGGAGGCCACTCCTGCGCCAGTGCCCGCTCCACCGGCGCAAACCCCGAGTGCACCTGCGGTGACACTTGTCTCGCTGCAGGACCTGCGTGCGTCGGTGCCCCAGTTTTCCGGTTGGACACGCGGCGAGATCACCGCACAGGAGGGCCCGGCGCCCTCGCGCTCCACCCACGTCCAGGTGACGTTCACGCGCGGCACGGAGACACTCAGTCTGGAGATTGCCGATACCGGCGGCGACGAGCGTTCGATTGAATCGCTTGAACATATGGCCGGCTCAAGCACAAGCCGCACGGTAGGCAACGGCTACTTCAAAGGTACCACCGTCGCCACGTTTCCTGCCGTTGAGTCATGGAACACCGTGGACAAGCTCGGCGAACTGAGCGTGCTCATCCGCCGGCGCTTCATCATCAACGTCGCCGGCGCAGGGCTGCCAGATGCGGCGCCGATGCGGGCCCTCGCCGAGGCCGTGGACACATCTCGCCTTCGATAACGCCTCATAGCCGAAATCCCTCAGTCAAGACATCGCCTGGTTCCACCACAAACGTATGGTCACCAGTAATTGACGCGGCACCGGTTAACTCAGGCGCAATTGCTGCGTAGTCGCCGACCGTCGTCCTCGACAAGACCCGCGCGCTGAAGGTTGTGCCGATGATGCTCTCGTGGACGAATGGGACGCTGTCGTCAGTCAGGCCCATCGCATCCAGCACGGCAAGAACGGCGCACGTCCCGGTGCCGCAGGGTGATCGGTCGACTTCGTGATCCGCAAACACGGTAACGTTACGCAGGTGGGCATCAGCCACGGTTGGCGGTCCCGTGAAAATCGTGCCGTAGACTCCGGTGAGGCCAGGCTCGAGTGGGTGTACCACCGTGATCACGCGCTCAACCTCACGCGCGATGGCCATGCCTAGGGTCTTGAGGTCGCCAAGCCGCTCGCGCACCACCGCCAGCCCGACGCTTTCCGCATCCACCACCGCATAGAAGGCGCCGCCGAACGCCACATCCACGCGAATGTCTCGGCCGCCCACGCGCACCATCAGTCCGGCCGCCAGCACAAACGACGGCACGTTGACGAACGACACCTGGGCCACGCGCGACCCCTCCATGTGCGCCCGCGCACGAATCTCCCCTGCCGGCGCGTCGAACACCAGAGTCCGCCGGCCGTCGGCATGGGTTACGAGTGCTCGCTCGAACACGATGGTGGTCACGGCGACGATGCCATGGCCGCACATGGTGCTGTAGCCCTCGTTGTGCATGAACAACACACCAACATCGGAATCAGCTCGCTCAGGTTCGGTCAACAGCGCGCCGTACATATCCGCATGGCCGCGCGGTTCGAACATGAGGACCTTTCGCAGATGATCCTGGTGCTCGCGGGCCCAGGCCATTCGTTCCAGCATCGTGGAGCCTTCGGGTGCGGGCCACCCTCCGGTGACCAGCCGCAGCGGTTCCCCTGCCGCGTGAGCGTCAATCGTGCGTAAGATGAGGGACATGCCCCTATTGTTATCGGAACATGACGTCCGCCGCGTGCTGCCCATGCCGGATCTGATTCAGGCGATGTCGGCAGCCCTGGCTGAATACTCCGCAGGCCGCGTGGAGCAGCCGGTGCGTACCGTCATCGAGGTCGGCCCCGAGCGCTCGTACTTCGGCGTGATGCCGGCCGTGATCGACTCACCGGCCGCCATGGGCGCCAAGCTCGTCACCGTGTACGCGGGCAACCACGCGCGCGGACTGACATCGCACATGGCGACAATCATCCTTCTGGATCCGGCCACGGGAGCACTCGTCGCGCTGCTCGACGGGCGCTACATCACCGAGACGCGCACGGCCGCCGTCTCGGCCGTCTCGGTGGACCGGCTCGCCCGCACCGACGCCACGCGCCTCGCCATCATCGGCAGCGGCGTACAGGCGCGCAGCCACCTTGAGGCCATCAGGCACGTCCGCACCTTGACGGACGTGCGCGTGTGGAGCCCCAACGCCTCGCACTGCGCGGCGTTCGCGCAATCTGCGTCCGCCGACACCGGCCTCACCGTCCGGGCCGCGGCCAGCGCCCGCACGGCGGTACATGACGCGGACATCGTGGTGCTCGTCACTGCGTCTCCGGTGCCGGTCATCAACGACGAAGACATCGCGCCGGGCACGCACATCTGCGCGATCGGGGCATGCCGCCCCACCCAACGCGAAATGCCGACAGCCCTGGTCGCAAGATCGCGCCTGTTCGTAGACTCGCGTGCCGCCGCACTGGTCGAGGCCGGCGATATCGTCCTTTCGCTGAAGGAAGGCGCCTTCACCGCCGACCACATCGTCGGCGAACTCGGCAGCCTCGTGCTGGAACGATGCGAGGGCCGGCGGTCCGCTGATGAGATCACACTGTTCAAGTCGCTCGGCATGGCGGTTGAAGATGTTGTCGCGGCGCAGCTTGTGGTTGAGCGCGCAACCGCCGCCGGTCTCGGAACGGAGTTCTCGCTCTCGTGACAGCGCGGACGCGGGCAGCATTCGGAACACTGCTGATCGCCGTCCAGGCCGGTCTGACAGCCGAAGCGCCTGCGTCGCAGCCCCCACGCGCGCTGCCGGTGGCGTTCACTGCCGCGTACAACCTGAACTACGAAGAGGCGCTGCGACTGGCACGGCAGGACGCGGCCGCTCGCCCGGATACCTCCGAAGCACATCGCACGTTGGCCACCATCCTCTGGATGCACGCACTCTTCACCCGAGGCGGCGCCACAATTGACCACTACCTCGGCGGACTGACGTCGTCTCAGATCAAGCTGCCGCCGCCACCTCCTGACGTGGACGCCGAGTTCCGCAAGCACCTTGGGCGCGCGATCGCACTGGCTGAAGCCGCAGTCAACCGCGATGGGCGCAGCGCACAGGCGCGATACGACCTCGGCGCCGCACACGGGCTGCAGGCATCCTATGTGGCGACGGTGGAAGGAAAGGTCACGCAGGCGTTTGGATCGGCGCGGCGGGCCTACAACTCCCACGAATGGGTGCTCGAACACGCGCCCGACCGCACTGACGCCGGACTCGTGGTGGGCACGTACCGGTATGCGGTCGCCGCGCTGTCGATGCCCAAGCGCCTCGTCGCCTACATCGCCGGGTTCGGCGGCGGGAAAGAGCGCGGACTTCAACTGATCGAGGGCGCAGCCGCGCACCCGCGCACCCGGACGGACGCTCGCATTGCGCTCGCGCTCATGTACAGCCGTGAAGGGCGGCAGGCCGACGCGCTGGCCGTCCTCAAAATGCTCTTCATCGATCACCCGCAGAATCGCCTGCTGCAACTGGAGATTGGGTCGGCCGCGTGGCGCGCCGGTTTACCAGGCGAAGCGGAGGCAGCGCTGACGTCGGGCCTCGCGTGGCACGACCGCGACCCCCGCCCGAAGGTGCCTGGCGAACGCGCCCTGTGGATCTACAAACGGGGTATGGCTCGAGTCTCGCTCAACCACCTCGACGAGGCTGTGGCCGACCTCAGGATGGCGCTCACTCAGAATCCTGTCGGGTGGGTGAGGGGCCGCATCCATCTGGAACTGGGCAAAGTCAGTGACCTCCGCCACCAGCGACCTGCCGCCCTCACTGAGTACCTGGCCGCAAGCGAATTGTGCCGCACCCATCAGGACCCGTGGTGTCAGGAGGAGGCCGGACGCTTGAGGAAACAACCCTTCAGCTTCCGTCCAATCTCATAGACTACAACTGGCACGCATGAAGACCTGGCTCAAGATCCTGCTCGTGATCGTCGCCCTCGGCATGCTGGGCATGTGCGGCATTGCCGGTGCGGGCATCTACTTCGTGTCACAACACGTCAATACCGAGCGCGTGTCCAGCGGCAGCGCACTCAAATAATTCGAAGAAGCGCTGGTTCAATTCAAGGACCAGAAGCCGCTCATCGAAATCGCCGCCTCCGAACGCGTGCGCCGCTTGCGCGACCTCAGTCAGGCCCCGACCTGGGAACCCGACCAGGGACGCATCGTCAACTTCAAGCTGCCGCTGTGGGTGATGGCCATGGGCCAGCGGAAGGTGGATTTCGGTGTGGGCGCCGAGAGCTTCGACCTTCGGCGGCTGGAGCTCGACATCAATGAGATCACGCGCGTGGGTTCCCTTCTCATTGTCGATGTCCGCGGACGATCCGGTGAACGCGTCCTGATCTGGACTGAATAAAGGACACCGCTTCGCGGTGCGGTCAATGGCGAAATGCCAGAAATGACCGAAATGGCGAAATTCTGGTGGCTTCGCGTCTTTCTATAGATCGGCACGACGCTTGCAATGTGGAGAGTCATGGAGGTCTCTATGACTGGTACACGTGGACTGATGCTGGCCTTGACACTTGTGGTGGCTACACCGACGGTGGCGGCTTGTCAGACTTGGCACGACCCGCGTTGGGATGATCGGCGATCGGATCAGCGTGGACGGCCAGACCCGCGCGATGAGCGCGGTGGCGTCAACTCGCGCGCGATTCCCCGCTTTGATGCGGCCTTCAGGAATGGGCAAGATGACGGCTACGAAGCCGGCTTACGCGACGGCCAGCGTGGTGAGCGCTTCGACCCCGTGGGCGAAAAGCGCTATCGCTCAGGGGACCGCGACTACGACCGCCGCTACGGACCCAAGGAGCTCTACAAGGATCGGTATCGGGACGGCTTCCGCCGGGGCTACCAGGACGGATACCAAGATGGACGGCGCGGCGACTGGCGTCGACGGTAAGAACCGTCTGGCGCCACGCCGCGTAGCCGGCGTAGTGGCGAAATGTCACAGTGTGATGCGTACGTGATCTCGTTACGCCAGTCGGAAGAACTTTCGCATCCGCGCCAGGAGCGACGCATGGCCTGCCGCCGGCGTTGCACCTGGCGCGGATTTGACGGCATTCAGCTCCGCGCGTCGCGTGGCCGCGGCCCCGGCCAACGCATCCAGCACCGAAGGTTGGCTCCGAACGTGCGCGCCAAACGCTTCTGCTGAAATTTCGAGAAGCGTGCTGTCGCGGCGCGCGGAGACCGTTGCCGACCGGGCGTCACCCGTGAGCAGCGACATTTCGCCGAAGTAGCCTCCGGTTTCGGTGACAGCCACTTCGCGGCGTTCGGGTCCCACAGAGATCACCACGGTGCCGTCAGTGACGAGGAACATCGATCCGCCGGGGTCGCCCTCCCTCACCACGATGTCGCCTTGGCCATACAACCGCGTACGCGCCGCCGCCGCCATCGCCGCGTGCACGTCGGGCGCCAGGCCCGCGAAGATCGGCACGGCTGCAATCTGCTGCTCATTCCGTCGGTGTTCGGCAATCGGGTCGCGTGGCACCTCCGTGCGCGAGTATTCGACCTGGATCGGCCACGGGATCTCGATCTCACGCCGATGGAATTCGTAGTAGATCGCCGTGCGCACTTCGTCGCGCGCCCGTTCGTCGTGCTCGAAGTCCTGCACCCAGAACCGCGCCCTGAAATTGATCGCTGAGCCGCCGAACTCCATCAGCATCACGTCCGGCGCCGGCGTCTCAAGCACGCGCGGGCACCGCGACAGCGCCACTATGATCGCCTCGCGCACCTGATTCGGCGGGATCTGATAGCCCGTGCCCACTTCCACAAACAACCGTGTGGGCGACTGTGGCTCCGAATAATTCGTGATGGCTTCCTTGCCGACGATGTTGTTGGGGACGATCACGAGGTTGCCGGTTTTGGTCTGGATCTTCGTGGCGCGCCAGGTGATTTCGGTGACGCGGCCCTGGAACGGGCCGACTTCGATCCAGTGCCCCGGCTTGAAGGGCCGGTCGATTTGCAGGGCGAGACCCGCGAAAAAATTGCCGAGCGTATCCTGCAACGCGAAGCCCACCACCACCGCGCCCACGGCGGACGCGGCGAGCAACTGCTCTGGAAACACCAGCGTGACTACCAGCAGAAAGACGCTGATGATCAGCGCGCCCTGCACGATGCCTGGCGCACGTTCCGTGGCGTGGTCGCTGAACCACTGATGGAACAACAGCGTGATGACGACCTGAATGGCGCCAAGGGTCAGCAGCAATTTTTCAATACTGAAGATGTTGCCGACGTACCCCTCCGGCAGCGCGCCGCCGACCAGCACGAGATGGGCCCCGACCGCAGCGGCCGCGACGCCGAGCGTGAGCCTGAGCCTGCGGCGGAGCGCGGGATTGCGCACCGCAAACAGGAGCGCCAGCGTGGCGACAAGCAGCGCCACGCCGGCGATGAAGTGCGGGCTTGTCAGACGTGCAGTGTCCACGTCAGCCCGAGATGCCCTTGCGGAATGCGGCGATTTCGGCCGGTGTCAGCGTCACGGTCACGCGGGCCGGGTTCGATCCGCCCTTGGCGTCCCGGTCGGGGTTGACGCCTCGCGACCCGGCCGATGCCACCGTGCCGGTGTTGGTTTTGTCGGCACCCAGTTTTGATGTCACCCCACCGAGCCCAAACTTGCTTGAAGACGCTGGGGGTTTCGCCGTCGAGGTCGTCGAAGTGTCGGCCGGCTTGGCCGTGGTCGTCGTTGGCGTAGCTGTCGAGCCCGTGCTGCCTGTCAGCGAGGACGCCCCGGCGGCGCCGGCAACCACCGTCACCGCAACAGGCTTGTAGGAAATCGTGGCCTTGTAGCGCGCAGCGACTGTGGCTGTCGCGTTCAGCTTCTCGGATGTGATCTGCTTCGCCAGCTTGCTGACGCGATCTTTGGTCTCAGGATGTGAGGCAAACACGCCGCTCGGTTCTTTCAGGTCCTTGTTCCTGTCGGATAGGCGCGTGAAGAACGCACCCAGACCCGCCGGAGCGTACCCAACCTTGTTGGCGATCCTGATGCCCACCTGATCGGATTCGTTCTCGTCGTCTCGGTCGTACTGGTTCTCGAGCAGGTTGGCATAGGCGGCGTCGAGCATGAACTCCAACACGTTGCTGCGAGTCGCGGCTTCGACCGCGGCTCCGGAGAGCTTCTTGTTCTTGATTGCGTTGATCGTGTGTTTCGCTGTGATGTGGGTAATCTCGTGACCGAGCACGCCCGCCAGTTCAGCTTCGTCCGCGATGAGCGCGAGTGCGCCGCGCGTGATGTGCACGAAGCCGCCGGGCGCCGCAAACGCGTTGACGCCGTCGGTGTCGAGCACGATGAACGTCCACGTGAGGTTGGGCCTGGTGCTCGACGATGCCACCACGCGGCCCACCAGCGACACGTACTTGTGCACGGCGGCGTCCTGCACCACGCCGTACTTCTGGCGCAGGCGGGTGCTGATGGCCGCACCCATATCCTTTTCTTCCTGTTCGGTGATGACGAGGTCCTTGATTTGGTCGGCCAGACTCTTGGCCTTGCTCAGCTTGCCGACCGCCTGCCCGAGTTTGCCGAGCTGTGCCGCTGCCGGCGCCGCGACCGCAAACATCAGCACACTGATGAACAGCACCCGTCTCATGAACGCCCCCCTATGACCTCATGCACCACGATCGCCTGGGCCTTGCCCTTCACCGTAATCGCACCAATCTCTCGCGTCGGCACATCCGTCGTCAGCCTCAACCTGACGGCCTCGCTGATGAGGATCCGCACGCCGTGCTCCTTGGTCGCCGATTCGAGGCGCGACCCCAGATTGACCGAGTCTCCGATGACCGTATAACTCATGACCGTGTCGGACCCGATGTTACCCGCAATCATGTCTCCGGAGTTGATGCCAATCCCAATATCCACGGTGGGCATGCCGCGAGCCTTCCAGTCGGCGTTGAGCCGGTTCAGCTCCTGAACCATCTCGAGGGCCGCGGCCACGGCATGGTCAGCGTGGTGCGGGTCGGTCACAGGTGCGCCGAACAGGCCCATCACCATGTCTCCCACGAACTTGTCCAGCGTGCCCTGATGGCGGAACAGGACGGCCACCATCGCGGAGAAGTACTCGTTGAGCTGCGCCACCACGGCTTCGGGCGTGGCCTTTTCCGAGGCGGTCGTAAACCCGCGAATATCTGAAAAGAGTACCGTCATTTCACGGCGCTGCCCACCCAGTCGCGCAAGCGACGGGTCGGCCACAAGATGCGCAAACACATCGGGTGACACATACCGGCCGAACAGCTGCTTCATCAGGCGCTTCTGCCGGTCCTCTACGAAGTACTGCCAGGCGGTGCCGCCAAACGTCGCCAAGGCGAGCCCCATCACCGGCGTTACCAGGTCCACCCACACGCCGGCGCCAACGGCTGCGGTCGTCGCCCAGACGAGGAGCCCGCCCAGGACCAGGACCACGCCCACCGCCCAGCCAACAGGCAGAACCACGGCCACGACTCCGGCCACGAGGCTGACGCCGCCGGTGGTCAAGACGTCCACGGCGGAGCCCGCTTTGCGCATGAACCGCTGCGACAGCACGTCATCCGCTGTCGCGGCGTGAAGCTGGACCCCCGGCATGGCCGGGCCGCCGTACGGCGACGGATACGTGTCCTTCAGGCCGGGCGCGGTGGCGCCGATGAACACGTACTTGCCGCGGAACTCGGCTGGGTCTACCAGCGGCGCCGCGCCGTTGAGCAACAGGTCTTCGGAGCGCAACAGGTCTATGAACGAATAGGCCGGATATGTGCGTTGCCCTTCCGCATCTGCATACGGCCCGTGCAACCGAAGGAGCATCTGACGCGAGGGCACTTCTTCGCCGGTGGCTGAGCGCGCGGGTGCGGAGCGCAGTGGCACACGCGCGGAGCCCACCTGCAGGATCGACTGGTCCAACGACACCGCCGAGACCGGCATACGATCGACGGCCAGGAAGGCCGCCAGTCCGAGCCAGGGCACCGGCCGTCCCTGGGCAACCACGAACGGCAGCACCCGGCGCGCCGTACCGTCGGGATCAAGTTCCAGCATGGTGTGGCCGACGCCCGCGCTTGCCGCGGCGAGGTCGGCAAACGGCAGGCGCAGGTGCGGCCGCACATAGAAGCCGGGCCCCGGGTCGTAGTTCACGCCGGGCAGCGGCGGCGCCGCAGGCACCGGTGAGTCCGAAGATGATGAGCCCTCGAAGATGGCTTCGGCGGCGAGTACGACATTTCCCGCGCGCCGGACGCTTTCGACGAGCGCAGCATCCGACTCCGCGCCCGACATCGTGGCCCCGCTGTCTCCCAGCGGAAACGCTCCACGGAGATCCCGGTCCACAAACAGCACGTCGTAGGCGATGGATTTCGCCTGCCCGCGCGCCAGAAAGTCCACCACGGCCGAATGCACCAGCCGAGGCCACGGCCACCGACCGAACGTGGGCTCCAGTAATCGCAACGACGACTCGTCGATCTCGACGATGACCATGTCCTGATGTGCGCCGCCGCCGTGCGCCAGACGGGTGTTATGGGTGGCCACGAGCCGGCGGTCGTACGTGGAGAGCTCCTGGTCCGTGAAGACCCGAAACAGGCCTAGGCCGAAGGCCAGCGCCCACGCCACGCCGCCAATGGCGAGACCGATCGCGACTTTTCTCATCGACCTGTGAAGAGTAGACCGAAAGCAGCCTCGGGGGCGCAGCCCAGCCGAAGCCGCGAGCGAAGCGAGCGTTTGGCGAAGGCTGGTAGCGGTACGGGGATTCGAACCCCGGTTCTGTGGTTGAGAACCACATGTCCTAACCCCTAGACGATACCGCCATGGATGGGGCCGGTCCCGGCCCTAACAGGAACACTGAAAGTAGCATCGTGGCGAGAAGGTGGTCAAGTCAGAGATAATCGACAGGTTCGAGTGCCGCCATGACTTTCATCCGTTTTTCTGCCGCCGCCCTGCTCCTGACCCTGGCCGCCTGCTCACCCGCGCCCACGCCGGCCGCCCCGCCACCGGCTGCCGGCGGTAAGAGGGTAGACAGCGCCACCGCCGGTTCGGTGACCGGTCGCATCACGTTCATAGGACAGATCCCGAAACCTGAACTGCTGCGGATGGGCAAGGACGCGGCGTGTGTGGCCGGCGCCGGGCCCAACCCGCAGAGCGACGCTGTGCTGGTGGGCGCGGATGGCGGGCTCAAGAACGTGTTTGTCCACGTGAAGGCCACATTCGACGAATACACCTTCGACACGCCCACTCAGGCGATCACGATGGACCAGAAGGGGTGCATGTATGCGCCGCGGGTGTTCGGCGTGCGCGTGGGCCAGCCGATTGAAATCCTGAACAGCGACGCCACCGTGCATAACGTGCATGCGCTGCCGATGCGCAACCAGGAGTTCAACGAGAGCCAGCCGCGCGCCGGGATGCGCACGACGAAGATCTTCACCGTGCCCGAAGTCATGGTGCGATTCAAGTGCGACTTCCATGGATGGATGGCCGCGCACGTGGGCGTGATGAGCCATCCGTTCTTCGCGGTCACCGACGCTGCCGGCGCATTCGACCTCAAGGGCCTGCCGCCGGGCACGTACACCATTGAGGCCTGGCACGAGACGTTTGGCACGCGCACGCAGCAGGTCACGATCGCCGCAGGCAGCCTGCAGAGCGTGATGCTGGCCTTCGGCCCTGCCTGAAATGCCGTCCACACCTTCGCGCGTAGCCGATTGGATCACGCTCGCCAAGATCCGGGTGAATACCCTGGTCGTTGCCACCACCGCGGGCGGTTACTACATGGCCACGCCTGGCGACGTGGATCTGGCGCGCCTAGCGATCACGTGCGTCGGCACGGCGCTTGTGGCTGGCGGCGCAGCCGCGTTTAACCAGGTCAGCGAGCGCGATACCGATGCCCTGATGGACCGCACCAGGAACCGGCCCGTGGCGGGGCTCCGGATGTCGCCGCGCGAAGGCCGCATCGTCGCCGCAGTACTTTCGGCCGCCGGATTGGGCATCCTGGGTGCCGCAGTGAGCATGCTGGCGATGTGGGTGGCACTAGCCACGCTGTTCAGCTACGTCCTCTGTTACACGCCGCTCAAGCGGTATACGTCCTTTTCAACCGTGGTTGGCGCCGTGCCTGGCGCGTTGCCGCCGATGATCGGCTGGGCCGCCGCGCGCGGGTCGATCGACGAACTGGCGGGCTGGTCGTTGTTCTTCATCATGTTCATCTGGCAACTGCCGCACTTCCTGGCCATCGCGTGGATCTACCGCGAAGACTACGGCCGCGCGGGCCTGCCGATGTTGCCGGTGATCGATCACTCGGGCGCGATGACCGGCCGGCAAATGGCCCTCTGGGCCGCCACCCTCGTTCCGGTCAGCGTCATGCCCACAGTGGTGAACCTGGCCGACCAGACGTACGGCATCGGCGTGCTGATTCTCGGGCTGATGCAGTTTGCCCTGACCGTTCGCTTCGCCTGGTCGCGCACGAAGGCCAACGCGCGCGTGGTATTCTACGCGTCCATTATTTATCTGCCACTCCTGTGGGCCTTGATGGCGCTGGCGAAATTAGGAAATTAGGATCTGGGGAACTGACTAAATGATCTCAGTAAGCGATCTTCCGACACTGAACGCGTCGCTGAATGCGCTGTGCACGGTGCTGCTTGTCATTGCGTACTTCCACATCCGGGCGCGGCGCATTGAACAGCATCGCAAGACGATGCTGGCGGCGTTTGGGACGTCGGTGCTGTTCCTGATTTCCTACGTGATCTATCACGCGCAGGTGGGGTCGAAGCCGTTCCCGGGCACCGGTGTGCTGCGCACGATCTACTTCGTCATTCTGGTTCCGCACATCATCCTGGCGGTTGCTGTGGTACCGCTCGCACTCATGACGCTGCGGCGAGGACTAAAGCGCGATGATGCCCGCCATCGCGCCATCGCGCGGTGGACGCTGCCCATCTGGCTGTTTGTCTCGGTGACCGGCGTTATCGTTTATCTGATGTTGTACTGGCCACCACCCGCTGCCTGAGGTTAGCCACCGTCAGGGCGGTGTTGTTGAGCGCGCGATGGTCATCGGCGTCGCACGGGTTCGTCGTGAGGACGCCAGCAACGCAGTCAGAGCGAGTGCCGCCCGGAACGCCCATCGCCTCCCCAGGCAGGAACCAGAGATTGCCGCGGCAGGCGAAACTTCCCCCGGTGCAGAACGGGTTCAGCCGATTGTCAGGATTCGCCCAGGCCAGCAGCCGCGTGCAGTTGAACCCCTGCACGGCGCAGGCGTCGTTATACGACATGACCGTGCGCCACCGTTGTCCCACGCGAGTGTTGTTGTAGCCGTGGGCGTAGGTGTAAGGAAAAATGGACGGGCTCACGTACCAGTCGTGTTGCGCCCCCATGTTGTGCCCCCACTCGTGGGCAACGGTCAGGCCAGGGGTGACACAAACAGTATCGGTGACGCTGTAGCCGAATGGGTCGAACGCGGCGCTCACGGTGGACATCACATAGGCAATTCCGCAGGCATCGGCGCCGCTCGACGGATGAACCAGCATCATCACAAGGTCGGCACCGAACTGGTTGCGGAGCGCGGGCACACCGCTCAGCGGACCTAGGCCCTGGCGGAGGCTCGTGAGGTTCGTGCTGAACGAACCGACTTCGGTGTATTCCACCAGGGCGCTATGCACCAGGCGCACCCGATGCTTGACGTCGCTGTTCGCATACGTCGTGTTGGTCTCGCTGATGCCGATGTTGATGAGGTTGGCCATTCCTGCCGCGCCGCCCGCGTGCTGCCGCGCCAATGCGGTATAGACCACCATCACATCAATGATGTCGGCCGTGTCAGTGATGTTGCGATCGGCTGCGGCGGCAAACGCTTCGGGTGAGTACGTGGGTTCGAGCGGATCCGCCTCCCGTGGAAGCGCGGCTTGATCCACCTGCGAGATCACGTGCACTTCGCCCGCAGGCTGGGGATTGGCGGCCCGTGACTCCGCCGACGCCGGACGAATGTTGAACGTGCCTGACGGCATCACGACACTGCCGGCCAGAAGACCTCCGCCATACACCAGGGTGACTGAACTCCCCGCGACACCATCCACGTGCCCCACCCATGTCACACCGGACGTGTTGGAATCAAAACGCTCGAACACCGCGACGATAGAGACGTCGGGAAAGAGTTCGAGCCACAAGGACGGCTCGCGGACCAGTTGCCGGCGGGTCCGGGGATCCGGCAGCGTGTTGACGTCAAGCGCCACCGCGCGCGACCGCGTGACGCTGGGATCGCCGGCGGCGAGGATTTGGTTCAGGGCCGCGGCCGGCAACAGCGCATCGTTCGACAGCGGACTCGACGACGCCTGCACAGGCCCCAGCCACGACGGGCTCAGCGCCACCATCAGGCCGGCTCCGACCAGCACCCCTGCGCGAACCAGCGAGAAAAATTTGCCCATGCTCTGCCTCCGACCGTTATTATACTGCGCATGCTGACTTCGCCCCGATCCGTTCGCCGGTCCGCCACGCGAGTCTTCGCCACGCTGAGCGCCATCGCTCTTGTCGGGTTGTGGCCGTCAACCGCCCAGGCGCAGAACGCGGCTCGGTCCGGCAAGTGGACGATTGAACTCTACGGCGGCGCGTCCTCCTCATCGTCATCCTCGAGCGCAGGCGCGGTGCCAACGTTTGCCCCAGGCACACCGTTCACCACCGAATCCGGGCAACCCAGCCGCGCCGTGTCGTCGTGGTACTTCGGCGACGGTGCGGGACTTGTGAATCAGGTGCAGGCCCGCTTCGCCGCCATCACCGGCACACCATTCCCCGAAATCACACCGCTGGACTCGGCGTTAGGCGGCAACGGCGGCAGCCGCAAGAGCGGCGGCGCGTTTGGCATTCGCGTGGGACGCGCGCTGACGTCGAAGCTCAGCCTCGAATTCAGCGCGGAGCGCAGCCTGGCGAAGCTGGCATTGAGCGGCGCCCTGCAGGATGCGCTGAAAGCCAGCAGCGAGAGCTTCGAGGCGGCATTCCAGTCGTTGCTCAGCACGGCGCCGGTCACAAACCTGACGGTCACGTCACAGCTCACCACACCCGACCGGGCGAACAGTCAGACCAGAGTCGCGGGCGCGGTGAAGTGGACGGTCCTGAGCGGCAGCAAGCTGGAGGCGTATCTGACGGCGGGTGGCGGAATGATGCTCAACAGCGGCCAGGGCCCTCAGGCGATCCTCAACGGCCGCTACACGTTCAGACTCTTCGGCGCGTTCCTGATGGACGAGACCGACCGGGTGGTGGTGAGCGTGACTCAGCCGAAGAACAACGCGATGGGCCTTGTCGGCGGCGGGTTCACATACGACCTCTCTGCGCGCACAGGAATACGGGCCGACGTGCGCTTGCTCGTGAACTCCACGAAGGAAGTGACGAAACTGACCGCAGCGCCTGCCGTGGCCACGGCCACGGCCAGCACCACCGGCGTGTTGCCCTCGGTCACGAACCCCGGGATTCAGTTCAGCACGCAACCCAACGTGCGGTCGACATTGAGTGGACCAAATCTGAACCTCACGTTGTTTGAAGGCTCGGGCACCAACAGGCAGGTGGCGGTGACAATCGGAGTCTTCACACGATTTTGAGTCGTCCTGGGTCCAGAGTCCAGAGTCCAGAGTTCGATGTGCCTGCGCCGTTCGGCGCAGGGGCATCAGTTAGAAATGAAGACCCGGCGAAGCCGGCACCGGGAACTCTGGACCCAGGACTCTGGACCCTGGACCCTGGACCCTGGACTAGTAGAGGAGGTACTTGGCCCGCATGAGGCGCCAGCGCGCTTCGCCTGCGCTCCAGGTGGCCGCGATGGCGGCGGGGTCGTCGCCGCTTTTGAGGCGCGCGAGGCCGGAGGCCGAGCCGAACAACCGCAACGAGGAATCGATCTCGAACGTGCCCGGGAACAGGCGCAGGAGTGCAGACGCGATTTCCGCGCCGACGCGCACAGGGCGCACGGCATTTCTATCGGTGACAACGATGAAGACACCCTGGCAGGCTTCGTTGGCGAACTTGCTGGCGGTGGGCGTGAATTGCTCAGGATAAAACCGCACGCCGGGAATGGATCGGGCGTTGAGCGCTTCGGCCAGTCGGACGCCATCAATCCACGGCGCGCCTACGTGTTCGAACGGCGTATCGGTGCCGCGCCCCACCGAGAGGTTCGCGCTCTCGAATGACGCGAGCCCTGTGTACAGCGTGGCAGCGTAGAGATTGCGCATGTTCGGTGACGGGCCAATCCACATCAACCCCGTTTCATCGAACCAGGCGTCACGCCGCCAGTGGCGCATCGCGACCACCGTCAGGTCCGCGCCAATCTTCTTTTCCGCATTGAACAGGCGTGCGAGTTCACCCAGGGTCATGCCGTGCCGTGTGGGCATCGCCGGCAGATACCCAATGAAGCTCACCGCATCGGGATCGAGCACAGGGCCTTCAATGTGCACGCCGCCTATTGGATTCGGGCGGTCGAGCACGAAGACTTTAATCTTGCGCGACGCGGCCTCTTCCATCACATACGCCATCGTGGTCATGTAGGTGTAGAAGCGCGCGCCAACATCCTGCAGGTCGATGACGATGGCGTCGAGACCGGCGAGCATCGCGTCGGTCGGACGCCGTGTGTCACCATACAGCGAGTGAATCGGCAGGTCGGTCCTGGCGTCGTGCGTGGACGGCACGGCGGCGTCCAGAATTCCGCGGATGCCGTGTTCGGGGCTGAAGAGAGCGGCCAACTTCACGTCCGGGGCGGCGGCCAGCACGTCGATGGTGGCGGCGCCGTCACGCGCGCGGCCGGTGTGGTTGGTGAGCAGGCCCACGCGCAGGCCCTTGAGCGTGGCGAACCCGCCGGCGCGAAGCACATCGATACCGTTCTGCACGGGCGCGTACGCGGGCGAGGGCACCGCCGGCGTTTGCGACTCGAATGTGCGACGGGTGCCGGCCAGGCCCGTGGCGGGCAACGCCGTGAACGCTGAGGCCGCGATCGTCGCCACGCGCGCGCGCAGAGGTGTGACGTCGCCTTTGCCTTCTGGATGCACACGGTTGGACATGAAGACGACGAACACCTGGGTGGCCGGGTCCACCCAGAGCGACGTGCCGGTGAAGCCCGTGTGTCCGAAGGAGCCGATGGGCAACAGTTCGCCGCGGTTGGACGAGTAAGACGAATCCATGTCCCAGCCGAGTCCGCGCACGCTCGGTAGGCCATCGGGCGTGGAGGGACTGGTCATGCGCGCCACCGCCAACGGCGACAGCACACGGGCGCCGCCGAGTTCGCCGCCGCGCAGCAGCATGCGTGCGAAGCGTGCGGTGTCGTCTGCGGTGCTGAACAAGCCCGCGTGGCCGGCCACGCCACCCATGCGTCTCGCAGTCGGGTCGTGCACCGTGCCCCGAAGCATCTCGGCGCCGAGGCCGGCGCAGGGCCATCCGTACTGCGTGCAACTTTCCGTGGGCGCGATGCGGCCGCGCAGCGCTGCCGGGGGTGTGAACATCGTGTCGTTCATGCCGAGCGGTCGAAACAGGCGCGCGACGACAAATTGTTCAAAGGGCTGCCCGCTGACCCTGGCCACGATGTCGGCCAGCAGGAAGAACCCGATGTCGCTGTAGACGAACTGCCGGCCGGGTGCGGCGCCGAGCACTTCGTCGTTCGCGAGTGTCATGGCTGCCCCGTAGCCGACCCACGGGTCGGCCAGATCCACGTCAGGACGAAGGCCCGACATGTGCGTCAGGAGGTGGCGGACGGTGACACGGTCCTTGCCGTACTTCGCGAACTCGGGGATGAACTGGGCTACTGGATCGCTCAGGCGGATCTTGCCGTCTTCGACCAGCATCATCACGGCGCTTGTGGTGGCGATAACTTTGGTCAGCGACGCCATGTCGAACACGGTGTCGAGGGTCATCACCTCGGGCGCGGGCATCAACGCGCGATGGCCGTACGCCTTTCGAAACACCACGGTGTCGCCACGACCCACGAGCACCACGGCGCCGGGCAGCTTCTTCTCGGCGATGGCCTCGGCGACGACCTCGTCGATCTTCGCAAGGCGGGCGGCATCCACCCGCGCCCCACCCGTCGTCTCAGTCGTCGCCACCTGCGCCTGCGGCATCGTCACCGCCGCTGCCCAGGCCACCACTCCACATGCCACCAGCCATGGGAGCCGTTGTTCTCGCGTCATGGCGGCAATTATACGGGCGGCAGGCTACCCCAACCGGGTGTTGCCAATGGAATGGATGTATGTAAATATGCTTTTATGCGCACGACGGTGATGTTCGACGCCGCACTCATGCGACACGCGAAGGCCCGATCCGCAGAGCGCGGGGAGTCGCTGAAGGCCTTGCTCTCGCGGGCCCTGGCGTCAGAATTGGCGCTGCCCCAGGCGGCGCCGGGCCGCATCCGGGCGCGTTTGCCGCTGTTTGGCGCGGCCAGCGGGCCGGCGGTCGCCGTGACGCATGCGAACCTCGAGCAGGCGCTTGCTGACGCGGACGCGGAAGGGATCGGTCTGCGTTCGCAGCAGTCCATCGGCCGGGCTCGGGCTCGGCGATGAAGTTGCTCGATGTGAACGTGTGGCTGGCCGCCGCGTGGGGGCGCCATGTGCATCACCCGATCGCCAAACGCTGGATGGACCAGGAAGATGATGATCTGGCGTTTTGCCGGGTCACGGAGATGGCCTTTCTGCGCCTGGTCAGCAATCCGGCCGTGACGGGGGTGGATGTCCAGACACGGAAAGAAGGGTGGGACCTGCTGCTGGCGCTCCAGGACGACCCGCGTGTCAGGTTCCTCGACGAACCGCGAGGCCTGGCGCCGGTGTGGGTCACGCTCTCGAAGCGCAACGACAAGAGCCACCTGCTCTGGACCGACGACTATCTGGCCGCGTTCGCCCAGTCTGCGCCGGCCACGCTCGTCACACTCGACCGGAAAGTCCGCTCGCGCTACCCGTCGGTGAACGTCCTGGCACTGACATAGCCGATTCCTGCTACTCTTCCTGTGGAGGCTTCACGACACATGACGACTGACACACTTCGCCGCCGGGTCCTTGTGCCTGTGGCCGGCCTGCTCGGCCTTGCGGTGACGTTCGGGGCGTTCACGACGCCCGGACTGACGGCGACGAGCCAGGAAGAAAAAATCCTCTATCTCACCGTCGTCGACAAAGACGGCAAGTCGGTGATGGACCTGACGACACCGGAAGTGCTCATTCGCGAAGACAACCAAGACCGCGAAGTGGTGAGCGTGAAGCGGGCGACGGCACCGATGGCCATTGTGCTTCTGGCGGACACAACGAAAAGTGCCGGCGAGGGCTCGATGATGAGCGGCAGGGGCGGGGGCGCCATCGGCCTCGGCGCGTTCTCGCCTGAACTCATCCGGGACATTCGCAAAGCGATCGGCGGGTTCGTGAAAGACATGGCGGCTGCCAGTCCTGAAACGCAGATGGAATTGATGGAGTTTGGCCAGGCGGCGATCACCGTCACGAAGATGACGTCCAACGTGGCGGACCTCGACAAGGGCGTGGCGCGGCTGTTCCCGAAGCCCGGGGCGGCTTCCGTGCTGCTCGAGGCGATTATCGAAGCCAGCAAGTCGCTGTTGAAAACCAAGACGCCTCGCCGCAACATCGTCGCCCTGAATATTGAACCCGGCGACGAGCAGAGCCGCCAGAACATCCGCCAGTTGCATGAAGAACTGTCGAAGTCACACGCCAACCTGTGGGCGGTCTCGTTGCAGCCGGGTGCGAATCAGAACGCGATGCGCGGCCTGGTGCTCGAGCAGTTGACCGCCAACACCGGAGGCCGGCGCGAATTCATCCACGCCGAGTCGGCGCTCGAAACCATGATGAAGAACATTGTGGACAACCTGAACCACCAGTACGAGGTGACCTACAAGCGGCCCGGCGGCGGCAAGGCACAGGGCGTGCTCGTGGGTGTCCGGCGTGACGGCCTGAAGCTCTACGCCAACCGGATCCCACCGCAGTAACCGGACGCCTCGATGATTCGTCGTGGGGCGTCCGTGGGCCTGGTGGCCCTCGTTGTGGCCGTCGGCACGGCCTGGCTGCTGAACCGTGCGCCGGCATACGACCTGGGCCAGCAGGCCGACCAGAACATTCTGATCATCACCATCGACACCCTGCGCGCCGACGCGCTGGGGTCGTATGGTGGCGGGGCGACCACCCCACACCTCGACGCACTGGCGTCACACGGCGCGCGCTTCACGTTCGCACACGCCCACGCGGTCGTGACGCTCCCCTCCCACACCTCCATTCTCACCGGGCAACTGCCGTACGAACACGGCATGCGCGACAACGCCGGCTTTCGCGTAAAAGACGGCACGGCCACACTCGCCACCCGCCTGAAGCCTCTGGGTTTTGCCACTGGCGCATTCGTCGGAGGCTTTCCGCTCACCAAGCGGTTCGGCCTGTCGCCGGGGTTTGACGTGTACGACGATCAAATCAGCGAGATGAAAAGCGACGTCACGTTCACGCTGCCCGAACGGCGGGCCGATGAAGTGGTGACGCGTGCGGTGGATTGGGTCCGTCGCACTCCAGGGAAGTTCTTCGGGTGGGTGCACGTCTTCGACCCACACTCGCCGTACAAGCCGCCCGCCGAGTTCGCCGGCAAGTCGCCGCGGCCCTACGACGACGAAGTGTCGTGGGTGGATCACGCACTCGAACCGCTGCTGACGCACCTGGCCACGCTGTCGCGGCCCACCACGGTAATCGTCACGTCCGACCACGGTGAGAGTCTGGGCGAACATGGTGAAGAAACCCACGGCATGTTCGCGTACGAGGCGACCTTGCGCGTGCCCCTGATTGTGGCGACCATCCAGCCGGCCGGCGCCACCGCGAAGACACGGGGGACGACGATCGACACCCCGGCCCGCCACATCGACATTGCGCCCACCGTACTCGACGCCGTCGGCGTACCCGTGGACCCGAAATGGCTCGGCACATCGTTGCGCCCTCTCATCGCCGGTGGAAACGGTCCCGATCGGCCGAGCTACTTCGAATCCATGAGCTTCAACCTCGTGCGCGGCTGGGCGCCGCTCCGGGGCGTGCTGCAGGAACGCACGAAATACATCGACCAGCCCATCCCGGAAATCTACGACCTCGCCGCGGACCCAGGCGAAGTCAGCAACCTGGCATCCCGCCAACCCGAACGACTTCAGGTGCTGACGAATCTGCTCCGCACGTTCAGCACGGCAGCGCCCGATCGACCGGGACAGATTTCAGCCTCGGAGCGGGAAGCCCTGCGGTCGCTGAGTTACATCGCAGGCAGCGCACCCGAACGCCACGTCTTCACCGAGGCCGACGACCTCAAAAACCTGGTCACGATTGATCGCGACCTGCATCGCGCCTCCGAGTTGTTTCGCGAGAATCGCTCGGCTGAAGGCCTGCAAATGCTTCGCAGCGTCATCTCCCGTCGTCCCGACACAGCCGATGCGTACATTTCGCTGGCGTATTCGGAGTGGGAGTCGGGCCAATGGCCGGCAGCGATCGCCACGCTCGAGGCGGGCCTGGCGGCCGGCGCCCCTGACCGTGACCTTCGCATCAGGCTGGGCATCTACCTAGCCGAGAGTGGCACCAACCTGCCGAAGGCGATTGCCCTGCTGGAGTCCCTGCCCGACACCGACGTGGAAGGCCTGAATGCCCTGGGCCTGGCGTATGGCCGCTCTGGGCGCTTTCGGGATGCGATTGCCGTGTTCCAGAAGATCCTCACGCTCGATGCCACGAGCGCCCTCGCCCACCAGAACATTGCGACGATGCTGCTGGAGGAGGCGGGGAGGCCCGGCGGTGACCGTGGCGCGAAACTACGCGAAGCGGAACAGTTCGCGCGACGCGCCGTGGACCTCGACTCGTCACTGGCCAAAGGCTTCACCACACTGGGAGTCATCCTGGCCCAGACCAACAGGAAGCCTGACGCGATTGATAGTTGGAAACGCGCGGTGCAGTTGGATCCGAACGAGTTCGACGCGCTCTACAACCTGATCGTGTTGCTCGCCGACACGGGCCGCATCGGCGAAGCGCGCACCTACGGTGAGCTGTACGTCAGGACGACTCCGCCGCAACTAGCCGGCGATGTGGAAGTCATCCGGCAACTCCTGAGGCGATGACACGTTCGGTCGGGATCGTCGTCTATTGCGAACTCGTGCTGGGACGCCTGGCCGAAACGCTTGCGACCGCCGTGCGCGCGAAGGTCCAGGGGCGCTAGGCGCGTTTGTCGTTGCGCGTAGTGGACTCGGACTTGAGAACCAGCCCGAGCTACGTTCGTACGTAGCTCGGCCTGGTTTGTAAGGCCGAGGCGTCCTCGTTCAGCGCTTTCTGACTGTCGCAATCGCTGCGCCGGCCTGTTGACCCCCGACGCGAACGTTGGCGCGCAGGCGGTAGACACCCGGCTCGAGGTCGTCGATCGGGTATTCAACGACCATACGAAGGACGCCGGGCGAAAACTGCGGCACCACTTCGCGCTCATCGACGGGATCGGTCTCTCCGGCGCGCGTGAGAATCAGCTCCACTTGGACGTCGTTCTTCAGGGCGTCGAGCACGCCTGGCGCGCCGCCGGCGGGCGCGTAGAGTTCCAACAGCGCCTGAAGGCTTGTGGCCGCCGACGGCAGTTCTTCAAGCGCCATGCCGTGCGGCTGCCCCTTGGCGTCCACCCACGCGATGATCAAATCGCTGGCGGCAAACGGTCCCATAGAGCTGAGCTCGGCCTCGACCGGAACCTCCAGCGCGCCCAGAGCGCCGGTGGCGTCGGCGACGGCCAGTCGCAAGTGATACGAGCCGGGCTCTGCGGGCAGCGACACGGACAAGGTGAAGGGCTCGCCGGCTGCGGGGACGGCGATCTCGCGGCGGCCGGTGGTGATCGCGCCCAGCGCGGCGCCGTCCTTCACCAAGCCGAACATCGCCACCAATGGCCCCCTCACGGTGGCCGGTATTTCCGCGTTCACGCTGAGATCAAGGGAGGACGATGACGACCTGCGTAGAGCGGTGGCCACCCTCAGCGGCACCGCGCCGTGCGACTGGCCCTGCCCGATGGCCGCCTTGAGCTTGTCCTCAACGGTGGGTTCGGCCGTGTCGAACGGCGACAACGGTGGCGCAACGCCGTGCCGATTCGCGAGCACGGTGACGCCCTTGCGCCCCACTTTGGCCTCGACGCTCGTGATACGAGACGGATCCACGTCGGGAGGCGGCTCGATGCCCAGGCGATAGACGGCGGCACTGGCGTGTCGTACGCGGGCGAAGAACGTGTCGGGCTGGCCGATGATCCGGTAGAACTGCCCGCCGGCCATTTCGGCGGCCAGTTGCCCTCCGGACAGGAACATCTTGTTGTCTTCGATCCGGCGCTGCGGCGCACCGGTGTCGGTCTGCGCCTGCGCCCCAGGCGCCCCCTGATGGCGCCCTGTGTCAGTGAGGTTGAGGTCCCGCTCTTCCATCAGCACACTCACCTGAACGCCTGCCGCAGCGGCCGCACGGGCCACAGGCGTGAGCTCGTCGGCCCTGCGGCCGACGGCGAGCCCGTCCGACAGCAGCACCAGATGCTTCAGCCCTGTCGCCGCGCGCATCGCATCGATCACCGAGACGTACGCGGACACCTGTCGCCGTGTGGTCTGACGGGTGCGGGACGCGATGGTGCGCGCCTGCCGGTTGACCTGTCCGGCGCAGTTATTGGTGGCGATGACCACCTCGAGCACCTGCGCATCCACTGTGGACCGATCCCCGTTGAAACATGCCCGGGCAATCGCCACTTTGAGTTCCTCGAGATTCCCATCGTCGATCTCGATGGCCTGGTGAACACCCACCGAACCGTCTGCGTCAGACTCTGCGGTCTCGGCGGCTGGAGCGCCGACCGGAGTCAGCGACTGCGGATTGCCCCCCTCGCCCGCCGCCTTGGCCAGCACGGCCCGGACACGCAGCCGGTCGGCCGTCGGATTGACGGCGGCTGACCCGCTGGTCGTGGCGATGCCCACAAGGTCGACGGCCGGCAGAGCGTCCACGAACTTCTTTGCCGCCTGAAACAGCGCCTGGCCGCGCATCGGCTCAAACGACAAGTCATCGATCAGCAGCACGAACACACGGTCTTCGCCAGTCTTGATGGCCGCCGCCACAACGCCCTGGTTGGTGACCGTCTGGCGGCCCTGCCGGACGCCTTCGGCGGCCTCAGCCAGTTTGGGCACGACGGCGACGGCGGTCGGGGCCAACTCCCCGGCTGCCTGCACGAAGCTCAGCACCTTGACAGGGCGCACCTTGCCGTTGAGTTTCACCTCAAAATCACCGGCCGCGAGGCCGGGCACGGGTTTGCCGTCCCGGTCGAGAACGGACACATCCACGGTCACAAGCGTGACCGCGCTCCGGAACGTCGGCCGTTGCTGCGACTGAGGCGACAACGCCGTCACAAACGTCAGCGCCAAATAGAGATACCGCATGGGACCATCCTACCCCTAAGGCGGGTGTAGACTCACGGTCCATGCGCCATTACCGCAGCCTCGCCTGTGTCGTTCTCGGCCTCGTCGCCCTGTGGGGCCATGGCGTGGCCACCCAGTCGTTTCCGCAGACCCAGGCGCCGTCTCAGCCTCAGGCCACCTTCCGCACCACCACCTCGCTGGTCGAAGTGGATGTGGTCATCCACGACAAGAAGGGCGACTTCGTCGGTGGGTTGACCGCCGCTGACCTGCAACTGTTTGAAGACGGCAAGGCCCAGAAGATCGAACAGTTCTACATGGTCTCTCACGAGCGGGGCGGGCAGCTCATCCCGGTGACCGGCGACCGGGACGTGGCGCCTGAAGACCGCGCGCGGCGCATCTTCGTGGTGATGTTTGACGAGGGCCATCTGGCCCACGACTCCCTGATGCGCAGCAAGGCCGGCGTGGCCACGTTCATCAAAGAGAACATCGGGCCGGGCGATTTTGGCGGAATCTTCCTGAACGGCAAGATGCACAACGGACGCTTGACGACGAGTCCGGCCGAACTGCTGGCCGGCGTCAGCAACGTGACGGTGGGCTTCGAGAACCGGCAGTCGATCCTCTCGACGTTCCGCGAGTTCCCCAGGATCCCGAGCGAGATCGACGCCATGCGTATCTCGGAAGGGTCGATTGAGGTGGCGCGGCGCCTGGGCGCTGCCGTCTGCCAGGAGGACCCGCAGTCGTGCGCGCTTAACGGCGGCCTGAACCAGGTGGAGAATCTCATCCAGCAGAAGTCGCGCCTGTACGTCCGCCAGGCGCGCATCCTGACATATACGACGCTGCAGAACCTGCGGTATGTCGTCAGCCGCCTCAGTCGCATCCCAGGCCGGAAGACGTTGATCTTCCTCTCAGAGGGGTTTTTCGTTGAGGAATCGCGCGACGACCTGCTGGCCGTCGGCGCAGACGCGGCGCGCGGCGGGACGACGATCTACTCAATCGACGGCCGCGGCCTGATTGGCGCGCCCTCGGCGACGTCGGACGCGCTGCGCACGGAAGCCGGCCGGTCTACGTCCTTTGATAGCGGCGAGGTGGCACCGTTCCTGCTGACGTCGGCCACGGGCGGCCTGCGCATCCAGAACATCGACTTCATCGGCCGCGCGTTCAACATCGTGGTGCGCGACACCAGCACCTACTACGTGATTGGGTATCGTCCCGACAACGCCGTGATGGACGGCAAGTTCCGCAAGATTGAAGTGAAGGCAAACGTATCGGGCGTGAATGTCCGCTCGCGCAAGGGTTATGCCGCCGTGGCGCTGCCGCCGATGCAGGCCGTGCGCGAAGGTTGGAAGTAACCCTACTTGATCGTGACCTTGACCTCGAAGCGCCGATAGTTGCGGTAGTCGGCCACGCTGCGAATCTCCTCGAATTGCGTCTGAATCCGCGTGCGGGGATCGGACCCTACCTGCCCCCGGCCGCCTTCAAGATAGTGCTCGATGAACCTGGTCGGCACCCACATGCCGAGCCGGACGTCCGGTGCGTATTCCGTGGTCAATTCGGCCCGCACGGCCCCCAGCGTCGTTCTCAGCATCGCCTGACTGATGCGACCGGAGGTCGCGTGCACGACGAACTCCCCGATTGAGGGCACGGGCGTGCGTGACAGGTCCTGGATCAGCGTGTCGGGCACACGGGCTTCCTTCGCGGCGATCGTCACCCAGACGCCATCCGCCCTCTTCTGCACACGCCTGCGCTCGAACGTGACGTGCGGGCGATAACGGTCGGCGAGCAGCAGCAGGCTCAGCGTGGGTTCGTTGAAGTTGCGGACAATGCGGCCCAGGTTGAACCGCGAGTTGTACCGTTTGAATGTCCTGGCGACCTCGTCGGGCGGGAGCGTGCGCAGGGCTTCGCGCAGGTTGGGCCGGTCCTTGATGGCCTTACCGTTTTGCGAGAGCACGTCACGGATGGCCATCCAGTCGCTGCCGGGCGCGTACATGAAGAACACCTCACTCTGAAGGGTCCTCAGGCGCGGCATGGTCTCTTCGCGCGGCGTCTGACCATGAATCTGCTGCCGGTATTCCTCGTCGGCCAGAATGGCGGTCAGTTCACGCTGGTAACCGTTGACGTAGGCGACGGCTGCCGCCACCACAGCGTCCAGGCTCGTGGAGTCCTCGACGGCCGAGCGCTGCCGCGCTACCAGCGGCAGAGCGGCAGCAACCAGCAGGCTCAGGACGAGCGCACGTCTCACGCGGCCTCCTTGAGTGGCGGGCAAAAAAAACGGCCCCGGGCATTGTATGCCCGGGGCCGGTATGTTGAGTGCTACCCGCCTTCGCTCTTACAAGCTACGGCGGGCCAGCGCCGTTCTTAGAACCAGAGCGTCACGCCGACGCGGAAGACCCGCGGCGGCAGGATCGAGCTGATGCGGTCCTTCGGCGCGACCGGGTTGGTCGTGGTCCCCACCAAGCTGATGTTGTTGCTCGAGAAACCGAGCACCGGCGCCGAGTTCAGGACGTTGAATCCGTCGAGCGTCAGCTTGATCCGGTTCTGACCCCCCCGGAACGTGAACGTCTTGTTCAGGCCAAGGTCCCACAGGAGCGTCCGCTCCAAATGGTCCGTATCCTCGGGCTGGAACCGTAGCGTGCTGTAGCTGATCGCGCCCGTGGTGCCACCATACACCTGACCGGGGCCGTTGATGAACAAGACTCGCGTCGAGCCCTCGTTCATGTTGAAGTTCGTGGACGCCATGATGCCCCAGGGCAGGTCGTAGCTGCCGTTCGCCTTGAACAGATACGCCGCGCCGGTGTTCACCCCATTGTAGTACTCGAGACCTGTTGGATTCGAGTAGCTACCTACTGGGTTGAAGTCATTGCGCTTCTGTAGTGTGAGCGCGATGTTGAGCTGCCACTTGTCGCTGTACCGCTTGTTGAGGGTCAGGTCCACGCCCTGGTAGGTCTGGTAGGACAAGCTCGTAGCGGTGATAGACGCGCCCGAGGGTCGCGCCTGTCCCTGCTTCACCATGTAGTAGTTCCCTGACTTACCTGTCACCGGATCCACGTAGGCGCTGGAGGTCGTTTCATAGACACTCGACGCGGGGAAGCCCGCCGCCCCAGGCTCGAAGCCGATGATGTAGCCACTGGTGCCATTGTCATACCGTCGGTAGATGTAGTCCACCCCCACCGCCATGTTGGCTATCAGTTCGTGCGAGGCGCCAACCGTGAATTCCCTCGTCCGGCTGAGCTTCGCATCGTTGGACACGCGGTTGCCTGCGGCAACGATTGCGCCGTTCACAAAATTGCTCGGCAAGTTTGGCACGCCGATGAGTTCCGGGCGCTGGATCGTTCCATCACGATTCGCGTCCGTCCAGCAGCTGGAACCCACCGTGGTGCTGCACGCGCCGCTGCTCTGGTTGGGACCCCAGCTCACGAAGAAGTTGCCCAGCCCCGACAGGGCGTTGGCCAGCGTGATCTTCGTCTGGTAGTAGTAGGACCCGGAGGCCTTGAGCGCCGTCTTGCCGTTGCCAAATAGGTCATAGGTCATCGACACCCGGGGCGAGAACTGGTGGAACGCCCGCAATTCTTCGACCTGTCCCGTCAGGGGGCTCAGGCCGCCCGTGGCCGGCTCTTCGCAGTAGCCCGGCAGAATATCCGGAATAATTTCGTTCGCCGTCACGCACCCGCCCAGCCACTTGGACTGCTGCCAGTCGTACCGCAGACCCGCGTTCACGCGCAGCTGCTTGTAGCTGTAGGAATCCTGGATGTAGCCGTTGTACGACCACCAGTCGTTGTGGAGCAGGTAGTCGCGGGCCAAATTCGCCGAGTAGGGCACCAGCCCGGTCGTCCCACCCACAGCTGTGTAGGCCCTGCCGTCGCCACAGTTCTCGAGCAAATTGTTCACGCACTGCACGACCGCCTGTCCGCCGCCGCTCGGGTGGGTGAACGACGTAATCGGATTCTTGCGGTAGCCGGCGCCGAACTTGAAGCTGTGGTCGCCGCCGAGGACGTTCGTCAGGAACAACGTGGCGTCCGTCTTGAGGTCGAACGACGGGCGGATGGTCTGGTAGTTGCTGAAGAGCGAGCGGCTCAGGTTACCCGTCGTGCGAATCTGCTGCTGCTGAATGTTGAACATGCACTGCGGTTTGGTCGCCTGCGGATAGGACGACCGGTCCTTGCTGCCCGTGTACCGCGTGCCGCCGCAGTCCCCCTGCGTATCCTGATAGTCCAGGAAGAAGCCGCCGAACACCTTCGTGAGCGCCGTGTTAAACACCAGCCGGTCGCTCGCGATGAACGTGTGCGTGAGCTGGTGCAGCGGGAGCGGGAAGTACTTCCAGTAGATTTCGCTCGTCTGGATGGTGGTCGCTTCCTTCTCCGTGAAGGCACTCGCCCCGCGGGCGTTGCGGAACTTGTTGTCGCTCGAGAACTGATACTGGAACTTGTGTGACGCGTTCAACTGGAAGTTGAACTTGCCCTGCTTGTTCTTGAGGACCGTGAGGTCGCTCGACAGGCAGTCCTGCACCTTTTCGAGGTTGGAATAGTTCAGGGTGCCAGCCGTCAGCAACGTGCCGGCGCGCTGGGCGTCGGCAAACTGGACGCAGTCGGGCCGCGCGCGGTCGAAGAAGTTCACAACGCCGGCATTGATCGACGTCTTGTCGGCCGCCGCCCACCACCAGAGGCGGTTCTTGATGATCGGACCGCCGTACTCGGCCGAGAAGGCGTAAATCTTCTTGATCGGCGCGCCTGATAAGAACCCGCCCGTCCCGCGCGCAAACTGCGTTTCGGTCACGTTGTTTGCCTGCATCTTGTCGTTCTGGAACGTGCTCAGCGCGGAGCCCTTGAACACGTTGCTGCCGCTCTTGGTCACCAGGTTGATCGACAGGCCCGACGACTGCACCGACACGTCGCCGCCGCCGTTGGTCACCGAGATCTGGTCGAACGAGTCAAAGTTAAAGTACGCCGGCGACGAGTTGGACGACAGGTCGGTGATCGACCCGCCTTCCAGGTTCCACTGCACGTTCGAGCTCGTGCCGCGCGACGTGAGACCCACCTGTTGGCCCGACGACGAGCCACCGACGTTGAGGCCGGCCTGCACGCCGGGGGTCATGTTGATGATCTGCCACGGGTCGCGCGCGGTCGGAATCTTCTCGAGGATTTCCGACGTGAACGTCGCACCCGACGTGGTCTTCTTCGTGTCGACGACGGGGGCCGCCGCCGAGACGGTGAGTTCTTCCGACATCGCGCCGACTTCCATCTTCATGTCGATGGGCGCGTTGAATCCGCTGGTAATCACAATGCCGGCACGCACGGCTTTCTTGAAGCCGCTCAATTCGAACGTCACCGAAAACGTGCCGTTCGGCACGGTCGGAAACTGGTACGCGCCACTGCTGGCAGTAACCAAGACCAACGGCGCCTGCAGCGCCGGACCCGCCACGGTCACCGTCACGCCGGGCAGCACGCCGCCGGACGTATCAGTGGCCTTGCCGAAGATCGAACCCTGGGCCAGGGCCGCTCCGGTCATTATCACGGTCGCCACGGTAGCTAACGCCACCACTCGAAAGACTCGCATCATCCTTTTCTCCTCCATCAGTCACAAAAAGATCACATGCCAGCAAAGGCAACGCCCTTCGACAGCCGTGTGAACTATTGCGACGGTGAGGCATCCTACGCCGGTCGGAGGAATGTGGTCAAGTGCATCGGAGGAGAATTGTTGATGGTATACTCAGTATGGGTATGTGATTGTGCCCAATGTGCCGGGCGGTCTCAGGAGAACCGGTCGAAAATATCGACCAATTCCTTCAAGCGGGCCTGGCCTTCTTCCCGGCCCTGTTCGACGCCCGACGGCACACACTGTTCAACGTGCGTCCGCAGGACGGCCAGACTGATGCGATTCAACGCGGCCTCGGCCGCTGAGAGCTGCTGCAGGATCTCCACACACAAACGGGGCTCTTGCACCATCCGCCGGATCCCGCGTACCTGCCCTTCGACCCGGTTGAGCCGAGTCACCAGAAGTTGCTGCTGGGCCACGTCTAACATGCCCCTGACTACGACCGTCCGCGACGCCTGTTACAACTGTCATAACAAGCTTGACGATTGTGCTTGAAATGAATGAACATTCATTCAGTACCATGGCCCGCACACTCCGCATGCCACGCCCACCCGCCCCCGCCGCCGCCGACAAGCGCGTCCTCATCCTGGACGCCGCCACGCGCGTCTTTGCCGAACGCGGCTTCTTTGGCGCACAGGTGGCCGACATCGCCCGGCGGGCCGGAATCGCCGCCGGCACGGTCTACCTCTACTTCCGCAGCAAGGACGAACTACTCATCAGCGTGTTCGATCGCACCATGCAGGACGCCATTCGCGAGGGCCGCGAGGCGCTGGCGACCATCGACGACCCGACCGCCCGCCTGCGCCGCATCGCACACCTGCACCTGGCCCGCCTCGGAGGCGACCGCGACCTCGCCGTGGTGTTTCAGGTGGAACTGCGCCAGTCCACGAAGTTCATGGCGCGCCTCTCCACGTCGCGTCTGCGCGACTACCTCGGCCTTATCCGCGACACCATCGTCGACGGCCAGGCGCGCGGCGCGTTCCGCGCACAGGTGCCCGCCACGCTCGCCGCCAAAGTGTTCTTCGGCGCGCTCGACGAAATGGCCACCAACTGGATCCTCTCAGATCGCCGCTACGCGCTGGTGGACGATGCGGATGCGGTGGTGGATGTGTTCCTCCACGGAGTGAGCGCATCATGACGCACCGCCTTCGTTCCGCCGCGGTGCTTGGCGCAGGCACGATGGGTGCGCAAATTGCCGCGCACCTGGCCAATGCCGGCATCCCCGTCCACCTGCTTGACGTGACCGCTGAAGCGGCCGCTGCCGGCCTGGCGCGGGCACGCGCGCTCAAACCAGATCCATTTTTTGTCGCCGACGCGGCGGCACTCATCCACACCGGCAGCCTGGACGACCTGTCGCCCCTCGCCACCGCCGACTGGATCATCGAGGCGGTCATCGAGAATCTGGCTGTCAAGCAGGCATTGGCCGAACGCATCGATGCCGTGCGCGCGCCTCACGCCGTGGTCTCATCCAACACGTCGGGCATTCCCCTGGCACTGGTCGCACAGGGACGCTCGGAAGGATTCAGGCGCCACTGGACGGGCACGCACTTCTTCAACCCGCCGCGATACTTGCGGCTGGTGGAACTCATTGCCACCGCCGACACCGACCCGGCTGTCACGGCGCGTGTGCGCGGCTGGCTTGACCACCTGTTGGGCAAAGGCGTTGTCGAGGCGAAGGACACCCCGGCCTTCATCGCCAATCACCTGGGCCTGTTCGGCGTCGTGCGGTTGCTTGACGCGGTGGCCGACGCCAGCGTGACGATTGAAGAAGTGGACGCCATGACCGGACCAATCATCGGCCGGCCAAAAAGCGCCACGTTCCGCACCGTGGACATCGCGGGCCTCGACATTCTGGCCAAAGTCGCGCACGACCTGTCTGTGCGCCTTCCACGTGAGGAAGACCGCCGCGCGTTTGTGCCGCCGCCGTTTGTGGCCGCCATGCTCGAGCGCGGGCTGCTGGGCGACAAAACGGGCCAGGGCTTCTACAAGAAGACGCGCGCGGCTGGCGCCACGGAGATTCTGACGCTGGACCCGGCTTCTCTGAGCTATCGCGAGAAGCCGTCCGTTCGTCTTCCGGAACTGGACGCTGCACGCGGCACGACGGACACCGGCGCCCGCACTCGCGACCTGTTCCTTGGCACACACAAGACCGGCGACCTGCTGCGACGCACGCTCGGCCCGACGTTGCTCTACGCCGCGCGCATTGCCGGCGACATCGCGCACGACATCAACGACATCGATCGCGCGATGCGCTGGGGCTTCGGCTGGGACCTCGGCCCATTCGAATTGTGGGACGCGATTGGGGTCCAGAACGTGTTGGCCGCCTGCGGCGTCACCGAACGTCCGGCCATGCTGCATGGGCGCCTGCGGTTCCGCGAAGGCCGGCTTCCCGCGGCAGCGCCCGACCTGCTGATTCTTCAATCCGCGCGTGATCGGGGCGCCATCGTGGCGAGCAACGAAGGCGCGAGTCTCATTGACGTGGGCGACGGCGTCCTCTGCGTGGAGTTCCACTCCAAGATGAACGCCATCGGTGGCGACTCCATTGCCATGCTGCAGGCGGGCGTGCGCGAGGCCGAAGCCAACTTCGAGGCTCTGGTCGTGGGCAACGATGCGCCAAATTTCTCGGCCGGCGCCAACCTGATGCTGCTCCTGCTCGAGGCACAGGAAGGCAACTGGGACGAGGTTGATCTGATGATCCGCGCCTTCCAGGGCTCGACCATGGCGCTCAAGACGGCGGCGGTGCCCGTGGTCATTGCGCCCGGCGGCCTGACGCTCGGCGGCGGATGTGAACTGAGCCTGCACGGCGACCGCGTGCAGGCGGCGGCCGAAACCTACATGGGCCTGGTCGAGGTGGGTGTCGGCCTGATCCCCGCGGGCGGCGGAACGAAAGAAATGCTGCTGCGTGCGCCCGATGCCCAGGCCGCTTTTGAAACGATCGGCTTCGGCAAGGTCTCAACGAGCGGCCCGGATGCGAAGCGGCTTGGATATCTGCAGAGAGCCGACGGCATCTCGATGAATCGCGAACGGCTCATCACCGATGCCAAGGCCGTCGCCCTTGGGCTGGCGCGTGCGGGTTACCGCGCGCCGGCACGGCGCAATGCGATCGCCGTTGGCGGCCCCACGGCGTTTGCCACCCTGTCGCTCGGCGTTCACCTCGCATGGCGCGCCGGCCGGCTCAGCGGTCACGACGTGGTCATCGGCCGCAAGCTCGCCTGGATTCTCACCGGCGGCAACGTCTCGCACGCCACGACACTCTCGGAAGATCAGCTCCTCGATCTGGAACGTGAAGCGTTCCTCAGTCTGTGCGGAGAACCGAAAACGCTCGAACGAATCGCCTACACGTTGAAGACCGGAAAAACGTTGAGAAATTAGATGGCGATGTCCTCGCTTCCCATCGTGATCATTCCCGGCATTCAGGGCCGGTGGGAATGGATGCGCCCGGCGATTCGCGCGTTGGCCCGCTGCAGCCCATTGGGCGAAGGCGGCGTGTGGACGTTCTCGCTCAACGACGAAGACGGCACCGGCGATCCGTTCGATCAGTGGATGACCACGATCCATCGGTTGATCGACCGCGCGGGTGGCGTGCCCGTCGTGCTCGTCGGCGTGTCGTTCGGCGGGCTGATTGCGGCGCGCTTTGCTGCACGGTATCCCGATCGCGTGGGTGCGCTGGTGCTGGTCTCGTCGCCCTCGCCGCAGATGCGGCTCGGCCCTGACGATCAGGGCATGGTGCGGCACCCCATCGCGAAACTGCCGTTTTTTGCCATGCGTGGCGTGCGGCGACTGGCGCCAGAGATTTTCGCGGCGAAACCCACGTGGCGGGAGCGGGTCGCGTTCACGGCCGCGTACGGCTGGCAGGTGCTGACCCATCCAGTGTCGCCGCGGCAGATGGCGCGGTGGGTGCAGGCCTGGCAGGCTACGGACATCGCGTCCGAGTGCGCGCGCATCACGGCGCCGACACATCTCATCACCGGCGAGCCGCGGCTCGATCGCGTGGTACCGGTGCAGAGCACGCTGCACTATCTGACGCTGATTCCCGGCTCGACGTTTTCACGATTGTCGCGGACCGGCCACATCGGACTGGTCTCGCGGCCTGACGATTTTTCTGTTCTGGTACATGAGTTCCTCGATGCAGCTGATGATCCCAGGTCCCGCCGGTCCGCTTGAAGCGTTGCTGGATGTGCCACCGGCCGCCGCGCCGTTGCGTGCGGCCGTCGTGTTTGCACACCCGCACCCGTCGTACGGCGGCACCATGCACACGCGCGCCGTGTACCACGGGGCCAAAGGCCTTGTCCGAGCCGGATGTGCGGTGCTGCGGTTCAACTTCAGAGGTGTCGGCGCCAGCGCAGGCGCTTTCGATCAAGGGCGGGGCGAAGTGGATGATTACCGCGCGGCGCTCAACGAGATGCACGATCGATTTACCGGTGTGCCGCTCTGGGCCGCAGGGTTCTCATTCGGTTCGTGGATTGCGCTCGAGACAGGGGCGAGTGACCCGCGGGTGTCCGCGCTCATTGCCGTCGCGCCTCCCGTGACTCGCGAGGGCTACGATTTCACCCACACGCTCGAGAGCACAAAGCCGAAGTTTTTTGTGCAGGGCGAACTCGATGAACTGTGCCCGCTGAAGGACCTGCGTGCGTTTTACGCGCGCTGCCACGAGCCGAAGGAGCTCGTGGTGGTGGACGGCGCGTCGCACCTGTTTGATGGACAGGGCCGGGAAGTGGGAGACGCCCTCGAAGACCTGCTGGGAGACTTCGCATGATAGACGCCGTGGTCGTCGCCGCCGCACGCACCCCGATCGGGCGGGCCCCCAAAGGCATGTTCCGCACCACCCGGCCCGATGATCTCGCGGCGCTGGTACTGGCGGAAGTGTTGCGCCGTGTCCCGAATCTCGACCCCGCCGAAGTGGAGGATGTGATCCTCGGCTGCGCGATGCCGGAAGCCGAGCAGGGCTTGAACGTGGCACGCATCGCCAGCCTGCGCGCGGGTGTGCCGGTCTCGGCGTCAGCCATGACCGTGAACCGATTCTGCGCGTCGGGACTGGAGGCCATCGCCCAGGCGGCCGGACGAATCATGGTGGGCGCCGCCGACGTCATCATCGCAGGCGGCACCGAGTCCATGAGCCTTGTGCCGATGGGCGGCCACAAGGTGGCGCCGAACCCGACGCTCGTGCGCGACTACCCTGACGTCTATCTCAGCACGGGGCTGGTGGCCGAGAACCACGCGCGCGAGAGCCAGATCACGCGTGAAGCGCAGGATGCGTTTGCGCTGCAGAGCCACACGCGTGCGATCGCGGCCATTGACGCGGGCCGCTTCACCGACGAGATCGTTCCCGTGGACATCCACACGCTCACCGGGATAGTGACAATGGGGGTTGATGAGGGACCGCGACGGGATACATCACTCGCCGCTCTGGCCGGGCTTCGACCAGCGTTCCACGTGCAGGGCACGGTCACCGCCGGCAATTCGTCGCAGACGAGCGACGCGGCAGCCGCGGTCATTGTCATGAGTGCGGCCCGTGCACAGGCGCTCGGGTTGACGCCGCTGGCGAGATTCGTGGGTTACGCCACCGCCGGCGTGAAGCCGGAGATGTTCGGCATTGGCCCTGTGCCGGCCATCCGCAAAGTACTGTCGCGGAGCGGGCTCACGCTTGAGGCGATGGACCTGGTGGAACTCAACGAAGCCTTTGCGGCGCAGGTGCTGGCGTGCACGCAGGTGCTGCCGATCGATCCTGAGCGCCTGAATGTCAACGGCGGGGCCATCGCGCTCGGTCATCCTCTGGGCTGCACAGGCGCGCGCCTGACTACGTCGCTCTTGTTCGAGCTGCGCCGGCGGCAGGGCCGGTACGGCCTGGTCACCATGTGTATGGGCGGCGGAATGGGCGCCGCCGCCATCTTCGAACGTCTTTCTGCCTGAGGCCATCCATGACTACGACATCTGCTCTTCGCCGGGGCGCCGACTGGCTGCTCGACTCCACCTCGCCACAGGACGTGCTGACGCCGGAACGTATGTCCGACGACCACCGGCTCATGGCCAAAACCGCGGCGGAGTTTGTGGACAAAGAGATTCTGCCGGCCCTCGACCGGCTCGAGCAGAAAGACTGGGCGCTGGCCCGAGCGCTGGTCAAACGCGCCGGCGACCTTGGTCTGCTCGGCACGGATGTGCCCGAGGTCTTCGGCGGCATTGGCCTCGACAAGGCTGCAGCGGTGGTGGTGGGCGAAGGCATGGGCGGCAGCGCGTCGTTCTCCACCACGTTCGGCGCCCAGACGGGCCTGGCGATCATCCCCATCCTGTGTTTCGGCAGCGAGGCGCAACAGCAAAAGTACCTCCCCGGCATCGTCTCGGGCGACCTGGTGGGCGCCTACTGCCTGAGTGAAGCGGGATCGGGGTCGGATGCACTGGGGGCGCGGGCGAAAGCCGTCCGCCAGCCCGATGGGTCGTGGGTGCTCAACGGCGAGAAGATGTGGATCACCAACGGCGGGTTCGCCGATCTCTACATCGTGTTTGCCAAGGTGGATGGCGAGCACTTCTCCGCGTTCATCGTGGAACGCTCTTTTCCCGGCGTGCTGCCCGGCAAGGAAGAACACAAGATGGGCCTGCACGGCTCGTCCACGGCGCCCTTGGTGCTGCAGGACGCGCGCGTCCCGGCAGAGAACCTGCTCGGCGAAGTCGGCAAGGGTCACAAGATCGCATTCAACGTGCTCAACTACGGGCGGCTGAAACTGGCCGGCATGTGCAGCGGCGGGGCGAAGTTTGTGATGCGCGAGGCCACGACCTACGCCACGACGCGACGCCAGTTCGGACAACCCATCGCGTCGTTTGGCGCCATTCGCCACAAACTGGCCGAGATGACGGCCCGGGCATACGGCGTGGAGAGCATGCTGTATCGCACGACGGGTCTCATCGACGAGATGATCGCGCGCGGGGGCCACACACCGGCCGCGGCGCTGGCCGCGCTCGAGGAGTTTGCGATCGAGGCGTCGCTCCTGAAAGTGTCCAGCAGCGAGATGCTCGACTTCGTCCTGGATGAAAACGTGCAGATTCATGGCGGCAACGGATTCGTGAAGGACTACCCGGCTGAGCGGCACTATCGCGACGCGCGGGTGAACCGGATTTTCGAAGGGACCAACGAGATCAATCGGCTCCTGGTGCCGGGCATGCTCATCAAACGCGCGCTCAAAGGCGGCGTGCCCATCATTGCGGCGGCCAAGCGATTGCAGGATGAGCTGCTCACGCCCCAGACCGGCGCGGCCACGAGCGGCACCGCGCCCGCCGACCTGATCGCGGGGACGGTGGCCGGCATGAAGAAGACGGCCATCATGGTGCTGGGTCTGGCGATGCAGACCTATGGCGCGGCGCTCGAAGAGCAACAAGAAGTGCTGATGCTGGCCTCGGACATCATGATGGACACCTTCATGGCCGAGAGTTCGCTGCTGCGAGCCGCACAATCGGCCGCGTCAGGATCGCCGACGGCCGCGCTTCAGGCCGATGCGGCCGCCGTGCTCACACATGACGCCGGCTTGCGCGCGGACGCTGCGGCCCGCACGGCCATCCAGGCCATGAGCGGCGGTGACACGCAGCGCACAATGCTCGCGGCGCTGCGGCGACTGCTGAAGGTCACGCCGGTGGACACGATTGCTGCGCGCCGCCTCCTTGCCGACGCGATCGTCGCCCGGAAAGGCTACATCTTTGCGTAGATGGTGGCCTCGGCCTTGAGGAACAGGCCGAGCTACGTACAGAGATGACGTAGCTCGGGCTGTTCCCCAAGCCCGAGTACGTAGCTCGGGTTCTCAAGCCCGAGGGACGCGGTAGAATTGTCATGTGCGTCGCCTCATCCTTTTCGCCTTGACCGCAGCGGCCACGCTGGCCGCCTGCACCTCCGGCCCGCAACCCATCGAAGACGGGTCGAATGATCAAGGCATCCTCGCGTGGCGGGCCAGCAAAGATGCGATGTTCAAGTCGGGCGCGGACTCGCCGTTGCTGCCGGCCGGCCAGGCCGCATTCACCGGACTGCCCTACTACCCGATTGATGCCGCCTATCAGATGCCGGCGGTGCTGAAAGAAAACCGATCGCCACGACTCATCATCGAATTGCCGACCTCCACCACGGAACTGCGGCGGATGCAGCGCGTGGGGACGCTGACCTTCACACTGAAGGGCACCACCCTGACGCTGACCGCGTTCGCCGACGAGGACGCGCGCACGATCACGCGGCTGTTTGTGCCGTTCGGCGACCTGACCAGCGGCACGGAAACGTACGCGGGCGGCCGGTACCTGGAGCTCGATCGCACATCGACGACGCTGTACGATTTGGACTTCAATCGCGCGTATCACCCGTTCTGTGTGTTCAACCCGTCATACGTCTGTCCGGTGCCTCCACGGGAGAATCGCCTGGCCGTGGCCATCCAGGCCGGCGAACGCCTGCCCAGCACCGCGGGCCGTTGAGGGGCTGGCGGTAGCAGTACCAACCTTAAGCCGGTGGTCGCAGGTTCGAGTCCTGCCGGGCGCACCAACGCGCTTTGCGCGTTGGCCGCGCGCCAGATCATTCAGGAATTCGGAATTCCTCTCCGAATCCCAGCGCGTCTCGACCCGTCAGGACCCGTCAGTTTCGGCATGGCACCCGTTTCAGGGCATTCAGCGGGTGTCGGCCTGGCACCTGGCATGGCACCCGCATTTGTCCCAAGAATGACGCGTACTCCGGACCAATCGCGACCTGCGGTACTTCCGGCCGGAGGTGTGCGCTTGAGCGCCGCAATGCGAGGCCGTTTGAAGGCAGAGTTCCCGAATTGCGCCTGACCAGTCGATGGACTACGCTACGTTTGGGGTTTTTGTGCATGATCCGCGCCTGGGTGGTGTGCCCAACGTCTGATAGGGGCCGTTATGTCCAGGAGCCACTTCGTACGGACTATCAGCGATCTGTTCCGCGGTGCCGGCATCGGCGCGCACGGGGTCGACACCAACCAGAGCATGGTGCAGGAATGCCACGATCGCGGCCTCACAGCGGACTGCGACGACGCGGTGGCGTACCTGCAACGGTTCCCGGATGCATCGCCTGCAACAGGTGCCACTGCCGGTCTCGAGTGAGGGCATGGATGTGAACCCGACGGTGATCGACCTGGTCGATGTCGTCAACGCCAATGCCGACAAACTGAACGCGCGCCGGTTCACGTTCATGGACCATGCGATGGTGGCCCGTCGGTGATGCTGAGCGCCGGCAGGAGGGCACTCTGGCTGTTGGCCCTGGCCCTGCTGGCCCTCATGCAAACGGCCTGGTTCATCTCGAATGTCCCGCTACCCCTGAAGATTGGCATCGCCGGGCTGTCGGCGATCGCGGTGTTCCGTCCAGGCTGGGCGCTCCTGATTTGGGCGGGCCTGGCGCCGCTGAGCACCTCCATCGCGGCCCTGGTGGATGACGCGCCCCGTGGGGCGCTGCTCCTCGAAGCGATGACCGTGGGCGTCATCACCGGCGTTGTCGCGCGATACACGACCGGCACGCCGACGCGCCTGGCGCTACCGGCCCTTTGGATGGGCGTCGTCGCCATCGCATCGGGCCTGTCGGAACTGCCGGGCCGACTGATCACCACGACTGAGGGCTACTTGAGCTGCCTGGTAATCGCGCGCCTGTTATTTCAGCCCGCCGTCGATCTGCTCCAGCCGCTCGAACCGTGGTACTTCGCGTTGGTCATCACGAAATGTGCGGCGCTGGCTTGGACTACCGAGTATCTCTGCCGGCGCGATTCGGACCTGGCCCCGCGAGTCGTGTGGTGTGCGCTCGTGGGTCACGCCGGCGTCGCGGTCCTCAATGTCACGCGCGTCGTGGGTGCTTCGCTGAGGAGCGGTCAGTTCCCGGAATCATTGCCGGGCCTGCTCCTCAGTGTTCGTACGTCCACGCAATACGACGTGAACGCGGCCGGATCGATCCTGGTCATGGTGATTCTTGCCGCGGCCGGTCTGGCCGCCCGGCGCGCGCGTCTTCCGCTGGTCCTGCTCATCGGCGTTGTGACGACGGCATTGTGGGTGGCGGGATCTCGAGTGGCGATGGCCGCGCTGTTGATTACCCTCACGGGCGTGCTGGCCCTTCGCTCGCGCCGTTCCACGAGGACGCGGTGGGTCGCAGGCGCCGCCCTGCTAGTCTCCGTCGGAGTCATCGGTTTGCTGGCGATGGGCTATCCCGCGGGACGTAATCTGAACCTGCCCACGACCATTGCCAGCCGCGGAATTCTGTTCAAGGCGGCGCTTCGCATGACGGCCCACGCGCCAATCGTGGGGGTTGGCGCCGGGACGTTCCTCGAAGAATCGTCGAACTATGGCGCCGTGGCTCTGGCGCCGCTCTTGCATCAAAACCCCACTCGAGAGAACGCCCATAACTACTTCCTCCAAACGCTTGCCGAACAAGGTGTTGTGGGCCTGCTGGCGCTGCTCACGATGCTGGCCGCGGCTCTTGTGCCTGCCCTTCAGACTCCGCAGCGCGAAGCCAGAGGGGGAAATGGCGTGTTGATGACGTGGGTCGCTGCGGGCATTGTGGCCTCCATCCTCACGTGGATGACCGGCCACCCCCTGTTGTTGACCGAAGCCGCAATGATGCTCTGGTTGTTCGTCGGGGTTCTCGCGGGACTGACCGAGCCAAAGCCAGCCGGTCCGGCGCTGCGACGAATCGCCTGCGTCGCCGCCGTCGTCATGATGGCATCCATTCCGTTTCGCGCGGTCAAAGCGACACGCGAGGCCGACCTCGAACACATCGCCACCGGTGTGTCGCAATGGCAGCCGGCGGTGGATGGCGAGCGCTATCGCGAAGGCGGCGCTGAGTTTTCGTTGTTCCTGCCATCGCGCGCCACCATGGTGCTGCCGATTCGCAGCGCCACGGGGGCTGCCGTGACCGTCGAATTGCGTATGGATTCGCGCCCGATCGACGTTGTCGTCGCGCCGCCTGACATGTGGCGTCAATTTCGAATCCAGGTCCCGGAGAGCGAATCGCGTTACGTTAAAGTGGACTTCCGGCTGATTGATTCGCCACCGTCGTGTCAGGCATGCGTCTGGGTGGGGAAGGCCGTGCCTCTCGTGCGCTAGTGCGCGAACTCTCATGAGCAACACGGCGCCCACTTCTCTGAGTCCGATAAAGAAATCAAACGCGCGCTACGCCAGGCGAAACAACACGTCGTCGTAGTGTTTGGCAGGAGCCCAGCGTCGACGGCGGGTCTACCGCATCACGACGGAGGGGCGCGACGTGCTGGCCGAGCAGCGATCCGGGTGGCAGGCGTTTGTCAAAGCGATCAACCGCGTCTCCGGGAGGGAGCATGCCTGAATGGCATGCACGTATTCGTGACAAGGTGGCGGCCGCGGGACTGCCTCCGGCCGACGAGGCAGAGGTCGTTGATGAACTCGCACAACATCTCGACGACAGGTATCGCGATCTGCTCGCCGGCGGCATGGCGCCGGAGGCGGCGGAACGCACCGCGCTGAAAGAAGTGCTCGATCACGCGCACGTGGCCCGCGACCTGCGCCGCGAACGACGGCGGCTGCGGCCGCGCGTCATCCGTGACGCCGTCCACGAGTGGCGCATCGCGGCGCGCACACTCGCGCGTCACCCACGCTTTGCCATCGCGGCCATGATCACACTTGGCCTCGGACTCGGCGCGGCCGGCGCCAGTGTGTCGTACGTCGACGTGAAATCGCTCTACGAGCGGTCGACGTTCCGCCCGACGCGAACTCTCGTGACTCGCCAGGCTCCAGATTCGCCCGGCAAATCCCGCATGGACCCGCTCTAAGCCGCGTTTCTGACAGCTTGGGCAACGCCTGACGTGGGTTCGTCCCTCTGGTGCAACGGGATCCGCGAAACGGCCGTAGTCTGGATTGACCCGTTCTGCCGCGCGGTATAACGTCGTGGGGATCCCTCTCATGCGAAATAAACTTCTCATCGTGCTGTTCGCGGCGGGCCTTGCGCCCGCCCTGCTGGCGAGTGACTGGCCGGAATCGCGCGGCCCATCCCGTGACGGCACGTCGCCGGAAACCAACCTCCCCTCGCGATGGTCACCCGCCGGAGAGAACCTGGCCTGGACGCTGCCCTTCGGCGGGCGTTCCACACCGGTCATCCACGGCAACCGGCTCTACCTGCAAACGACGACCCCCGGGGATACGTCAGTGACGCAAGAGCGCCTGGTGGCCGTGGACGCCAACTCCGGACGAGTGCTCTGGGAGCATCGCGTTCCGCAGTTCCTGAGCGATGTGCCGCAGAATCGCGCGGCGTGGGCCTCGCCGGCGGTGGATCGCCAGAGCGGCAACATCTACATGTTCACGGTGTCGGCGGAACTGCTGGCCCTGTCGCCGCAGGGCACGGTCCTCTGGAAGCGGTCGCTGCCCGAAGAGTACGGTGCGATCACCACCCACGGCGGCCGCACGACCTCCCCGATCATCGAAGGGCAGATGGTGATCCTCAACACCCTGCTGCAGGGGTGGGGCGACCTGGGCCGTCCGGGCAACCGCTACTTCGCCTTCGACAAGACCACCGGCCAGACGATCTGGATCAGCGCACCGCAGGCGCGGCACTACGACACGAACTACTCGAGCCCGATCGTGGCCGACGTCAACGGCATGCGCCAGCTCATCGTCGGCGGCACCGACGGGGTGTTTCACGGACTCAAGGTGAACACCGGACAGCCGGTGTGGAGCCTGGAAGTAAGTAAACGCGCCATTCTCAACAGCCCGTTGTTTCGCAACAACACGGTCTACATCGCCCACGGCGAAGAGAACCTCGACACCACTGAGATGGGCATGCTGGCGGCCGTTGACGCCACGGGCAAGGGTGTGCTGACTGGCGCCGCGATCAAGTGGAAGACCCATGGCTTCATGCCGACGTTTGCATCCCCCGTAATGGATGGCAGCCGGCTCTATGGGATGGACAACGGCGCCATTCTCGCGGCGGTCGATCTGACCACGGGTAAAGAACTCTGGAAAAAGACGCTCGGCACTCTGCAGAAAGGATCGCCGACGCTGGCCGACGGCAAGTTGTACATCGGCACGGAGAACGGCAAGTTCTACATCCTGCGGCCGAGCGCCACGGGCGTCGAGGTGCTTGACGAGGATGTGCTCGGCACGGCGGGAAATCCCGAACCCATCCTGGCGTCACCGGCGGTCGCCAACGGCCGCGTGTATGTGACGTCGATGGAGCGCGTGTATGCGATCGGGCCCAAACAGGCCACGGCCGCAGGTGCGTCACCCGCCGCCGCGAGGCCGGCGGCCTCAACCGCTCCGATTGCCGCCGTGCAGGTATTTCCGTACGAAGCGCTGCTCAACCCGGGTGACAAACTGGCCTTTGCCGTGCGGCTCTTTGATGCCAACGGTGTGTTCATTCGCAAGGCCAGGGCGGGCGAGGTGCAGTGGACCACTGAGCAGTTGGCCGGAACCATTGGCGCCGACGGCGCGTTCGTGGCGCCGGGCGGTGGCGCCGCAGGCTACGTCAAGGCCGCGGTGACCGGCGCGCAAGGCCCGATCACGGGACAGGCGAGAGTGCGCGTGATTCCACCGCTGCCCTGGTCCTACGACTTCGACGGCCTCAAGGCGACGCCCGCGTGGTGGACGTCGAACATGAAGGCCCTCCCTCGTGAACTGGATGGCAGCGGGGTGCTGGTGCGGCCGCGCGACGACACCGTGGGCCGGCGCACAAAACTGATGATGGGACGGCCGGAGTGGTCCGACTACACGGTGGAAGCCGACGTGCGCGGCCTGGTGATGCGAAGACAGCGCGGTGACGTTGGCCTCATCAATCAGCGCTACGTGCTGATGATGTTTGGCAACAACCAGAAGATCGAGTTGCAGCCCTGGCAGGCCGCCAACGAAATGACGGTCAGCGTGGAAAAATTCTCGTGGCCGGTGGACACGTGGTACCGGATGAAGCTGCGCGTCGAAAACCGGGCCGACGGCACCACGCTGGTACAGGGCAAAGTCTGGCCCCGTGGTCAGGCCGAGCCTGCGGCATGGACGATCGAAAAGGTGGACCGCATTCCGCATCGCTCCGGCGCGCCCGGCCTGTACGGCGACGGCATTTCCGATGTATTTTTCGACAATTTCAAGGTCTACAGGAATCAGTAGGAATCACGTGATGAAGAAACTTTCGCTCGTCGTGTTGTGTGCGTTGGTGGCCACCACTGCTTCGTCAGGGGCCGGCAAGGGTGTGACCGAGTGGCACATGTGGGGCGGGTCTCCTGACCGCAACATGGTGTCGGACGCCACCGGAATGCCCTCGACCTGGGACGTGAAGACCGGAGAAAACATCAAGTGGGTGGCCGCGCTCGGTTCGCAGAGTTACGGCAACCCCGTGGTGGCCGGCGGTGTGGTGCTCGTGGGCACGAACAACGAAGCCACACGTGACCCCAAGCAGGCCGGCGACCGCGGCGTGCTGATGGCGTTCCGCGAATCGACGGGCGAGTTCATGTGGCAGGCGACCTATGAAAAGCTGACGTCGGGGCGCGCAAACGACTGGCCCTTCCAGGGCATCGCGTCGTCACCGCTTGTGATTGGCGAGATCGCGTACTTTGTGTCCAATCGCGGCGTGGTGGTGGCGGCCGACATTCAGGGCTTCCACGACAATGAAAACGACGGCGAGTTCAAGACCGAGACACTCACCGGCAAACACGACCCCGACGTCGTCTGGCAGTACGACATGATGGAAGAGGTCGGCGCCTTCCCGCACAACCTCGCCAACTCGTCGCCGAATTTCTATCAGAACCTGCTCTACGTCTCGACCGGCAACGGCCAGGACGAAAGCCACGTGAACATCCCGTCACCCAACGCGCCGGCGATCATCGCGCTCGATCGCACCACCGGAAAGCTGGTGTGGGAGGACGCATCGCCGGGCGACAAGATTCTGCACGGCCAGTGGTCAACGCCCACGGTGGGCAGCATCGGCGGCGTTGTGCAGGTCGTGCACGGCCAGGGCGACGGCTGGCTGCGCAGCTACGAGGCGCTTACCGGCAAGAAGTTGTGGGAGTTCGACACGAACCCGAAAGACGCCGTCTGGCCGAAGACGCGCAACGAAATTATTGCCACACCGGTGATCTACGAGGACGTGGTGTATCTCGCCAACGGCCAGGACCCCGAACACGGCGAAGGCGTCGGGCACCTGTACGCCATCGACGGCACCAAACGCGGCGACATCACGGACTCGGGCCGCCTCTGGCACTACACCGACATTCGCCGGACGATTTCGACACCGGCGATCAAGGACGGACTGCTCTACTACCCGGACTTCAGCGGTTTCTTCCACTGCATCGACCTGAAGACCGGCAAGCAGGTCTGGAAACACGACATGTTTGCGGCCATGTGGAGCTCACCGATGATCGTGGACGGCAAGGTCTACCTGGGTGACGAAGACGGCGACGTCACCGTCTTCCAGCACGGCCGCGAGAAGAAGGTGCTGAACGAAATGAACATGGGCAGCTCTGTGTACTCCACCGTCGTCACCGCCAATGGCGCGATGTTCGTGATGACACGCAACAACCTGTTCGCGATTCAGCTTGGCGCGAAGCGCCTGCCGTGATGGCCGGGGTCGGGTGGCGTCGGGCACTGCTGATCGGCGCATGTGGGCTGCTTGCGATCGGAAAGGTCCACTTTGTCCACGCGCAGACCGTCACGTCCTGGCCTCAGTTCCGCAACTCACACACGCTGACCGGCGTGGCGGGATCTTCCCTGCCGACGACCTTGCGCCTGCAGTGGACGTATGAGGCCGGCTCGGCGATCGAGTCTTCGGCCGCGGTGGTGGATGGTGTGGCCTATGTGGGCACGGCTGGGGGTGCGCTGGTGGCGATTGATGCTGCCAGCGGGAAGCTGAAGTGGTCGTACCGGGCGACGTCTGATGACCTGGGTATCGGCGAATCGTCGCCGGCGGTGGCCAATGGCGTGGTGTACATCGGTGATCTCGCCGGCGTGTTTCACGCGGTTGACGCAGCCACCGGCAAGGCGCGATGGACGTACAAGACGGGGGCCGAGATCAAATCATCACCAGTGGTGGCCGGCAACACCGTGCTGATCGGATCGTACGACGGCCATCTGTATGGCCTGAATGCCGCGACCGGCGCGTTTCTCTGGAAGGCCGGCACCGACAACTACGTGCATTCCACGCCGGCCATCTGGAACGGGGTGGCGTACTTCGGCGGTTGTGACGAAGTGTTCCATGGCGTCCGTATCAGCGATGGCACCAAAGTGCTGGCCATGGCGACGCAGGCCTACACGGCCGCGTCCCCTGCCATCGCCGCCGGGGTGGCGTACTACGGCACATTCGCGAACGAGGTGGTCGCGGTGGACATCGCCGCGAAACGCGTGAAGTGGCGGTTCCTCGATCCCGATCGCCAATTCCCGTTTTATTCGTCAGCCGCCCTCAGCGTCAGCGGCAGTGGCGGCACCATGGTGCTGGGCGGCCGTGACAAGAACGTGCGCGCCATCGACATGGCGACGGGGAAGCAGCGCTGGTCCTTCACCACCCGGGCGCGAGTGGAATCCTCGCCGGCCATCGCAGGCACCAGGGTCATCGTGGGCTCGAGCGACGGCAAGCTCTATGTCCTTGACCTCGGCTCGGGAAAAAAGCTCTGGGAGTTCGATGCCGCCGCGCCCTTCACGGCCTCTCCCGCTGTCGCCGGCGGACGCGTCATCATCGGCGACGGAGACGGGCGCCTCTACGCGTTCGGCCAGTAGACCCACGACGGATCACCACACGACGCATAGATTCGTAGTGCGCCAAGGCGTATCTCACGACTCGGAGACACAGCGGAATCACAAGCCCATGCGGTGCCCTCCGTGCCTCCGCATCTCCTGTCATCCGTCGTGACAGAGGAGTCCTCCGTGCCTCAAGGCCTCTCCTGTGATCCGTCGTGACGGTGTAGGCTACACTGGCCGTTTTCAGCGGCGGAAGGTTGCCTGAATGGACATCACGAAACCCGTGCCAGAACTGGCGGTCATTTTGCCGGCGTTCAACGAAGCCGCCGGCATTGATGGCACGTTGGCGCGCGTCCGCGAGGTGCTCGCCGGCTTCCCCGTGTCCACCGAGATCATCGTGGTGGACGACGGCTCGACCGACGACAGGGGCACGTGCGGCCGCAGCCGGTGTGCGGGTCATCACGCATACCTGGAATCGGGGATACGGCGCCGCCCTCAAGACCGGCGTCTTCGCCACAGAGGCGCCCGCCATCATGATCATGGATGCGGATGCCTCGTATGCGCCCGACGCGATGCCGCGCCTGTATGCCAGGCTCGACGGCGCCGATATGGTGATAGGAGAGCGACGGCTGATGTCGGCCGGCGTCGCGTGGATCCGGCGTCCGGGCAAGTGGCTGCTCAACCGGCTTGCGGGTTACCTGGTCGGCGTCCGCGTTCCGGACCTCAATTCGGGACAACGCGTCATGAAGCGCGAGACCCTGCTGCGCTACATGCACATGTGTCCTGCGGGGTTCTCATTCACCAGCACGATCACGCTCGCCATGCTGGCGAATGGGCACAACGTGCTCTTCGAGCCGGTGGAATACGCGAAGCGGGCGGGCCAGTCGAAAATCCGTCCGTCACATTTTGTCAGCTTCATCCTGCTGGTGGTCCGGGCGATCGTGCTCTTCAATCCGCTCAAGGTGTTCCTGCCGGTCGGCGGGGTGGTGTTCCTGATCGGTGTCGCCAAGCTGATCGAGGACATTTACCTGTGGAACCTGTCGGAGACCGCCGTGATGGCGTTTCTCTCGGCCATCACCATCTGATCGGTCGGCTTGTTGGCCGACATGATTTCGCGCCTGCAGATGCAGTCGCCTTGGCACCCGAAGGACTGACAGTTCGCGATGGTTCGCTGGGTCATTCGTGCCGCCGTGTCCGCGGCCGTCGTCGCCATTCTTCTCAGTATCATTCCGCTCGACACCGTGCTCGACGCCCTGCGCCGCACCAGCGTCTGGACCTGGTCGGCCAGTGTGGTGGTGTTTTTTGCAGGGCATTACCTGAACGCGATCAAGCTGCGCGTGGTGCTGGGACCAGCAGAAGGGCTGAACTCCGCCTGCGTGCGCGCGCAATACGCCGGGCTGGTTGCGAACCTCAGCCTGCCTGGGTTGGCGGGGGGAGACCTTGTGCGTGCGGCGTACCTTGCACCGCTGGTTGGGGTGAAGCGCGTCACGTTCGCCAGTATTGCCGACCGCCTGATTGACACGGGCACCGTGCTGATGCTCGTCGTCGTGGCGTTGCCATTTGCCGGCGTGCCGCCCGGCATCGCCCGCGTCATTCAAGACGCGAGCCTGTGGGTCGCAGCCGGCGCCGTCATCGCCCTCATCGCCGGGATTGTTGTATTGCGGTCGCGGCGATTCTCCGGTCTGACCACTCAAATCAGCGCTGCGTGACGACGCTGATGACGCGGCGGCCGGCATGGGTCGGCGCGGTGGTGATTTCGCTCGTGGTACAGTCGGCGTTTGTGATGACCAATGTCTGGCTGGCCCGGCAGATCGGTGTCACCACCGACGTGCCGGCCTGGTTCGTGGCCTGGCCCCTCTCCAAACTCATCGCCGTGCTCCCCATCAGCCTGGGCGGCATCGGTGTGCGTGAGGCTGCGCTGGTCTCGTTGCTCGCGCCGTATGGCGCGCCGCGCGAAGTCGTCCTCGCGTCCGGCATCCTCTGGCAGGCAGTGCTCATCGTCACGGGTGTCGCCGGACTGATCGTCACGTAGATGCTGCCTCGGTCTACGCCCGCCACGGTGGCACCCAAATGAAGTTCGTCGTGCTCGGGGGCGGCCCCGCCGGTCTGGCGGGGGCCTACAAGCTGTCGCAGCGCGGCTGGACCGACGTGACCGTGCTTGAGCGCAGCAGCCAGGTGGGCGGCAACGCCGGCATCGATCATGCCAGAGGCGACTGACCGTGTTGTGGCTGGCCTGGCGAAGCCGCCGCGAGGCGTGGACAGACGCGGCGCGACGTCATGCGGATTTCCTGCTGGCCGTGGTGTTCTTCCTCCTGTGGTCACCAACGATCTGGGAGCACTACCTGTCGCTGTTGTTCCCGCTGCTCATATTCGTCGTGGCCGCCAGCACGCACTTCAGCCGTCAGGCGCTCATCATGGTGGCGCTGATCTTTGTCCTGTCACTCGTCCAGAATCTGATCGTCGTCAACTGGTTCCGGTATGGATTCGCGTTTGACACCCTGCCTGCGCTGGTGGGCGCCGCCCTGGTCAAGAGTGCGCCCTTGCTGTTGACGCTGCTGCTCCTGTGGCGGCATGCCGACGAGTGGCTCCGCAGCCACGCCGCCTCCCGATGGGAGTCGTGATCAGCGACGCTCCCTTGTCCACGTCAGCGTCGCGATGCCGGGCGCCCATGCGGCCGTCCACGCCACGAGATGCCACAGGTAGTTGCGTGCCTCGGGGTGATCCGTCCAGATTCCCGAGACGAGGTAAAACGTCAGCCCGCTCCCGACCGCAGCCAGCGCCCCTGGTATAGCCCAGCGACCTACCGCACCCAGGGCGCCACGCAGCCACGCGGCGACCGCCGCAAGGAAGATCCACATGAACACCCAGGCGGCAATCAGCGCGCCGAGGTAGCCCGCAACGCCGACCACCGCATAAAACCCGAGTGCCCCGGCCACGCCGGCGACGACACCACCGATGGCGCCGCGTATCAGCGCATTGGCGTGGTGACCCAGCACCAATCCGACGGCCAGCAGAAGGGCGGCCCCGTGCAGGATGCCGTGCACCGGGGTATGGCGCACGCCGAACTCGAACCAGACGTAGTCGCCGAGCGTGGCGACGAAGGCCACAAACACCACGCGCGCCAGTAGGATCAGCACCACGAAAGGTCCTACTCGGGCAGGTCCGTGCCCTTGGGTTCAGGCAGGAAAAAACTGAGGCCGAAGCCCGCGACGTACACAAACGTCGCGACGATCGTGGCCGCCATCGCCAGTTGCACGTGAGGCGCGCCACCGAGGTTCGACGCGAGCGTGGTGGTGACGAAGGCGAAGCCGGTGCCGAGCATGCGGCCGCCGACATTGGCGGCGAATGCCTCACCCGTGCCGCGCAGGTGCGTCGGGTACACGCGCGGCAGATAGTTGCCCCAGAAGCTGAATTGCGCCACCGTGAACAGGCCCGCGAAGAACATGCCGATCTTCAGCGTGTCGAGGCTGGATGTCGGCGCGAACCAGAACACCAGGGGCACGACGATGATTCCAGGGACCTGGAAGACGCGCAAGAGGCCGCGACGGCTGGCGATGACAATCACGAGCATGGCGAGGAGCGTTCGACCTACCAGGCCACCAATTTCCTGCCACCACTGCACCGCCGCCGACTGCTGCTGCTTCATGCGCCCGCTCTCGACACGCCATAACGCCGCGCCAGGCGCATCCTGCGGCATCGGACGCGCGGGCGCCATCGTTGCCACGTCAGGTGTGGCGGGCACAATACGCGGCATGTGTTGAATGGCGCCGAATGCCGCACCGTACGAACACGCGAACATCAGGGTGGTGACGATGGTGGTGCGGCGGAGTTCGGGGCTGAAGAGTTGCGCCACGCTGGGCCGGCGCAGCGTGCCGGCCTGTTTCTTGGCCAGCCACGCGGGTGACTCCGGCAGGAACGGCCGAATGATGATGAGCGGCAGCGCCGGGACGATGCCCGACATCAAGGTGTAGCGCCAGGCTTCGTGTGCGCCGTAGATCTCGGGCAACGACGCGGCATTGGCCAGAATCCAGACGCTCGCTGCCGTGACCAGGGCGCCACCGAGAGAAGAAAACGCCTGCGTGTAGCCAAGCACTTTCTCGCGCTGCTTCGCGTCCGGGAACAGTTCGGCCAACCATGAGACCGCGGCCACGAACTCCACACACACGCCGATGAACGTCAGGCTGCGGAAGAAAAGGAACTGCCAGATGTTGGTGCTGAAACCGGCCGCAAAGGCGGAAAAGGCGTAGAGGAGGATGCTCCACGTCAGCACGCGGCGGCGGCCGAGTCGATCGGTGAGATAGCCGCCGAGCAGGCCGAAGATGCCGCCGGCGATGGCGGGCACCCACAACATCACGCCGACCCAGTCGTTGTACGCCGGGGTGCCCGGCGCCACGTTCACCAGTTCGCGCAATGCCGGCGCGATGATGAGCGGCAACATCAGCAGTTCGTAGATATCAAACGCGAAGCCGATGGCCGCGATTACGCAGATCAGCCATTGCGTGGATGTCAGCCGGGGCGTCATCAGGCAAACCTCATTGAATGCGACGCATTATGGCACGGGGCGTACGCCCTGGGATAAACGGGCGCGAACGGATTCGGGCACGTCGATGGAGCGCACACTTCCGTCTTCGGCGTGCGTCACGCAGGCAGAGGTCATGGACCCGGTGGCCATGACCTCCGTCCCACGCCAGAGGGTGCAGCGGTACCGGATAGATCGGCGCCCGATCGCTTCGACGGCAATCTCCACCTCGAATTCGTCCTCGAATCTCAGGGGCGCCTTGAAATCGCAGGTGGCGTTAACGCGTGGATACCCCACCGTCGCGCCAGTGGGCCAGATGCTCATGCCAAGCGCGCGCCAGAGGGCGTGCTCGGCCTCCTCCATGTAGCGGAAGTACCAGCTGAAATGCGCGATTCCGGCCAGGTCGGTCTCATGAAACTGAACCCGGCGGGAATACTGGAAGCGGGCAGGCATGGCAGCATTATTATGCGGCGGCTGAAAGAAGATACGGCTCCCGGGTCAACTGGCGGCCCGTTACGTTCGTATACTGCAATGCATGTTCACCAAAAAGACCCGGCTCGCGTTGCTCCTGACGACCCTCTGTGTACTCGCCGCGTCCCCCGCCTTTGCGCAAACCGGCGCCACGCTCGCCGGAGTGGTGCAGGACAGCACGGGTGCGGTGCTGGCTGGGGCGCAGGTGGTGGCGCGACAGGTGGCCACCGACGCGACACGCCAGGCCACGAGCGGCTTTGATGGCCGCTTCACCATCGCCGGCCTCCCGGCCGGCAACTACGAGGTGCGGTCTGACTTCCCCGGCTTCCGCCCGTTGGTGCGCGCCGGCATCAGCCTCACGGTCGGTGAAAACGCGGCCGTCATCCTGACCATGGAGGTGGGCGCGACCGAAGCCGTCACGGTGACCGCCGCCACGTCACAGGTCAACACGCGCTCGTCGGAACTGAGTTTCCTCGTCGATCAACGAACCATCGCGCAGATTCCGGTAAACGGCCGCAACTACACAGACCTTATGTCGTTGCTCCCGGGCGTGACGCCCTTTGCGCATCGCGACAACGGGTCGGTGGTGGCGCACGGCGTGGCCATGAGCGTCAACGGCCAGGACCCGCGCGCCAACGTGTATCTGCTGGACGGCACGCTGCTCAACGACTTCACGAACGGGCCGGCCGGGTCCGCGGCCAGCACCGCGCTGGGCATGGACACCGTGCAGGAATTCCGGCTCGAGTCCAACTCCTACAGCGCCCAGTTCGGACGAAACATCGGCGGTCAGGTCAACGCCATCACCAAATCGGGGTCGAACCAGTTCGCCGGCAGCGCGTTCGAGTTCCACAGGAACGAGGCGTTCGACGCGCGGAACTACTTCGACGTCGGCGACAAACCCGACTTCATGCGGAACCAGTTCGGCGGCACGGCCGGCGGGCCGCTCGTTCGCGACCGGCTGTTTTTTTTCGCCGGCTACGAGGCGCTGCTCGAAACACTCGGCCGCACAATCCTGACGACCGTGCCGGACGACAATGCACGGCTTGGTCTGCTGCCGGGCGGCGTCACTATCCCGATCAACGCCGCGGTGCTGCCCTACCTCAACGAATTCCCCAGGGGGAACGGCGAAAACCTCGGCGGCGGCCTGGCGCGCTATACGTTCCCGTTTGATCAGAAACTCGCCCAGCACTTTGCCCAGCTCCGCCTGGATGCGGTGCTCGCCAATGGCGCCCAGCTCTTCGCGCGCTACACCTTCGACGATGCCGAGCAGCGGCTGCCGACAGACTTTCCACAGTTCCCGCGTTCGTTCATCTCGCGCAATCAGTTCGCGACGGCGGAATACCGCCAGGCCCTTGGACAACGGACCTTCCACACCGTGCATCTGGGCTACAGCCGCACGCGCGTGGGCCAGAACGTGGAGGCCAACACGACGCAGCCGGTCAGCGAGTTTGCCGCCGGCCGTTCCCTGATGGGCGCCATCGACATCGGCGGTATCCCCCGCTTTGGCCCCCAGCTTTCCGCCAACCTCCGCCTCCGCCAGGACGTGTTGAGCCTGAAGTACGACATCACGCAGTCTCGCGGACGGCATTTCCTGAAGGCCGGCGCGCTGGCCGAGCACTACGTCTCGAGCGAATTCAACCCAACGTTCAGCCTGGGCGTGTTCCGCTTCGCCAATCTCGCCGCGTTCCTGCGCAACACGCCTGCGAGCTTCATCGGCCTGACGCCAAATGGCGACGTCAACCGCCGCTGGCCGTTCACGATCTACGGCGCCTACCTGCAGGACGACATTCAGCTGACGCCCCGGGTGACGGCCAACATTGGCCTGCGGTTCGAAGGGTCCACGATGCCGGTGGACGAGGGCGGGCGCGACATCAACATGCCCGACCTGCTGGGCGCGCCGGTGGTGGGCCAGTTGTACGACAATCCGGCGCCTACGTTGTCTCCCCGTGCAGGCGTGGTCTGGGATGTGCGCGGCGATGGCCGCACATCCATTCGCAGCGGCTACGGTCTGTACTACAACACCAACAACCACCAAAACCTTATCGTCACCGTCACCAACCCGCCGAGCACTCCGCGCGTGGTCCTCACTAGTCCGACGTTCCCGGTGCCGCCGTTCGAACGGCTGACCGGCATCTCGGTGCGGCCCATCCAGTACGACGTGCAATTGCCGCGCGTGCACATGTGGAACGCGAGTGTGCAGCAGGAGTTTTTCACGGACTGGGTGGCGACCGTCAGTTATGCCGGCGCCCGCGGCACACATCTGTGGCGCAACTCGGACGTCAACGTGCCGGCGCCCGCCATGCTGGCTGACGGGACGTTGTTTTACGCGGCAGGACTCCTGCGCCCCAACCGCAACTACTCCGCGATTGAACTCAAGTCCAGCGATGGCGACTCCTGGTACAAAGCGCTCATCGTCGAGGTGAAGAAGAGGTGGAGCCACGGCCTGCAGGTGCAGTCGTCGTACACGTGGTCGACGTCTGAAGACACCACCCAGAATTCCACGTTCTTCTCGGACTCGACCACGGCCACCACGTCGGCGATGCCCGAGTTCATTGAGGGCTACAACAAGGGCTTGTCGGACTTTCACGCCGAGCACAACTGGGTGACCAACTTCGTGTGGGAGCCCATCAGCGGATGGCGCCTGTCGGGCATCGTGCGCCTGCGCAGCGGCAGCCCGCTGACGCCGTTTGTGCAGACGAACCGGTCGCGGTCGCTCTGGTCTCCGTCGCTGGGCCCCGGTACCGGGCCGGACCGGCCGAGTTATGCGTCTGGGCGCAACGCGTCGAACGCGGTCACGGGCAACCCCGCGCAGTGGTTCGACCCGACGGCGTTTGTGCTACAGCCGATCGGGACATTCGGCAATGTGGGCCGCAACGCGCTTCTCGGACCCGATCTGCGCACGGTGGACCTGGCGTTGAGCAAGATGTTCGGCCTGAGTCGCATTGGATCAGGCCGAGGCACGGTCGAGCTGCGCGCCGAAGTATTCAATCTACTCAACCGCGCCAACTTCGGTCCGCCGTCGCTGGTGGCCTTCGCGGGGAGCGCCGACAACGAAGCGCCGCTCGCGTCGTTCGGCCAGATTCGATCGACGATTACATCTGCGCGGCAGATGCAATTGGGGCTGCGCATCAGCTTCTGATCACGACGGATTACAGGGAGGACGGGACGACGTCGAAAGAGCCGGGTGCCATGGCCTTGACATCGGGGCCAAGGGTGACCACACTAGTCACATGGCTACGACCAGTACAAGTGTTGTCCAGCTCAAGAGCCGGCTGAGCGAATACCTGCGCCGTGTGAAGGCCGGCGGCGAACTGGTGATTACCGAACGCGGGGTGCCCGTGGCAAAGCTGGTGCCGCTTGATGCCACCGAGCGGCGCACCACGCGGCGGCTGCGCCTCTCGAAGTCGGGAGTGGTTCGCGCCGGGCGCGGGAAGCTGCCAAAAGTCCTGCAGACGCCGCCGCAGGGATCGGCCGCCGGAGTGCTCGAGGCCCTGCTGGCGGAGCGCGGCGACCCCACATCGGACCGCTGATGTTCTGGGACAGCTCCGCCGTCGTGCCCTTGCTGGTGGCAGAGGCTCAGTCTGAAGGCCTGGCGGCGCTCCTCGCTGAGGACAAGGAGATGACGTTCTGGTGGGCCACGCCTCTTGAATGTCAGTCCGCGATTCATCGGCGGCATCGAGAGAAGCCGATGGACGGGGCCATCCTTGGAGCCGCGACGGATCGGCTGCGCGCGATCGTGGAACATGCCGACAGTGTGTCGCCAACAGACGAAGTGCGCAGGCGCGCGGCGCGCCTCGTCGCCGTCCACCCGCTGCGCGCGGCCGACGCCCTCCAACTGGCGGCGGCGCTCATCTGGTGTGAAGAACAACCACACGGCGAAACCTTCGTGTGCCTCGATGCGCGCCTGCGCGATGCAGCGCATCGCGAGGGGTTTGACGTCCGCCCCTGACTCGGCTGCCGGAGGGGATTATGGCATCGTCCGAGGCAGGTCCTGTTCGGTCACGTGATAGAGACGAATGGTCTTGCCAATAGTGGCGACCGGCGTGAGCGGCTGAAGCCAATCGAGCCAGCCGGTCGGAGGGTTGAGCTGAGCGGGTGTCAACGCACACGGGTCGGTCCGGCCGACGCGATTGAGCCGATACACGCGTTCGCTGATCGCAATCCATCCGGTGACCGGCGTCAAGGGCAGCGCTGAGACTGGCGGTAACTGGAGGCGGCACGGGTTCACGGTGCCCTGCAGTTGCAGATACAGGGACGGCACCGGGTGCTCCTTGAAATACGCCTCGAGCGCAAGGCCCCCCAATTCGACGACATCACAATGCTCGTGGTGCGGCGCATCGGCCACGGCTAGAGCCGCGCGTCCCGGGCTGAGAGGCCCGGGACCTCCGGGCGGATTACTGCGGCAACTGGTCTGACGTGGGCTCGGTGATGAAGCGGTTGGCGATCAGTCCTATGACACATGCAAGGGTAGCGACCGCAGCGGCTGCCAAGGCGAGTGAACGGCCGGCGCCGTATGCGGGCGTCAATTGGGTGGCAAGAATGGTGGTGGCCAGCGCTGCGGTGGTGCCGATAATCCGGCCGCCCACGTTTGCCGCGAAGCTCTCACCCGTGCCGCGCAGGTGTGTGGGGAACACGCGCGGCAGATAGCTGCCCCAGAAGTTGAACTGCGCTGCAGTAATCACGGCCGTGAGGAACACGCCAAAGCCGAGCGGTGTGAAACCGGCGCCGCTCAACCATACGAACGTGAGGGGAAACGCCACCAGCGCTGCCACTTGGAGGACCCGCAGCATCCGGCGCCGCGCCACAACAACCACCACCAATCCGGCGAGCAGGAAGCGGCCCACCAAGCCGCCGGACTCCTGGATCATCTGCATCTGCCCTGAGGCCTCTTTCCTGGCGCTCTCGGCGAGGACGCTCATCTCGGGCAGCAGGGAGACGAACCTGGGCAGGTGCTGCATCGCGCCGTACGCCAACGCATAGGTACACGCCGTCGCGGCAATGGCCGCCAGGGTGGTGCGCCGCATCGACCCCTCAAAAAGGGTGCCCACCCGTGGCCGAGCCTGCATCCGGCCCTTCACCCACATCGGTGATTCCGGCAGGAACGGTCGCACGGCAACGAGCGGAATCGCCGGCAGGAGGCCCGACAGGCACAGGTACCGCCACTCCGCGTGTCCTCCGGCAATCGCGGGAAACCCGTCCGCGTAGCGAATGATCAGCAGCCAGACGCCGGTGACGGCGAGCCCGCCAAACCCCGCCACGGCTTGAGCCAGCCCCACTGCGGCCTCACGCCGCCGCGGGTCCTTGAACATCTCGGCCAGCCAGGCAATGCCGGCTACAAACTCCACACACACCCCGGCCATGATCAGGCAGCGGCATAACAGGAACATCAGCGCGGATGTGCTGAACGCGGCCGCGAGCGAGGCGCCGGCATACACGAGGATGCTCCAGACCAGGATTTGCCGCCGCCCGAAGCGATCGGCCAGGTGGCCGCCGGCGAGGCCGAACAACCCACCACACACCGCCGGGGCCCAGAAGATCAAGCCAGCCCAGAAGTTGTAGGTGGGTGATCCCGGGGCGGCCGCCAGCAGGTCCAGGAACGCAGGCCCCACAATGAGCGGCAGGGTCAGCAGTTCGTACGCGTCGAAAAAGAAGCCAAACGCGGCCACCGCCACAACGAGTCGCTCTGCCCGGGTCAGTGCCGCCACCGCCGCATCATATGATGGTAGGCGCAAAAGACGCACTCAGGGACTCAATCATGCTGAAGAAGATTCGCGGCTGGATCCGCGGCACGTACGACTGGACGATGAAGTGGGTGGACTCGCCGCAGAGCCTGCTGGCCCTGTTTTTGATCGCGCTCGTTGAATCCTCGGTATTCCCGATTCCTCCCGACGTTCTGCTGATTGCCATCGTTGCGGCCAACACCCATAAGTGGTTGAGCGCGGCGCTCCTGTGCACTGCTGGGTCGGTGATTGGCGCGATGGTGGGGTACTGGATCGGCATGGTGGCCATGCCCACCATCGGCCAGCCGATTGTCGACTTCTACCAGGCCCAGGGGGCGTGGGACAAAGTCGTGGAGATGTATCGGAGTGATGTGGGCATCTGGTTCCTGCTGGCCGCCGCGTTCACGCCGATTCCGTTCAAGGTCGCGACGATCGCCGCAGGCGCAACCGGCATGGCCTTCTGGCCGTTCGTGATTGTGAGTCTGATCGGCCGATCCGCCCGGTTCTTCCTTGTCGCCCTCATCCTGCGCATTTATGGCGCGCCGGTCCGGGCGATGATCGAGAAACACTTCGACAAGTTTTCACTCGCGTTTCTCGTGTTGCTCGTCGCCGGGTTTCTGGTGATCCGCTTGATGTGATCCGCGGCTGGTCAGACCCGGCTACTCGTCCTAGATGAACGTCAGGCTGCTCTTCCTGTAGTCCCCGCCAAGGATGGGGACCGAGTTTGTGCCGAGCCAGTTGTCGAGCACGCGCGCGTAGACCGAACGAAAGTCCGTTTCGTACTTCACGTCGGCGCCGCTGTTCTCAAGCGTGCCATCCACGTTGTTCGGGTTGAGCGATGCCGCAGTGCCGTAGATGCCGCCCTGCACGCCGCCGCCCATCGCCATCATCACACCTGCGGCGCCGTGGTCACAGCCCTGACTGCCGTTCTCGCTGATCCGCCGGCCGAATTCCGAGAACTGCAGCACGAGGGTGTCGTTGAGTAATCCCTGGTTGCGCATGTCGTTGTGAAAGGTGAGCAGGCTGTCGCCGACCGTGCCCATGAGGTTCGCGTAGCCGGCATTGGCCGCGTTGGTGTTCTGGTTGGAGTGCGTGTCGAACCCACCCAACTGCACCCAGAAGACTTTCGTGCCGATACCTTTGGCGATCGAACCCGCCACGGCCTTGAGTGCCTGTGCCAGACCGTTGTTGGCGTAGGCCACCGTCCCGGTGTATGTGCCGACCGTGGCGACGCGGTCGAGCGTGGCCATCGCCGACTGCGACGTGGCATTCACAAACGCCACGTGCGGCCTATCCACCGGCACATGCGACGCCATCGTCGTCATCGTCGCGCGCGAATACCCGGCTTCGGCGCCGGTGTTGGGACTCAGGAAGGAATAACCGGCCACCGACGGGATGGCGGCCACGCTGACCTCGCGCGATTGGAGCGAGTGCGGCAATTCGCGCACGGTGCTCCAGGCCACGAGTGGGTCTACGGGGTCAGGCAACGCGTCGAGGTAGCGGCCCAGCCAGCCCGTGCCGCCGCTTGAATTGGCGGGATTGGCGGTGGACCAGATGTCGGTGCCCAGAAAATGCGACCGGCTGGAATTGGTGTAGCCCGTGCGCTGGATGAGCGCGAGCTTTCCCTGATTGAAGATCTGGCTCAAGCCCGTCAGACGCGGATGCAGGCCGAGCGCCTTGCCGGATGAGTCTGTACCGACCTGCAGGACGTTGGCCGCCGGCACGGCGATCGCGGGGCGCCGGCTGTAATAGAAGCTGTCGCCGTAGGGAATCAACGTGCTGAGCGCGTCGTTGCCGCCGCTCAGATACAACACCACCAGATTTCGGCGTGACGCGCCCTGCGCGCGGGCGATGTCTGAGAGAAACGCTGGTGCGGCAAAACTGACGGTGAATGCCGTCACGCCGCCTTTGACGAATTGTCGTCGAGTGACCTTCATGGCTGTCCTTCGCGGGTTCTGATGCGGGCGTTAGACGAACTGGTACTCGCCCGACCCAGTGAGTAGGTGAAACACGCCGCCGGCCTTGTTGAGCAACTGGGTCTCAGACCCCGTCCAGGTGCCACCGGCGCGGACGTAGTCCACCAGGGGGTTGTACACCTCTGCCGGCACAGCCGGCAGGCTGAGACGGCTGACGGCGTAATCGACCAGCGTTTCAGGGGTTTGGTTATAGAGCCGCGACGTATTGCGCAATTCGAACCGCTGGTTGGTGGCCAACGCAGACGCGAAGTTCATCCGTGCGAGCATGCCGCCGGTAGAGAACCAGGCAGGCCCAATCGCCCACCCGTCCACGTCGGGCGGCTCAAACAACTGCTGTCCCATGTTGAGCATCGGCGTGAGCGTGTCGTTGGCCGAAAACCCTAGGTGACCCATTTCCTTCAGCGCACGGACCACATACTCAACCGGCCATGAATGGCGCTTGTAGCGGTGGCGCGGATCGCGGAACTGCGAAGAGCGCACGACCGCGCGAATGACCTCGCGCATGTCGGTGTCCGACGAGAGATACACCGCGGCGATCGCGTTCACAAACGCCGGGGCCGGCGCCTCGATATCACTGACAAACCAGTTCCACAGCCGGCCGGCCATTCGTCGTGCGGTCTCGGGATGCATGGCAAGCGCGGCGATCAGGTCGAGACCATCCTGCATGCCTGATGCCGCGGCCCGTGCTGGAATGGTCTTCGACCCATTGGCATAGATCGGGAACGAGAACGACTTCGCCGCCACGTCGTGCTGCGCCGCGTTGTAGTTGAATGCGTAGTAGGCGGTCGGCGTATTGCTCGTGCCCCGTAGCGCAATGTTCCATCCCGTGAACACACGCGCGGCAGCATACACATCCTCTTCCGTATAGTTGCTCACGCCAAACGTAAACAACTCCATCAGCTCGCGGCCGAAATTTTCCTGCGGCTTGGCCTTGACATTGGTGTTGCCGTCGAGCCAATAGATCATGGCCGGGTCTTTAGCCACTTCCACCAGCAGGTGACTGAACTTGCCAAGCCCGAGCTGGCGAAACAGCTCGATTTGCCCGCGCACCTGCGCCGTGTCTTCCGACGGCTTGGCCGCCATCAGCCGCGCGCCTTCAGTGCCGCCCACCGCCCCGGCCAGCTTGCTGTACGCCGTAGCGAAGTGGTGATGCCACAGCAGGGCCATCCGCTCCTGCAGCGGCGCGGGGGAATGCACCATCCGGAAGACCCACCGCTGCCGCGAATCGTTGATGACTGTGTTGGGCATGAACCCATTGCGCGCGGTAATGCCCAGAAACCCGGGCGTCCCGATTCTGGCGTCCACGTCGTTGGCGGGGTCGGTCGGGTGGAAATCCAACAGGGCGGAGACAGCCTCCCCGTACGACATCCCTTCGTAGATGGCGCGCTCGGCTGGAGTAGCGCCAAAGCCGATCCGCAACAGGAGGTGATCCAGTTGGGGCCGGTCGCTGAGTCGTCTCCGCAACAGGAGGCGATCCAGTTGGGGCCGGTCGCTGAGTCGTCCGATGGTGTCCATGAAGTTACCCCTTACCTTTGACCGGAACCCGACGCCAGAGGTTACAACAGGTTATACCGCCCGCACAAATCCGAGCATCTGGTCGTCTTTGGTGGCCTGGCCGGTGAAAAACCGGGCCGCCGCCCTGGCGGCCAGCCAGGCAAACGCCTCCCCATGCCACCCAAAAGCGATGGAAAAGAAGTGAAACGGATAGTTCCTGTGTGGGCCAATCCACGGCAGCCCGTCAGCGGTGCCGACGATGGGCAAATCCCAGCCGTACGCCGGTGGCAGGCCGGAAATGTCTGGATGGCGCAATGACAGCTCGTACATCAGCTGGTTCGCGCGTTGCCGGACCGCCGCCTCGCCCAGGGGCGCCGACGCCATCTCCGGCCCCGTCAATCCCGAAAACAGCGCCCGATTGCCGTCGAGCCAACGAAGGAACCGGGGCGACTCCGTGCCTTCGGTGTACAAGGCCGCCCTGGCGCCCACTAGCTTACGCATGGCCGGCGTGAGCGGTTCAGTGACCACCACATATCCGCGCGTCGTCCGGACATGCCGATCGAGCTGGTGGAACACCGGACCAGGTGTCCCTGTCGCCACCACAACGCCGCGGGTGACGATGGTGCCGCCGTTGAAAGCGACGGTGGCGTCCTTGCGGGTAAACGTGGTCTTCTTCACCCGCGTCTGTTCGAAGATTCGAGCACCCTTCGCGCGAGCGGCTTCGGCCAGCCCGAGGGCGGCGCGAACCGGGTGCAGGACCGCGGCATCGTGCAGGCGCATCGCGCCCTGTGTTTCGGTGGCCAGCGCCTCCCGGGACGCGGCCGGCGTCAGCCATGAGGCATCAAGCTTGGCGGCCTTGCGCGCTGACACTTCTTTCTTCAGGACGGCCGCGTCATTGGTGAACGGCGCATTGACCAGAAGCGGCATCGCGGTGGTGTCGCAGCGGATCTTCAACCGCTTCAAGGTGGTGGACAGATCTCGCACGCTGCGTTGAAGTTCGGCGAAGGCGATGTGGGCTGCGCGTTTGCCGGCCGTCTTTTCCACTTCGATCAGTGATCCATCCGGCACGGGCAGCACCGCACCAATCGACCCCTGGGTGGCGCCCGCAGCCAGATGATCCGCCTCGAGCAACACCACGTCGAGCCCGGCCTGGGCCAGCGTGTAGGCCGCCGCACACCCGGTGAAGCCGCCGCCAATCACGACCACGTCGGCAGTGAGCCGACCCTTTGCCGGCTTGCCGGGCGCGGTTCGTGCCTTGGCCGACGCCGCGTGAGTGGCCCAATATGAGAGTCCGTAGCCTGGCATTACGAGACAGAATAGCCCACATGAAACGTGACTCGTTGGGATTCTGGATGGTGGCCGCCCTCGTGATGGGCAATATGGTGGGGTCCGGCGTGTTCCTCCTGCCCTCGTCGCTCGCGGCATTTGGGGGACTGAGCCTGGTGGGCTGGGTGGCGTCAGCCGCCGGAGCCACGTGCCTGGCCCTGGTGTTCGCGCGCCTCGCCCGCATCCGGCCCGCTGCCGGCGGACCGTACGCGTACACGAGGATGGCCTTCGGAGCCCTTCCGGCGTTCATGGTGGCCTGGGGCTATTGGATCTCGGTCTGGAGCTCCACGGCAGCACTGGCCGTGGCGGGCGTCGGGTACCTCGATCCGTTTTTTCCCACCATCGTCCGCACCCCCGTCTTGGCCGCCATCCTGGCCATCGCCATGGTGTGGACATTCACGCTGATCAACATCGCTGGAGTGCGGCGGGCGGGCCAGGTGCAGGTGGTGACCACCGTGCTGAAGTTGATGCCGCTCGTGCTCGTGGGGATCGGGGGCCTGTTCTATTTTTCACCCGCACACTTCCCCGTCACGGCCACGTCGTTTGGCGATGCGGCCGGGCAGGTGACGCAGGTGGCCACGCTCACGCTCTGGGCATTTCTGGGTCTTGAGGCCGCGACGATTCCGGCAGGGCACGTCGCAAATCCCGAAACAACCATTCCGCGCGCGACCATTGCCGGAACGTTGATCGCCGCCACTATCTACATCGTGAGCACGATTGGCGTGATGTCACTGGTGCCGGCCGCAACACTGGCCACGACGACCGCGCCGTTTGCGGATGGTGCGCGCGCGCTGTTTGGCAACACGGCGGCGAGCCTGGTGGCGATTGGCGCCGCCATCTCCTGTTTTGGTGCGCTCAACGGCTGGACGTTGGTCGTCGGGGAGTTGCCGCTGGCGGTCGCCAAAGACGGGTTGTTCCCGAAGATCTTCGCCCGCGTCTCGCCGCAGGGCACACCAGTGGCGGGAATGCTCGTAGCCGGCGTGCTGGCCTCGGTGCTCATTGCGGCGAACCACACCAGGGGCCTGGTCGAACTCTTCACGTTCATCATCCTGCTCTCGACGCTCTCGACGCTCGTGCCCTATGTGTTCTCGGCGCTCGCAACGTTTCGCATCAAGGACCCGTCGGCGCCGCCTGGCGCCGGCCAGTTGCCGGCCAGAATGAAGGCTGTCGCTGGGCTGGCATTCGCGTATGGGTTGTGGGCTATCGGGGGTGCGGGCGCGGAAACGGTGTACTGGGGCTTTTTGCTCTTGCTGGCGGGCCTGCCCGTTTTTGTCTGGGTGACGCGCGACCGTGCCTGACGTCGGCCCCTGGAATCGAATCCTGGTCCGCCACGCGCGCCAGGCGTTTGTTGATGACGCAACGATCGCTGAACAGTGGCAGGCGCTCAACTTCACGGCGGCACCCGACTACGGCAAAGCGGTTGCACAGTACGAAAATTTTGTCGAACTGCTGAGCACAGGCGCACCGGTGCACCAATGCGACCCTGCGTCTGTGCAGCTGAATCTGGATGCCATCTATGTGCGCGACGCCTCGGTCATGTGCGCCCGAGGCGCCATTCTCTGCCGCATGGGAAAACCTCTGCGCGACCAGGAACCCGCAGCGTTGGCCGAAACGTATCGCGCGCTCGGCATTCCGATCGCCGGCGCCATAGAACCACCCGGAACCCTTGAAGGCGGCGACGTGACGTGGCTCGGGCCGCGATTGGCGGCGGTGGGCCGCAGCTACCGGACAAACGACGAGGGCATTCGGCAGCTTCGCCTCCTGCTCGGCGACTCGGTTGATGAACTCATCGTTGTGCCGTTGCCCCACTATCGCGGCGCCGGTGATGTATTCCACTTGATGTCGATCATCAGTCCCGTGGACCACGACCTCGCCGTGGTGTATTCACCGCTGATGCCCGTGTCGTTCCGCGAACGCCTCTGTGATCTGGACTACACACTGGTCGAGGTGCCCGACCAGGAGTTCGATTCCATCGGCGCCAACGTGCTGGCCATTGCCCCGGGCAAGTGCGTGATGGTGGAAGGTAACCCAAAGACCCGTGCAGGGCTGGAACGCGCGGGCGCCGAGGTGCTGGTCTACGACGGGTCAGAGATCTCGCTCAAGGGCGGCGGGGGACCGACTTGTCTGACGAGACCTATACAAATGGGGAACTTGGGAACTGGGGAACTGTACGTAGCTCGGCCTGTTCCTCAAGGCCGAGGACTGTCTCGGGCTTGAGGAACAGCCCGAGCTAGGTGCATCGTGCGCATCTTGATGAGCAGAACTGCCGCCGCCACCCACAAGAGTCCCACCGTGATCCAGGCGACAGGCGACGTGCTGAGAGCTCGCGGGTTTGTGGCTCCGTCCACGGCAGACATGTCGATGACCATCCCGCCTTTCGCAAGGCCGGCGATCACACCGTCCGGCCCTGTCAGCACCGCTTCCACGTCTGGCGTGTCGGGCAACATCGTGATCACGACGTCAGACTGACGCGCCACTTCCACTGGCGACGCGGCCGCCACGGCGCCGGCGGCCACCAGTGCGTCCACCGGACCACGGCTTCGGCTGTGCACGACCAGCGGATATCCTTTGGCGAGCAGATGTGACGCCATGGGCTTGCCCATGACACCTAATCCGACAAAGCCGATTTTCATAGCGTTCATGCGTTCGTTTCCCGTTTTTTGCCTCGGCCTTGAAACCCAGGCCGAGCTACGTACCGAAGGGTCTCGGACTCGTGCGTGTGGCCGTACGACGCTCCACTCGCAGGAACAGGCCCTGGTTGGCGGGTACGATCACCGAGACCGGGTCCACTTCCGCAAACTCCTGGAGACCCTCCACTGCGGGGGCGTAGACCCTGATCGGGCCCACCAAGCCCATCGCCTTGAGGTCCATGGCCAAGGACACCCGTTCGGTCTTGTCGGACCAGGACCCAATTGCAATCAGCGCGCTCCCCTCTCGAAGGTAGGTGGTGGCCAGCAATCCCGGGTGACCCGTGCGCACCGGCGTGTTCTTCAGCCAGTACCCGCGCATGCGGCTCTCGGCGATGCCGAAGTCGTTCATCATGGCCCACACCGGCCGCGGATCGGTCTTGCCGTACAGGCGCGACGTCATCCCGAACAACAGGCCCCGATACGGGTGCCCTCCGTCCTGCAGCATCTCGCCCATCAGGCCGAACGGCAGTCCAGACACTTCGGTCATCCAATAGTCGGCCGGCAGTTTGTATTCAAAGTACTCGCCGAACCACAGTCGCGACATGTACGGAAAGTGCTCCATGTAGAGCATGGCGCTGTTGATGAAGCCGTCATTCTTGTTGAACTGATTCGCTGAGTGCAGGTCAATCACTACCTGCCCACGCTTGGCCGCCAGCACCGAAATCATCCGGCGCACGGTTTCGCGGCTGAACGCGATGTCATCGAGATACAGCCCATCAATCTTCTGATGCTCGGCCAGCCACGCCAACCCTTCAATGTAGTAGTTCGTCCAGCGCGACGTCCCCTTATCCAGCATCGCCGCATCGTCCACCGTGTAGGCATGCCACGCCGAGTGGTAGCGGTCTTCCAAATGCTCCTGCATCCACGAGTGCCCACCGCCTTCGCCGTCGTTCAGAATTTCGTCACCAAGACTGCGCAGCGCGAAGAGTTCATGGGCGCGATACGTCAGCTCGCGAATGGTGTTGTAGAGCTTGACCTTGATGCCCTTGGCATGGGCCTCTTCGATGTACGCGGTCTGCTTGTCGAGCGCGAAGAACGGGTAGTTGATGTAGGGATTGATCTCGTTCGCATGGTGGATGTTGACCACCGTCCCGCCTGACGCCTTCACCTCATCGACGGGCACGTACTTGTGGACGAACCGGGTGTCAAAGTGCGTCTTCGTGTCGATGGGCTTGAATGGCGTGACCAGAAATCGAACATTGAAGTGCAGCTTCGTACCGGCGGTCACACGGCGAGCGCCCGAGTAGTTCGTGGCGGTCACGGCACCGGCGGCGGTCTCGATGCGAATGCCTCCGCGCCCGTCGTTATACCAGGAGGGCGGCAGGTTCAGCGGCTTGCTCAGGTAGAAGTTGGTATTCAGCGGCCGCTCGTAGTTGTCGTCGCGCAACACGTACTGCAGGCCTTTGTGGATGCCACCGAGCCAGACGCCCTCCTGGTGGTTCTCCACCTTCCATGTCCAGTCCACGCGATCCGGCCGCATGCCACCCTTGCGTCCCAATCCCAACATGTACTCGGCCGCATCCGGCACCAGCGCCACCGGCATGACGATGTCGTCGATGCTGACGTCTTTGAGGGCCTCGAGCTCGATGCGATAGTCGAGCATGCCGTCATACTCAAGCGCGCCATTGACGGCCATGCGGAACGACGCGGAACGGCTCTGGGCGGTCCAGGTGACGCGGCCGCGCGCCTCCTGTTGCACCTGGAACGCCTGCGGTCGCATCGCCTCGGGCTGACCTGCGACCATCACGCGCAGGTTCACGGGGCGCGCCAACACGGACTCCGGGAGTGTTCCCAACGTCAGGTCCGGCGTGAAGTAACTCACGATCCGGTCGGGCAACCCCGAGGCGCCGAGCGTGACCGTTCGGCCCAGGACCGACAGCTCGCGCCGGCTGGTGCCGCCAATGGCAACAGGAGTGAACGGCTGGATGATGAAATCCGGGTCCGTGCCGGCCGACGAATTGATCCAGGCCAGGCGGCTCATCAACTCGGGTTCGTCAAATCCGTGATTGCGCGCCTGCGCCTGGTCCACATCGAGCTTCACCGTCACGGTCTGCCGATCGCCTGCGCCGGCCGACACGACTACGTTGCCCTCGACGGTCCCCGTGGCCTGATCCGCGGGAACCATCACGCCGATCCACAGGGGCTGCACCTCTCCGGCCTTCACACTGATCGCCTTCGTAAACGCCCGCCCATGTTCATCCACACCGCCGCAGTTGAAACACGTCAGCGACTTCTGCCACGCCGAGGGGAATCGATCGAACGTCACGCGCAGGTCAGACAACGGCACTGCGCCGGCGATCACCGCCACCTGAAACGTGAAGTACTCGTCTCGAAGGACGCGGCTTTCGAGCGTCGAGACAGGCCCGCGGTCGGCCCAGTGTTTGGGGAGGAATCGGCGCATGCGCACCGGGTAGTCGCGATGCTCGGGCACCACGCGCCACCCATTGGGCGCGTTCTGCATGAGCGTCGCAGTCTCATCGGGCGTGGCAATGATCTCCATCGGGAAGAAGCTGTGGAACGCATCCACCGACTGAATCCTCGTCGTCTTTGCCCTCGTGATGCCGTCCAGATTCACCTTACGGGTGCGATCGGCCCATGCGAGCTCGGGCTCGATCACCGACCGCATGTAGGTCACCTTGGGATAGCTCCCACCGGTGGTTTGCCACGGCAGGTAGTAGACGAAGTAGCGGCTCGATCCAGGATTGGGCTGAAAGACGACGTCGCCAGACGCGTTGTCGATGCGAAGCGCGAACGCGTTCGCCACCACCCTTCCGGAGGTCGCGTCCACCACGACCAGGGCTTTTTCGGCCGGGTTGGGATCGTGCCTGCGCCAGGGAATGGTCACGCGGACATTGGCGCCGGCCCCAAGCGAGGCCGCCTCAACCTCAACCACCGCCCGATGATTGCCCCACGACTCATCCTTCGAGCCCGCGGCCAGGTGCGGCGTCCAGTTTCCTGGTTCGTAGGTCACGCCATCGACCACATTCGAGATGGCCGGCGCGCGATGGAGGTCGGCAAATGGCGGCTCGGTGGCCCAGACCACGGCCACGAGTGATGCGATTCCAAGCGCCAGCGCGAACGCGGCGGTGCGGACGGGACTAGCGGACGGGTAGGGCAAGCGCGCGGGCGAGAAGGATGGCATCGAGATCTCCGGACTGTGTGGGAGGCGCGGACATCTTCACTGCGCCGCTGGTCTGTCCCAGCGACTGCCTTGCGACCGCAGCGAGTTGGTCGAGTGCGTTACCGCCGCCGGCGCCGGTGGCGGCGATGACGGCCTCGAAGTGTGCCTGCGCTTCGGCGGGACGGCCCTGTCGTTGCGCCACGCGGCCGAGCAGGTATCGGGTCAGCCGCTCTTCGGGGTCATAGGGCTTACCCTGGCCCAGGCGCTCGGGCCACTCGAGGGCCGAGGTCAAGTGCGTGGCGGCCTCAGCCCAGCGGCCCTGGTTGTAGGCGGCCAACGCAGCGAACGTATGCGCCTGCACGTACATCTGGTGCGTTTCGCGCGAGTGCTCGGAGGGCAACGCCCGCGTGACGTTCAGCACAGCGAGCGCCTCGGCCGGACGTTCGAGGTACAGCAGCGAGCGCACATGGAGCAGGTCCAGGTTGAAGTCTTTGGAAAACTGTTGCCGTGCCCGAGCTGAAACCGCCAGCGCGTCGGCCCACCTCGCCTGCTTCTGGTAGTGCTGAATCAAGGGGATGCGAACGGTGCGATCGCTTCCGGCCAATGTCTCGGCGCGTTTGAGGTCTGGTTCCGGATTCCCGCCGGCCTTCTCAATGAGGTGTGCCCGAGAGACGTAAAACGGCGCCGCATCAGGAGTATTGCCGAGCGGTGTCAGCAGGCGCTCCGCTTCGGACAGCCGGTCAAACGCCCACAGATTGAGCGCCCGCAGATAGGTCCAGCTCCAGTGATTGTTCTGTTGCGCCACCCACGTCAGGACGGGCAGTGTTTCCAGCCGGTACGGAAACACCAACGCAACATCCGCGCTGCCCAGAACCGATGGGTCTTTCCTGAGATAGGCCAGCCACGCGCGCAGCAACGGATTGCGCATCTTCGCGGTGGCCGCCTCGAGGAGGCTGATGGCGTCAGCGGCCTGACCACGGTTCGCGTATCCAATGGCCAGCTCAAGCACGGACTGGTCCGGGAACTCGCTGCGCAGGCCGTCCAGGAACGCCGCTGAGGTGCCTGTGCCTGGCCTTGCCAGGAAGGTCTCCGCCCTCACGAAGTGATGCAAAGGATCGAACTCAAGCAACTGAGCGGCCGCCGTGGACACCTGCGCGGCATTGCCCGTCTTCCGACCCACGAGCGCAACGATCTGCCAGGCGGACAGATTCAGCCGGTTGTAGTCGATCGCGATGCGCGCGTACCGGTCAGCCCCACTCAGATCGCCGCGGACCAGAGCCAGTTCAGCCAGTTGCACGTTCGCGGCCGATCGGAACGCCAGCGCACGCGCAGCCCATCCGAACGCGTCGCGGGCATCCGCGGTCTTGCCGAGCGCGCGATACAGGTTGCCGGCGATGAAATTCGCTTCTGCGTCGTACGCGTCGAGACGCAATGCGCGAACCACGTGCGCCAGGCCTGCGTCGTAGCGCGCGCGACGGTAATCAAGGTCGCCCATAGCGAGCATGGCGCCGCGATGCCACGGACTCTTGACCAGCGCCTCGTCGAGCATCGGTCTTGCAAGCTCGTAGCGTCTGCCCTGGATGAGTTCTTTCGCCTCAAAGACCAGCCGGTCGGCTTCGGGGATTGACGCGACGGCGGCGGCATCCGTTTCGAACGGGCGCGCGAGCGTCCGTTCAGCCGGGTCGGACGAATAGTCCACGCCCAGGCCGCGCAGTTCCACGCGATACGGCGCGCCCGCCGAATGGGGCACGGTCGTCGTGAACGGTTCCAGCGGCGCCAACCTGACCGGCTGTTCCAACACGAGCCTGCCGCTCGACCACACCCGCAGTGTGTCGGAGGCCTGCCCGAACGCATTCACGCCGATCTGCAACTGGCCGCCGGACTCTCGCACAGAGATTGCGGCGTCGCGCGAAGCGTCCGTCAATCCGCCCAGTCCCTCAAGCGGAAACCACGTCTCTGTCCAACGGTCCGTGGCAAACGGATCGAAGCCTGCCTGGGTGATGGGATTGATGTGCGCGTCCGGCGTGAACTGCACCAGCAGCCGTCCCGCCTGATACTCCACATATTGGCCGTCGGTGTCGGTCAGCAGATCTTCCCAGATGCCACCGGCACGCGAGAGCGCCCACAGCCATAACTTCTGCCCGGGCATCTCTTCGTGCCTGGCCCAGTGGCCGAACCCGTACTTCGCGTCTCGATAATAACCGCCGAAGAAGTCCTTGAGTTCGCCCACGACGTGAAAGGACTTGTTGGACCCAAACGTGTTGTTCTTGTAGACCGGCAGGAATTGGTCCTGTCCATCGCGTGGCCATGATTCGCGCGCGCCCGGATGCGTCAGGTAGGCGTTGCCGGGGATGGACATCTCCAGGTCGTCCTTCGCAAACGCCGCAGCTGTCATCCAGTTGTAATACGGCTGCTCGAGCGCCGTCCCGTTGTGCCACAACACGTTCGTCTCAAATGACGCCTTGTCGGCCGGCAGCCGGACTTCCACACGCCACTCGGTGCGCGACGGCAGATCCATTGTGCCGACGATGCAGCTGACGCTGCCGTCGGGGTTCTGCCTGAGCGCATAGTCCACGGGCGTCGCCGTTGACGGCGTGTGGCCGATGACGCCGAAGTTGAACTCGATGCCGCCAGACGTCCACGGTCCGCGAAGGGCGATGTTGCGAAACTTGACGACTTCGTTTCGATAGATGAACTCGTGCCCGGTCTTCTTGACGCGCGCGCCCCACACCTTGCCACCGATCTCGGGCAGTACAAAGACTTCAATCAAATCGTTCTCGAGCGTGACGACCTTCCACTCACGCGGCGTGCCTTCGTGTTCGTACCCTTCGAACGCGTGGTACGGATACAACCTGGTGTCCTTCGTGAGAATCGGCACCGGGTTGGGTTCGGAGAAGGCGTACGTCTTGAGGGTCTGCAGCCCTTCCGAGATTCGGGCCGCTCGTGTACTCTGCGCGGTGTGGACTGGCGATGCCGCAAGGACCGCCGTGAGTGCGACAAGTGGCCAGCATCGACGAACCATGCCGGGTATCTTACTCCCAGCTTGTTCAGGCGCGCCTATGTGCCGTCGATGAGCGACGCGTAACAGTCCACCGCACGGAACAACTCCGCGAGATCGAGGTGCTCTTCATCGGTGTGCGCCACCGTGATGGACCCAGGGCCCAGCAGCATCGGGGTGCCCCACGCGTCCAGGAACGGCACGTCAGTGGTGTAGGCAAACACCGCCGTCTCAAAACCCGGCACCGTGTGCAAACGCACCTGCGGCACCACCAACACGTCGTCAATCGTCGCGCACGAACCGATGGCGTTTTCCAGTTGGTCACGTACGTCGCGGAAATCACCGACCGTACGGAACATGATCTCCGCGCTGGCGTTGGGGGGAATCACATTCGGCGCCACGCCGCCAGACATCAGGCCGATCGAGTAGTTCGTGGGGCCCAAGAGATCATCTGCCGGCCATTCCACTTCACGCAGCGACACCAACGCGTCGAGCATCTTTTCGATCGCGGATTCGCCAAGTTCGGAAAGGCTTGAATGCGCGGCCCGGCCGGTAGCCGTGAGTCGCGCGCGATACACGCCTTTGGTCGCGAAGCCGAGGCGATTGTCGGTCGGCTCGCCATTGATCAGCCACTGCGATGCGGTCGGCCAGAGGTTTGCCGCCCGGGCGCCATCGCTGCCGCGCTCTTCACCCGCGACAAACAACAAGCCGACATCCGTGCGACCTGCGGCCCGCGCGCGCTCGGCGGCCGCCACCTGCGCGGCCAGGATTCCTTTGGCGTCACACGCGCCACGTCCGTACAGCCGGCTACCCTCGAGGCGGCTGGGAATGAACGGCGGCACGCAATCGAAGTGCGTAGACAACACGACTCGGGGGCTGGCGGCTTCGCTCACTCTGGCGATAACGTTGCTGCGTCCATCGGCCAGCGGCTGCTCGTCCACATGCCATCCGCGCTCACGCAGTATTCGCGCCAGGAACGCGGCCACGGCCTGCTCGCGCCCAGTCGTGGAGTCGAGATCAATCAGCGCGCGAGCAAAATCGACGAGCGCTACCTGATCCACGACTCCAGCTCCGTCTTTGTGTCGGTCTTGTCGTCGCGGTACTTCACAATCACGGGCGTCGAGAGCGACAGGCCCCACTCCTTGCCCGCGCCCACGGTCACGTGCCTGGCGCCAGGCACCACCACCGCGCCTTCGGGAATCACCAGCGGCTGCCCCGGCTCTGGCTTGATGATTCGGCCATGCACCAGGTCGTACACAGGTGTGGACCCGGTCAACACCGTGCCTGCCGCGATCACGGCCCGCTGCTTGATCACCGCGCCTTCATAGATCCCCGTATTGCCACCCACAAGCACGTCGTCTTCCACGATCACCGGCATCGCGCCCACGGGCTCGATGACTCCGCCAATTTGCGCGGCGGCGCTCACGTGTACGCGCGCCCCGATCTGGGCGCACGAACCCACCAGCGCATGAGAATCGATGAGCGTGCCTTCACCCACGTACGCCCCGATGTTGATGTACATCGGCGGCATGCAGACCACGGTGCGCGCCACATAGGCGCCTTGCCGAATGGTGGACCCGCCGGGAACGATGCGAATGCCGTCACCCAGCGAAGGCTTCTTGAGCGGCATCGTGTCTTTGTCGAAGAACGGCCACTTGCCGTGATCCGACGAGGCGTCCACCGTATCGCCAAACCGGAAGCCCAGCAGGATGCCCTGCTTCACCCACACATTGACGCGCCAGCCTGTCGGCGACGTGCTGTCTGGTTCGGCGGCCCGAACTTCACCGGCATTCAAGCCACGCTGCAGCTCAAAGAACGCTTTTCGGGCGTCGTCTTTGTTCGCGTCTTTTCCGGCCGCGAACAGGGCGCCAATCGTGGTTTCAAGCGCGGTCACGCAGAAGCTCCGGTCATGGCCCCGGCAACAACCGGCAGTCCCAACTCGGCTAGCACCGCCGCGATCTTCTCCTGCGATGCCTTGCGCGGAGAGACCATCGGCAACCGATAGACCTCTTCACACAGCCCCATCGCCGCCATCGCGAACTTGACCGGAATGGGATTGGCTTCGATGAAGTTGATCTGCATGAGCGGCAGCAACTTGTTGTGCCAGTGCCGGGATTCGAGCAGCGCGCCGCGCTCGAACGCCTCCACCATCTGCACGATCTCTGATGGCACTTCATTTGACGCGACCGAAATGATGCCGTGGCCCCCCAGCGCCATCAGCGGCAGCGTGAGGGCGTCGTCTCCCGACATCACGATGAAGTCCGCCGGTACGGCGCGGCAGATTTCCGCCATCTGCGTGACGTTACCAGACGCCTCTTTCACACCAATGATGTTTGGAATCGTCGCGAGGCGCACGAGTGTGGCGGGTTCGATGTTGACGCCGGTGCGTCCGGGCACGTTGTAAACCACGATCGGCAGGTCGGTACTCTCAGTAATGGCTTTGTAATGCTGGTACAAGCCTTCAGGCGTGGGCTTGTTGTAGTAGGGCGTCACCGAAAGCAGACCGTCGGCGCCCGCCGCCTTCGCCACGCCGGCCATGTGGATGACCTCTTTCGTGTCGTAGCCACCCGCGCCGGCCAACACCAACGCGCGCCCTTTCGCTTCGGCCGCGACGAGCTCGATGATGCGGCGCTTTTCGTCCACCGACAGCGTTGGCGTTTCTCCCGTGGTGCCACAAGGCACCAGCACATGGACGCCTGCGTCAACCTGGCGCCGGGCCAGCCGGCTGATCGAAGCCGTGTCGAGCGATCCGTCGTGGTGGAACGGGGTAATCAGCGCCGTGCCAACGCCAGTGAAAGGGACTCTCATCGCAACTCCTTCAGGTAATCGTCCATCGTAAACCAGCCGTGCTTGCCCACCAACCATCGCGCCACATCCAGCGCGCCCCTGGCAAACACCGCTCGATCGCGCACGGTGTGGGTCATGGTCACGGTTTCGCTCAGACCGTCGAAGCCAACGGTGTGTGTGCCGGGAATCGAGCCCGCCCGCGTGGACGAGACGTCAATTCCCCGACCGTACCCGGCCGTTTCCATCGCTTGCTTCAACGTCAGGGCCGTGCCGGACGGCGCGTCTTTCTTCGGCGAATGGTGCGCTTCGTGAATCCACGCGCCCACCTGGTCCTGTGCGGCAAAATCCGACGCCGCCTGGGCGACGGCCGCGCGGAAAATGTGCAACCCAATTGAGAAGTTCGATGCCGCGAGCACACCAATGTGGTGCTGAGCGGCCACGGCGCGAAGCTCCGGCTCGGCGGCCTGCCAGCCCGTGGTGCCAATCACCACGTTCACACTGCGCTCGGCCAGCGCGGTCAGGTTCGCCGCCACTGCATCGGGCGTAGTGAAATCGATAGCCACATCAAATGGTCCCGCGGCCTCCGTGATGCCTCGTGCGCCGGCAGCACTTGTCACGACGCCCGCGACCGCGCATCCGTACTCGAGCGCCAGTTGCGCAACCAGCTTGCCCATGCGACCGTGACCGATGATGAGCAGGCGAATCATGCAAAGAACTCCTCATGCACGCGGGTCAGCGCACCCGGCAAGTCGGCATCCGGAATCACGATGGTGATGTTCCTCCGTTCGGAGGCCTGCGACAACATCCGAATAGGCACCGGTCCCAGAGCCTTGAGCAGCCGGCTCACGAACGTCGCGTCGCCCTTGATACCTTCACCGACGACACAAAGTACCGCAAGATCTCTGGTGCTCGTGACTTCAGCGAAGGCCTTCAGGTCTTCGAGAATCCTCGGCAACCGTCGCACATCGTCCACGGTGACCGAGACAGAGACCTCGGAGGTGGTGACGACGTCAACTGACGTGGCGTGGTGTTCAAACACACCGAAGAGCTTGTGCAGGAAGCCGTGGGCCATGAGCATCCGCGTGGACGAGATGTCCACGACAGTGACATTGCGTTTGGAGGCGACCGCAGTGAGTGGAAGTCCACTCGAAGGTCGGCTCGCGGTGATGAGTGTGCCCAGCGCTTCAGCGCGGCGCGAGTTGAGGATGCGGACCGGGATGTTCTTCGCCATCGCCGGGAGGATGGTGGCCGGGTGCAGCACCTTGACGCCGAAGTACGCGAGCTCCGATGCCTCGTCAAACGAGAGCTGCGGTACAACCCTCGCGGACGGCACCAGACGCGGGTCCGCCGTCAGCATGCCGTCTACGTCCGTCCAGATCTGAATCTCTGACGCTCCGATGCAGGCGCCGACAATGGCTGCGGAATAATCTGACCCGCCCCGGCCCAGCGTGGTGGTGACGCCATCCACAGTGGCGCCGACGAAACCACCCATCACCGGCACCTGCCGGGCTGCCAAAAGTGGAATGAGCTCGTAGTTCAGTTTGGCTTCGGTTTCGTCCATCAGCGGCGGCGCGGCCGTGTGTTCGGCGGTCGTCACCATCACCTTTCGCGCGTCTACCCACTCGGCCGGCACACCACTCGATTCGAGGGCGGCGGCGACAATGCGGCTACTGGTGAGTTCACCGACGGCGGCAATTGCGTCGAGCCAGCGCGGCGACACTTCTTCGAGCACGGCCAGCGCCGCGATCACCCGCGCGAGCGACCCGAATTCCCTGCCGAGGTAGGCTTCGACTTCCGAGCGCAGCCCGTCATCTGTGATGACGCCCGCCACCTCGACGTGACGCTCCAGCAGCAACCGCACGTTCTCTCGCGCCCCATCAGCATCACCGGCTCCGGCCTGCGCGGCCAGCCCGAGCAACCGATCCGTCGCGCCTCCCAACGCCGAGACCACGACGATGGGCCCGCGCGGATCCTGCTGCGTGCCGACCAACACGTTCGGCAATGCCGCCTGGCGTGTTGCGCGGACAATTTCGATGAGCCGGGTAATGGCAGCGCGGTCAGCGACCGACGTGCCGCCGAACTTCAGGACAAACACTGAAGCTCCGCGTGCATCAACTCAGCGTTAAGGATCGATGCGCCGGCGGCGCCGCGCACCGTGTTGTGCCCCAAGGCCACGAAACGAAAACTCAAGACCGGACACGTCCGCAACCGGCCGACCGACACGGCCATGCCGCCGCCAAAGTCCGAGTCCAGACGCGGTTGTGGGCGGTTGGGTTCGTCTCGAAGCAGGATCGCGGGTATCGGCGCAGTCGGCAACTTCAGCTCCTGCGGTCGACCCACGAAACCCTGAAACGCCGCGCGCACGTCGTCGAGTTCCGCCTTCGCTTCCACCTGAACGGACACGGTCATCGTGTGGCCATCGATCACCGGCACGCGATTGGTGTGCGCCGAGACGACCATAGTGTGCCGCGTACGGCCGCCGTCCGACCCCAGGATCTTCAGCGTCTCGGTTTCAATCTTCTCTTCCTCGCCACCGATGTAGGGCACCAGATTGCCCAGGATGTCGTACGACGGCACGCCGGGATATCCCGCACCAGACACCGCCTGCATGGTCGAGATTACCGCGCTCTTGAGACCGAACCGCTGCAACGGCGCGAGCGCCATGACCAGGACCACCGTGGAGCAGTTCGGGTTGGTGACGATGGCGCCGGACCAACCTTTGACGCGACGTTGCTCGGCCAGCAGCGATAGGTGGTCGCTGTTGATCTCGGGCACGAGTAGCGGAATCAGTGGGTCCATGCGATGGTTGCGCGCGTTGCTCAGTACGATGTGACCGGCACGGGCAAACGCCTCCTCCGCTTCGCCGGCCACGCCGGCGTCGAGTGCGGAGAACACCACCTTCGGCCCCCGGCCGGGGATGCACGCGTCCACGGTCAGGTGCCGGACGGCGTCGGGCATCGGTGTGGGCAGCCGCCAGGCTGACGCGTCGGCGTACTGTTTGCCCTCCGAGCGTTCACTTGCCGCAAGCCACGCCACGTTGAACCACGGGTGGTTCTCGAGACGGGACACAAACTGCTGTCCCACCATGCCAGTGGCGCCCAGTACGCCTACATCGATCTTCGTCACTGTCGTTGTCTCCCTAAAAACGAAAAACCCGCTGAGCGCCAGGCGCAACAGCGGGTATCAGGTGCTCATGTTCTCGAGCCAGTCTTGTCAGACCACTGTCATCACCGCCGCTACGCCCGCGGGACCCGCTTTCGCGAGGCCCGCTTGGACTTCGTCTGTTTGGACGAGCTGCGCATGGCAATGCACATCATGACTGCGGCCGGAAGCATAACACGGCTAGTGGTTGGCCATCACGATGAAGCCGGCCCAGTAAAACGGGTGGCGGAAGCGGGGGATCCTGCATCAACTTGACTGAGGCGTCTCGGAGAGCATCCGACACCGTGGCGGTCCCGCCTCTGCGCGACCGCAGGCGTTGATGAAAGTCAATCATCAGTGACGTTGGGATCCACGCGGCCGACTGCCTGCCGGAACTGCGGCTCAGGCGCGCCGGCACCTCTCGTGGCATTAACCGACACGGTGCGAAGCAACATTGAACACGCCATGACATTGCCGTCTGCGTCGCGTGAGGCGGGGATCTGAAAATCAGGAAGGAAGATCATCGGCCGCGCCGGCTGGTCGGCGCCCGTGTACTTGACGTCCTGCACGACGCCGACGGCGTGAAGACCCCCGCCCTCCATCGTTGCCGCATCTCAGGCCGTGTGCCGGCGCGCGTGGTCAGCGGCGGCCTGGCGCAGACCATCGGTCAGCCGGCCGTCGTCACTGGCCCGTGACCAGAACTCGCGCGCGGTCGCTCGGGCGTCGTCCCACACGTCGAGCCACTCCGCGATTGCGGCCGGTTCAGGGAACTGGCGATCGCGCACCTGGCCGTCGGCGGTCGGCGCATACCGCATCGAGACCTGGTCGAAGGCCGGTGCCAGCCTGGCGTGTGGAAGGTCGGGAAAGAACACGACGTTGAACTGATGTCGATCCGTGTTGGCGATGAGCGCGCCAAAGGCATCGAGCCATCGCAGCCGATCGGCATCCTCGACAGTAACGTGTCGGGCCTCGCGCAGGCGGAGCGCGGCCCTCGCCCATCCATCCGACAAGTCATCGTGCAGCGCCGCTAGGCTCAACACCGCGCGGCGGCCCCGCTGTCCGACTCGGTCGAACCGTTCGACTTCCAGGAAGGTATGAGCGTCGGTCTCCACCACCTGCGCGCGTGCGGCAGGGACGCCACGCGACGAGATCACGTCGAGCGCAAGGGCCTCGAGCACCAGAAGGTCACACCAGCGACGAGCCACGACATCCCCGGTGCTGCCGCGGGCGGCGAACTTGACGAGCACATGCCGGCCCTCTACAAAAGCACCGAATTTCGGCCGTTCGCCGCCCGCTGACGAGCCGGGCGGATGCCCCGCAATCGACGCCTCCGCCAACGCAGGATAGTCGCGACGATCCACCATCAGCGGAACGAGCGATTGCCAGCGCGCGAATGATTCGTCGCCGACGAGTAGATTGCCTGTCAGGTCTTCGCCACGACGCGACAGTACGAGCAGGGCGTGATTGTCCGACCAGTCTTCCAACCGGAGCGGCAGGCGAAGCTCCGGATACCGGGTCGCAAAGTGGCGACCAAGAAAGCCCGAGGGGCGGTTGTCAGCAAGCTCGATCGGCAAACCTGTGTGCACATCGCCGACCGGCACCACCACTGTCTGCCCGCCTGCCAGGGTCACCAACTCGCCTTCAGCCTGTGCGTCACCACGCTCGTCGATGCGCACGAGCGAGAAGCGGGACCCGTCATGCCCGGGCCAGGCCTGCCGGAGGCCGTAGCGGGTCGCCCGGCCTCGCCCGATTCGGAGGACATCGAGCCCAGCATGCCGCACACGCCGCATCAAAGTGGCTGGCGACGCTCCAAGCTCCTCTTGAAGGCGCTTGGCAGGAAGTACCCCCCGCAAGAGCAGCCGAGCTACGTCGTCCATAATGAAATGATTATATAACGGTCAAATGTGGCTTTTTTAAAGTTGTTTCACAGGCATTTATGACGTCGTCTTGCAATGATTATGAAATGATCATTAGTTCAACCACGCGCGGAGTGAAACCTGTTGCTGCGACCACCCTCTGGCATCGCGGAAGCCCATGGCGTGCGGGTGTTGCACACGCATCCTGGTTGAACTGGCGCCGTGCTGCTAGGGCGCGGCACGCCGCTCCAGGGTCTCGACGGTTGGCGGCAGCAGCGTGAGCGTCAACGCGCGACGTGGTGGCCTATCGCTTGAACGTGAACTCGAATGTCCCGGTCAGAATGTGTCCGTCGGCACCTGACGTCTTCCAACTGACCGTGTATGCACCTGACGCCACGGTGCCCACGACGAAGGCGACCAGTGAGTTGTCGGCTTTGCCATCGGCCATGCCGGCAATGACCTTGCCGAGTTCGACCTTGCCGGATGGACCCTCAAGCGTCAGGCCGCTCACGGCCACGGTCGGCGCCTGCGAGAACCAGACCTGAATCTGTGTGGGTGCTGTCGTCACGGTGGCGCCTGAAACCGGAAACGTCTTGTCCACCTTCAAGTGTGCAAACGCCACCGCCGCCGAGGCGAGAATAAAAACGACGAGGGGGAGAATTCGCCGCAGGCGTGACGCAGACATGCCACTCATCGTAGCAGCGTACCTGTGCGCTCCGTGATAGGCCATGCCGGGACCATGTTATGGCCTTCGGGAACGTGGCTGGCCCGCAACCCGAAAACCTGAACGAGATGCTCGATCTGATCGTCGAGACGTCCAGAGACAAAAACGAAGTCGCCTTTGAGGACCTGCTCAAGGCCCTCGGCCTTCTCTTCAACGGTCTTGTGCTGTGACCGTCGAAGCCGCGACCGGGGCGGCCACCCGGCTGAGCCATGACACGACGGCATCCAGCGTCTGCTGTTGCTGGCTCTCGCGGCTGATCTCGGCGCGACAATCGCCCAGTTGGGATCCGTAATACCCGAACTGGGCGTGATTGGCGCCTTCAATGGTCAACCATGCCGTGTGTGGCGGCAGCTTCGATAAGTTCGCGAGGCTGTCTTTGGCGTCAGCCACACAGTCGCGCGTCCCAACGATTTTCAGCACCGGCATCGTGAGCGATGAGAGATCCTCGTCACGGGGGTGGGTGGTGCCGATGAGCAGCAACCCGGAGAGGTCATTCGCAGAACGGCCGGCAAACGTGGCCGACATCGCAGCGCCACGGGAATGGCCGCCCAGCACGATCGGCCGCGACACGCCCCACGAGCGACGCACCACGGTGACGCGACGCCACACTTCGATCTGGGCGCCTTCACTAAACGCCATGCGCCAGGGCAAACGCACCAGGGCGCCGGGCCAGCCTGCATCGGCGACCGCACGCACAAACGGCAAGTACGCGGCCGGGTCCACTCCGCCTCCAGGCAGGAACACCAGTCCGGCGCGATCGGCTGCAGCGCCTTCGGGCATGAACACGGTGGCGCCATCGCCCTCGCGCACAGACACGAGCGCCGTTGACTCACGTACGGCTGTGGGCACACCGTGCGCCTGCATGTTCCAGACGAGCCACGCCGTGAAGGCCAGACCACCAGTCACCCACACGATGCGGATGCGGCGATGCCACACCTTCAGGCGCGCCCGCCGGCTCCCAGCCACACCGGTCATGTGCCCGCGATCGCGTCGGCCGACCGGAGCGCCAGAGCGACGAACGTCAACGTGCCGTTCGTGCAGCCGCCGGTGGGGAGCGTTGGTGAGCCCACCACGAACAGATTCTCGTGATCGTGCGCGCGGCCGTGTGAGTCCACCACGCTTGTGGCCGGGTCGGTGCCCATACGACAGCCGCCGGCGGGATGATCCTGGTACGACAGGTCGCTGACGTTGCCCATCCGCCCATCATTGGCCTTCGCCATGGTCGCAAACACCTGTTCGAGGTGTGTGCGCGTTGCGGCCTGCCGAGCTTCGGAAGCCGCGTCGATCTTGTGGCGCACGACGGGCAGCGGATCGCCCCACCGGTTCTTCGCCGTTGGGCTCAGGGTCAGTCGGCTGTCGGGGTCGGGATGCACATCAAAGTAGCCGCGCACACGGGCTGTGCCCCGTGTGGTGCGCGTCCGCCAATCGTCGAGAAGCGCGTCGCCAAGCAGAAGCGACCCATCTGCCGCGCGCAGCCTCGGCGTGCGGCCCCCGCCGCTTTCCCACACCCGCAGGTCGTGACGCACGTAGGGCGCCCCCGTGGCACACCGGAAGTACTGCCGCGAAATGAGGCTGTGCTGCTCATTCATCCCCGGATAGATCTTCACGTCCGCATCGATTGTCGTCTGGTACGCCAGGTGGCCGGTCATGTAACGGCCGACATGATCTGACCGATTCGCCAATCCACTGGGGAAGCGACTGTTGGCCGACAGGAGCAGCAAGTGCGGACTCCACGTGTAGCCCGAGGCCAGCACGAAGATGCGCGCGCGGTACTGGTCCGTGCCGCCCGTTCCATCCTGCTTGACGGCATGCGCCACGGCGATGCGCGACGAACGCTCGTCAAGGTCGAGTTTGCGCACCAGGGTGTTGTCGTGCAGTTGGATGCGCTTGGCGGCCAGCAGTTGCTTGAAGGTGTAGTCGGGCGAATACCGCGCGCCGGTCGGGCAGATTTCGCAGGTATTGCAGCGCAGGCAAATGCTGCGGCCGCCGTAGCCGTTGACGGTGTTCTTCGCCTGCGGGGTGGTCCAGAACGGCGTGCCACTTCTTTCGGCCCAGGCCTTCAACTGCACAAGGTTGAAGGTCATGTTCATGGGCGCCATCGGATACGGCTCTGACCGCGCGTCTTCCTTGAGCGGACCTGGTTCGCCCGACACACCGAGGCGGCGCTCGGCTTCGCAGTAGTACTTCTCGAGCTCGGTCCAGGTGATTGGCCAGTCAGTCGCGAGGCCGTACATCGACTTGAGCCGCGTGTCTTCTTCCGAAAATCTGTTGCAGACGCCGCCCCAGTGCAGCGCCGATCCTCCGACGGCCATCGTGCGCGAGATGATGCCGTCTGCGCTCTGGTCAGTTACATAGTCGCCGGGCCACTGATTCTCTCCGTAGTCGAGGCTGCGCTTGCGGTAGTCAGCACGATTCTCGACGTCAAACAACGACTTCCCGGCTTCGACAACAATCATCGAAAGGTTGGGGCGAAGGGCGGCGAGTTTTTCGGCCACCATCGCAGCCGTGATGCCGCCGCCGATGATGCACACATCGCTTTCGTGGACGGCCATCACAGGCCTCCTTGTCGTGCGGGCCAGGGTGCGGGCGCCTCGTGCGAACCAGCAAGGCCACGGCAGTCTTCACGGTTTATTGCCGCGCGGTACGCCAGGTTGTAACCCACCGGCCCGTGGAAGAAATGCCCCATGAAGTCGGCCACCACATGCACGCCCGACGGCCGCGCGGGCAATTGGGTGACTCGTTGCGGCGTCGTCAAGGCAGCCTCGACGATCGCGCGGCGAGGCGCGGCGGCAAGTGCCGCAAGCGATTCCGCACCAACGGCCCGGGCCGCGGCTTCAAGCGCGGCCAACTGCGCAGGATACGCCGCCGTTGGCGGCGGTCCGGTCGTCCTGAGCCTGGGCGAACCATACCCGGCCCCGACCTCGGCCCCCTCGCGATAGTTCGCCACCCACTCGGTGAACTGCGTAACGGCCAGGTCACGGTCGTCGGCGGTCAACACCGAAGGCAACACGACGTCGGCAACCGCGCGCAGCGTGGCGGCATGATCGCGCGTCAGCACTGTCGCCTGCGATCGGCTCAACGCCAGGACCTTGAGTGACGACAGTGGCCATGTGGCAACCAGTGCCGCGGCCCAACGAAGCAACAAGCGTCGTGTCATTCTGGCCGCTCCTCATAGCAATCAATCCGCAGGTACGGGATTTCACGGAACGGCGGCAGCCCCGCGGCCGCCACAATCTCCTCGAGACCCGCGCGTTCGTGAAATTCCTTGCGGTCGCGGTCGATGACGACAGTGTTGGGATACAGCGGCGCAAGACGCCGGAACTCCGCGTCGATCAATTTGAAACGACTCACGGTTTCTTCGACATCCTCAAACTCGCGTTTGCGAAGCCGAATGTGTTTTTCGATGGTATCCGTACTCGATGTCAGCACGATGGTCACATCCGGGTTCCAGCGATCGCCGACGACGAGCACGTCTCGCAGCGCGGAATGATACCGGGCTGGGTATTCGGCGATGTGCGCCTCGAGCGTGATGCGGGCGCCTTCAAAGAACACCACCGAGCCCAGCCGCTCGTGTGCGGCGGCATCGCGATAGTTCGCGTCGTAGATCCAACCGAAGTACGCGGTCACGCCCACCGGGTTCAGACCAGCCTCGATGTCAGCCAGCACCTCGGGGGCCCACACACCTTTTTCACCCTCGCCATACGAGCCGTGGTGATAGAGGTCACCGAGCTGCCGAACCAGGGTACTCTTGCCTACTCCAGGACCGCCGACAATAGCCACGCGCATGGGGCGAATCGTATCAGCTTGCCCGCATGCCTTCACGCAACGTAGCCCGGTCGGGCAGCAGAAACCCGAGCAGGCCAATGAGCGGCAGAAACGCGCACGCCCGGTAGACAACCGCGATGCTCGTGACGTCGGCCAGCCAGCCAAGGGCCCCGGCTCCGGCTCCGGCCACGCCGAAGGCAAATCCGAAGAACAGCCCCGACACGAGCCCCACGCGGTGCGGCACTAGTTCCTGCGCAAACACCAGAATGGCCGAAAACGCCGACGACAACACCAACCCGATCACCACGCTCAGCACCGTCGTCCAGAACAGGTCGGCGTACGGCAGGATCAGCGTAAACGGCAGGATGCCGACGATGGAGATGAGGATGACGGGTTTGCGGCCGATGCGGTCACCCACCGGGCCGCCGATGAAGGTGCCTGCCGCGACGGCGCCAAGAAACGCGAAGAGGTGCACCTGTGCCTGCTGCATGGACACGCCAAAGCGGTCGATCAGGAAGAACATGAAGAAGCTGACGAAACTCGAGACGTAGACGTACTTCGAGAAGACAAGCGCGAGCAGGATCGCCAGCAACTGCCGCACCTTCGCGCGTGGCAGTTGATGCACCGGACGTAGGTGCCCCGCAGTGCGTCGCCGCTCCTGGCCGGTGGTCCAGTACCAGCGGCCGATGCGCCACAACATCACGATGGCGAGCAGGGCCAGCAGCGAGAACCACGCCACGCTGCCCTGCCCGCGAGGCAACACGAAGAAGGCCGCGAGCAGGGGTCCGAGCGATGTGCCGAAATTGCCTCCCGTTTGAAACAGCGATTGGGCCAGGCCGTGTTTGCCGCCCGAGGCAAGCCGCGCGATGCGCGAGGACTCGGGGTGGAAGATGGACGAACCGATGCCGACGAGCGCTGCTGCGGAAAGCAGCCATGCATAGGAATTCGCTGACGCCAGCAGCAGGAGTCCGGCGAGCGTAAACCCCATCCCGACCGGCAGTAAATACGGATGCGGCCGCGAGTCGGTGTAGTGGCCGACCACAGGCTGGAGAAGAGACGACGTGACCTGGTTGGTGAGCGTAATCATCCCGATCTGCCAGAAGTCGAGTGAGTAGGTGCCTTTGAGCAGCGGATATAACGCCGGCAGCAACGACTGAAGCAGGTCGTTGAGGAGATGGCACACACTGAGCGCGATCAGAACCGGCAGTGCCGTGCGGGGCGGCGTGGTGCCAGACATCAGCGCGCGGCGGATTTCAGCTTCCGGCCCAGGCGGACGACGATGTCGTATTCGCTTTTGGTGGCGAGCTGCACCGACAGGCGGCTGCCCTTCTGGATCACTTTCATGTCCTCAAGGCCCGGCGTGGCTTTCAGCGCTTCAAGCGGCACCGTACCAGCGAACTCTTCCACGAACGCGATGTCCACCATGTACCAAAGGGGTTTGCTTTCGGAACTCGCGGTGTCGAAGTACTTGTGGCCCTTTTTCCAGGACAGGTGATCGGGATACCCGGCGCGGGCGATGGTGGCCAGACCGGTGACGCCTGACGGATCGGCGTTGGACGCGTAGAACAGGACCGCGTCTCCTTCTTGCATCTGATCGCGCATGAAGTTGCGCGCCTGGTAGTTGCGCACGCCTTCCCAGCTCGTGCGGCCATCCCGCTTGAGATCTGCGATGGTGTACGCGGCGGGCTCACACTTCATCAGCCAGTAGTTCTTCGCCATCAGGAAAGGATACCAGCGACTGCGGGTTTAACGCCGCGACCGGGCCACGTACAGCAGGGAGCCGACCGCCACACACGCGCCGAAGGCGAGCCATTCCTGCTGTGCGAGGCCTGTCAGCAGCCACGCGATCACGAGACAGGTGACCCAGGGGAGAACGGCGGCGAACGGTACGCGGAAGGGCGTCTGGCCCTCGGTGGTAATGCCGGACGACCGCAGCTTCCACGATGCCAGCGCGCAACCCAGGTAGAGCACGAGCGCGGACACATTGGCGAGCAGCGCCAACCGCTCAAATGTGCCAGACAGCGCCAGTGCCAGCGTGATGGTCGATTGCGCGATGACCGCCGCGGCCGGTGAATGAAATCGCGGGTGAACGCCGGCACACACCGTGGGCAGGAAGCCATCGCGCGCGAACGCAAAGACCATGCGCGGCGTCGCGAACGTCATCCCGCCCAGGTGACCAAACATCGACACCGAAGCACCCACGAGAAGCATGGTGCGGGCCCATCCGCCGAACGAGGCATTCGCTGCGTCGGCCAGCGGCGACGCGGTCGCCTGCGCCAGTCCGGGCCCCAGAATGCCCTGCGAGACAACCTGCAGCAGCAGATACAACGTGGTGATGCCGATCATCGCGAGGGCAATGGCCCGTGGAACCGTGCGCGCCGTATCACGCACCTCGCCGCTCGGCACGAGCGCGCACTCGATGCCGGCGAACGCGAAGATCAACAGCAACGACGTGCGGGCCACGTCCCCGGCGGCCGGCGCGGTCGTCCACACAAGATTGTCGGTGTTGATGAAAAACAGCCCTGCCACGGCCAGCAGGACGAGCGGCAGCAACTTTGCCACAGTGGCCGCGCCGTTCAGGCGCGCGGCCAGGCCCACGCCACGCACATTGATGAACGTCCAGAACGCGTAAGCGCCCACCAGCACCGCCGCATTCATCGCCGGGCCGCTCAGCGCAGGCACAAGGAGTCCCACACTGCCGGCGAACACCGTGGACACGGCGGCGCACGCAAACGTGCCGAGCATCCACAACAACAGCCCTGAAATGAAACCGGCGTAAGGGCCAAAGGCGGTACCGACGTAGGCATACGGCCCGCCTGTGAGCGACACGCGGCTGCCGGCATCGGCAATACACAAGACGATCAGGCCCATCACCAGGGCGCAAACAAGATAGGCCACTGGGGCGGCCGCTCCGAGTGATCCGGCGACGTTCGCCGGCAGCCTGAAAATGCCGCCACCGATCGTGATGTTCACGATGGCGGCCGCGAGGCCGAACGTGCCCATGACACGGACCAGCCCCTCAGTGGGGCTGTGTGGAGCAGCAGAATGAGATGGAGCCATGTAGGGCGCTAGGGTAGCACCCCTGCGTTACTGAATCGGGGCGCGGTACCGATCGATGATGATGGGGGAGTTCTCAAGAATCTCCCACACCGCTTCAAGCGCCACGGCGCCAATGAACCGCGCGCCTGTGGAGCGCTTCTTCGCCACCAGCCACAACAGCGCGTAGAACAAGACGCCGTGAAGAATGTGCGAGAACGTGTACGGATCAAATACGCGTTGTGACTGGCTGCTGCTCCAGATATCTAGCTCGAGCCAGCCAAACCTGCCGGCGGGGCCGAACCACGATCGCCCCATCCACGCCTCGACAGCGATCGTGACGAGCACGATCGCAAAGACCTTGAGCGTCAGCCGCGCTGTGAGCGTCATGGCGTAAGTGTCGGCACCATCCAGGGCACCACATAGGCTTGGAGCATCGTGAGCATTCCCATCAGCGTTGTCAGGATCAAGCTATGCACCAGCACGCGGCGAAGAATCTCGCCTTCGCGTCCCACGGCGCCCACGCCGGCCGCGCCCACCGATAAATTCTGCGGACTGATCATCTTGCCCATGACGCCGGCGGAACTGTTCGTGGCGCCCATCAGGATGGGATCAACGCCGGTGACCCCGGCGGTGGTGGCCTGCAATGGCCCAAAGAGCGTGTTTGACGCCGTGTCGCTACCGGTCAGGAACACGCCGATCATGCCAAGCCAGGCCGAGAAGAACGGAAACCACCACCCGGTCTTCGCCAGCGCCAGCGCCATGGACGACGTCATGCCCGAGTAGTTCATGACAGTAGCTATCGACAGGATGAAGGCGATGGTCACGATGGGGAGACGGAGCTGTCGAACAGTCTGGCCGAACGCGCGTGTCAGCGCAGGAGGGCGAATGCCGCAGAGGAACATCGGGACAAAGGCGAGCAGCGCCGCCAGGAACACGAGCGTGCCCGCGGTGGCCAGGAAATCGAGCCGATATGTGAGCGGGTAGGGACTGGACTTGGGCGCGACGGGCACTTCGCGCTGCACCACGGCCGAGGGCCTGCCACCTTCCATCCGATACGCGCCGGGCCAGCTGAACTCCCAGACAGGGAACCGCAATCCCTGGGGATCGACCGACGCCGGTTCACCCAGCCAGGGATCGGGACACATCCGGTTGCCGATCTGTCCGCACCGCAGCAGCGATGTCACGTTCGCAGGCGGAGGCACCGACGACATGCCGGCGAAGTTGCCTGATTGACCAATGAGCACGGTCACCACGAGGATGCCGTACGTGGCGTACGCGCGCATGACCCGGCGGCTGGTGTCTGGCGGGCCATCGTGCGCCACAGCAGGCGCGCCACCACCGGCGTAATCCTCGGCTGGCCGCCACACCTTCAGGAGCAGGGCGACCGACGCCAGTGACAGGAGTGCGGCCAGCGTGTCGGTGAGTTCAGGGCCGACATAGTTCGAGACCACAAACTGTCCGATCGCAAAGGTCAGGCCCGCCACAAACACGGCCGGCCAGACTTCGGTCATCCGTCGCCATCCGGCGAAGATGACGATCAGGTAGGCGGGAATCAGCAGTGAAAAGAACGGAAGCTGCCGCCCCACCATCTTTGAGAGTGCCATGGTGGTGGTCTGGGTGTCGCTGCCCAGCATCGGCGCCAGCAGTCCGCCCAGCGTAGTGACGGGAATGCCCAGCGAACCAAACGCCACAGGCGCAGTATTGGCCAGCAGGGCGAGCACGGCCGCCATGATCGGATTGATACCGAGGCCGGCCATCATCGCAGCGGTGATGGCTACCGGGGCGCCGAATCCGGCAATGCCTTCGATGAGCGCGCCGAAGCAGAACGCCACCAGCAACACCTGGATGCGACGATCACCCGTGAGGCGCGCCAGCGATCGCCGAATGACGTCAAAGTCGCCGCTCTCGACCGACAGGTTATAGAAGAAGACGGCGCTCAGGACGATCCAGCAGATCGGCCACAGGCCGTAGGCCATGCCGTGGGTGGCGGCCGCCAGCGTCAGCGAGAGGGGCATGCCCCAGACGAGCCAGGCCAGCACAAACGCGGCACCCGCGCCGACGATGGCCGATCGCCATGGCGCGACGCGGAGCACGGCCAGCATGACCGCGAGCAGCAGGGGTGGGAGTGAGGCGACAAGCGCCGACAGCAGCACGCTGCCGGCGACCGGGTCGTAGACCTGGCGGAAGATGTCAGTCAGTGTGTGGCTCCGGCAGCGATTATGGCCATGCCAGAGGGTCTGTCAAGCTTCCGGCGGGCTTTGTGCCAGGCTGTGCGATGATCGCGCGGGTATTTGGAGGCCGTTATGACTCGTCGATCCCCCGTGAATCTGGCGCTGGCTGTTGTGATCGCCTGTGGCGCCACGACCCTGGCGCAACGCACTCCGGCCCGCGGCTACCAGGATCTCGTGGCGCTCTTCACCGACTGGTCGGCGTTCGAGCGCCCGCCACTCCTCGAGGGCGCGCCCGACTATACGGTGGCGACCACCGCGCGGAGGCACGCCGCCCTCAAGACATGGCAGTCCCGGCTGGCGGCCATCGACGCCAAAGCCTGGCCCATCGAACAGCGCGTGGACTATGAACTGGTGCGCGCGCAGATGAACGGCATGGACTTCTACATCCGCGTCCTCAAGCCGTGGGTACGCGACCCTGCGTACTACCAATCGATTTGGACGGCGCAAAGCGACACACCGGCACACGAGGGTCCCACGCACCACGCCGTCGTTGAACTGTGGACGTACACCTTCCCGCTCTCCGTCGAAGACGAAGGACGCCTGGCCCGTGAGCTGCACAGCGTTCCGCCGCTGCTGCGACAAGCCCGCCGCAACCTCACCGGCAATGCGCGCGACCTCTGGATCACCGGCATGGGCACCATGCAGGAGCAGGTGGAAGACCTGAAAGCGCTCGCAGCCAGAACCACAACGGCCGGTGACGAACTCAAGGCGGCGATTCGAGATGCCAGCGCGGCCACTACGTCCTTCGTCTCGTGGCTCGAGTCGCAGGCGGCGTCAAAGACCGGACCGTCGGGCATCGATAAGGCGGACTACACGTGGAGCCTCCGCAACGTCCACTTGGTGCCGATGTCGTGGGAGGACGAAGTGGTACTGCTCAAGCGCGAACTCGCGCGGGCCCACGCCTCACTGAAGCTTGAGGAACAGCGGAACCGCGGACTTCCGCCGCTCACGGCCGCGTCGAGCCCGGAAGGATACACCCAGCGCGCCAACGCGGCCGTGACGAAGTACATGGCGTGGCTGAAAAACAAAAATGTGCTCACCGTCGAGGACTACCTGGACCCGGCCCTGCGCGCACACCTGGGCTCGTACACTCCCGAAGCCACGCGCAACTTCTTCGGCATCGCGAGCCACTACGAACCCATCACGTTATTCACGCACTTCTACCACTGGTTTGATCACGCGTGGATGAAAGCCGCGCCACATCCGAGCGTGATTCGCCGGAACGCCACGCTCTACAACGTCTGGGACAGCCGCTCGGAAGGCATGGCCACCGCGATGGAGGAACTGGTCATGCACGCCGGGTATTACGACGACAACCCCCGGGCGCGCGAGATTGTGTGGATCATGCTCGCGCAACGCTGCGCCCGCGGCCTCGCGTCGCTGTATGCACAAGCCAACGAGTTCGACATCAAGCAGGCCAAAGCCTTCCAGGTGGAATGGACACCGCGCGGATGGATGCGGCCCGACCTCGATCTGCTTGGCTTCGAACAGCAGCTCTATCTGCGACAGCCGGGATACGGCACAAGCTACGTGACCGGCAAGGCGCTGATCGATGAACTCATCAAAGACCGCGCCCAGCAATTGGGCGATGGCTTCGCGCTCCGCACGTTCTTTGATGAACTGAACCGCGCGGGGTTGATCCCGATGTCACTGATTCACTGGCAGCTCACGGGCCAGCTGCCTGCACGCTAGCGGATGGCCCCATGCGGGTCCGCCGCGTAGTGTTTCGCCAGGAGGTCGTCACCGAAATCGCCACTGAAATCGCGCCAGACGATGTGTTGGTGGTTGGCGTTGTTTTGTGTGTTGTCGTACTCGATCAGGAACGTCGGACCCTGGATGCGGTAATAGTGCGCGGCGCCCGCCGCGCGTGTCGTCGCGCCAATCCAGGCAAATCGGACATTATCGAACCCGCCGGCCTTAATCGCCGCCAACCGCGCGGCCGCGAGCGCCGGTTGCTGCACAGAGGCGTGCGCCTCAATCAGGCTCATGAGCAGCCCCTGCTCCTTCGCGCTCATCTCGCGGGCGCTCAGGCCGACACTTTCGAGGATGGCCGCCTTGCGCGAATTACCGGTGACGATGTCCGCGGGCACGGCACCGGAGACAATCGCCATCTCACGCGAGTGCCCCTGAAGACCGTCAAGCATCGCCCAGCCCAGGTCTGCCTCCACTGCCAGCGCGCGCGTGCCCTTCATCGGCCCATCCATCACAACAGCCGGATTCGAGCCCAGAAACGCCGGGCTCGTCGCCACCGCCTTGCCCGCCACCACTGTCCAGTTCTGCGCCAGGTGGTGGCCTTCGTACCGCCAGCCCCACGCCGCGCCATTGGGCTGCCCGAATATCGAGAAGAAGTACTGCTCCGGGTCGCGCGAGTTGCGGTTCTCCATCGCACGCAGCACCAATTCGAGACCGCGTATGGCTTCGGCGCGTGAGAAGCCGGACACGCTCAGGCCGGTCTTGAGCAGCGCCACGGCGGCCTCGCGCTGCGCCGGCGTCATCTCGGCCAGCGGTAGCCCTTTGCGCACGCGCGGAATGAAGTGCCAGTTGAACCGTTCCTCGGAATCAAACGGGAACTCCACCTTCGCGCGTTGTGCGGCGTCGAGGGTACCAAGGAAGGTGCCGGCCGCGCGCGCCATCACGACCTCGGGTCGCGCCTGTTCCGCCACCCGGACGCTCACGCCCAGCGCCAACAACACGACACCAAACACGACGGTCTTTGCCTTCATCGCGGACCTCCTTGCTAAGAGCGAGGGCCAGTATACGCCGTGCCGCATTCACCAGAACCATCGGCCGTCGCGGTATGATGCGCCACCGGAGGCTCTATGAAGTGGCGTGTGATCTGGCTCGCATCGGTGCTGTCAGTTGTCTCGACAAGTGCACAAGCGCCCGCGCGCGCGACAGACATCTCACCGGCCGTGTGGCCGAAGGGTGAGTACGAGCGGTTCATCGCGGCGCAGAATGTGGACCGCACCACGGCCTCGGTCGCCACAGGCCGCAACGGCGCGGTGACCGTGGCCTACAACGGCATTGCCGCACGCGCCGGACTTGAAGCGCTGGCGCGCGGCGGCAACGCGATCGATGCCGCCATGACGGCCGCCGTGACCCAAGTGGCCGTCACTGCCGGCGCGCCGATCAGCTACTTCGGCATCATGTCGCTCGTCTACTACGACGCCGCCTCCGGCAAGGTCTACACGATGAACGCCGAGTGGAACACCGTGCGCGGCGAGACAAGTGCGGCCACCATTCCCGGCAGCATCAACATGGCATCGCCCGAAGGCTTGCGCGGTACCGCCGTGAGCGGCCGCACCGCGCTGGTGGGCGGATTCATGAAGGGCGTGGGCGCCGCTCACGCCAGGTTCGGCAAGCTCCCCTTCGCGCGCATCTTCGACTCGGCGATTCACATTGCCGATCGCGGCATGCCCGTCACCCGGCATCTCGCCGGCAAGTTCGAGTTCCGGCGCGAAGACCTGGCGCGCCTCCCTGCCACCCGCGCGATCTTCCTGAAGCCCGACGGCTCGGCGTACCGGGCGGGAGACACATTCAAGCAACCGGCACTGGCAGCCACACTTCGGGCGGTCGCCGCAGAAGGCACCGACTACATCTACAAGGGCGCGTGGGCCAAAGCACTTGTCGCCGCCGTGCAGGCCGACGGTGGCGCCATGACACTTGACGACCTCGCCGCGTACGACGTCACTTGGGACGAGCCGCTCGTGGCGGACTTCGGCGCCTATCGGATCTACACCAACAGCCCGCCCAACGACGGCGGCGTGAACCTGATCGAAGCACAGCGCCTGGCGGTGGCCGCGGGCCTCGGCACGGGACCGCACTGGACGAAGTCCGGCGCGGCGCTGAAGAAGGCCCTCACCGTCAGCCAGGTCAACGCCCTGGGTTACCTGCCGCAGACACTCAAGGCTCAGATCTACCCCGGCCTCGATTTCTCACCGGCATCACGCACGTCAGCGGCGTTCGCTGAGGACCTGTGGAAACGGATCGAGGCCGGCGCCAGCCCGCTCCGCTGGAAGGCACCCGAGGGCCATCACTCAGACGATGTGGTGGTGATCGACAAGGACGGCAACATCGCGGCGATTACGCAGAGCATCAACTGTGTGGATTGGGGACGCACGGCGATCAACATCGACGGCATCTCGATCGGCGATCCGGGATCATTCCAGCAAGCCGCCATCGCCCGGATACCGCCCGGCTCGCGGCTGCCGGCGCCAACGGAGACGGGCATCCTCTTCAAGGACGGTGCGCCGGTGCTCGGCTTCGCCTCAATGGGCTCCGGCCTGCACCAGCGCACCTTCCAGGCGCTGGCCAACATCATGCACTTCGGCATGACGGTGGACGCCGCCATCAACACTGCTGACTTCCTGCTCCCCGAGACAGACTTGAAGACCGGCCAGTTAACCTTCCGTGTGCCGAAGGGGCGATTCCCGCTGTCAGTCCTCGACGCGGTTGGCTACCAGTACCGGGAAGTGGATCCGAGTGACGTGCGGTTCGGTGGAGAAGGACTCTGGGTCGCCATCAGCCGTGACCCGAAAACGGGGGTGCTCCGCGCTGCGTCGCACAATCGCCACAACAGCGCGGCGGTCGCCCGATAACGGGGCCTGACTGTCGCTACTTCACCTTCTTCAGAACCACGTGCAGCGGGCCCTGGGTCAGGGCTGACGGACGGCCGGTTTCGCCGGGAATCGCAAGCGTCACGCTGGCGGTGTCGCCTTCGATCTCGTAGACGCCCAGTTGCGTTTTGCCGGCGTCGTTGCCTTCGGCAATGACGAGATCGATCGCCTTGGGCTTCGAGGCCACACCGAGTTTGACTGACCCGCGCTCGTCCACCGACCCGTTGACCCACTGTTCGTACTTGTCAGCCTTGAACGTCAGGAAAAACTGGGCCTCTGCCGGCACGGCCTCGCCGTTGAAGGACGTGACCTGCCAATTGCCCTGCAATCTGTCGAGTTCCTTTTTGACATCATCCTGAGCGGCCTGGCCGGCCGTGCCAAACACCAACGCGAGCACGAGTAGAACCGTTTTCATCAAAATGCCTCCGTGATATCAGACGCTGCCGGCTGACGCGCGGTTCCTCTAACCCTGGCGTAGTATTGGCCCAATGCCTCTGTTGCGGAAGCCGGCCGATTAAGATGCAGGTCGTTGAAGCAGCGCGCGGGTCGCGGGATGCAGGGGTGAGTCCAGCACCTTGCGCGGCTCGCCGGCTTCCACCACACGGCCCTCGGCGAGAATCACGAGCCGAGTCGCATGCTCACGCACAAAATCGTCGTCATGCGAAGTGAGCACGAGCGCGCGGCCGGTGGCCGCGAGGCGGCGCAGGCTCACGCCCAGCTCGTTCCGGCGCGCCGGGTCGAGGGACGCCGTCGGTTCATCGAGCAGCAGCAGCGCCGGATCCATGGCGAGAGACCGGGCAATCGCCACGCGCTGCGACTCGCCGCCCGACAGTTCCCGTGGGAGCGCGTCCGCGCGCTCGCCCACGCCCAGTTGATCGAGAAGTTCTCGCGCGCGCGCCACGGCTTCTGTGCGAGGCAGCCGAAGCACGTGCACTTGCGCGAGGCACACATTTTCGAGTGCCGTCAAGTGCTCGAAGAGGGAGTGCGACTGGAAGACCATGCCGATCTTCCGTCGGAGCGCGGCCGGTGACGCTGAACGGCGACCGGCCGTGAGTTCGACGCCGTTGATATGAATCTCGCCGCCATCAAGTCTTTCGAGGCCGGCAATGGCGCGCAGCACGGTACTCTTGCCGGCGCCAGATAGACCCATCAGCACCAGCAACTCACCTCGGGCCGCCTCAAAGTCCACGCCCGCGAGGACGTCGCGAGTACCGCGCCGCAGCCGAAGTCCGCGCACCTGAAGGACGGTGCTCATGCGGTGGTCGGCGCCTTCCAACGCGCTTCAAGACGACGGGCGACGTAGGCCACGGGTAGCGACATCGCGAGATAGAGGGTCGCGCACATCAGGCCAGGGATGATCCAGCTGCCCATATTGGTGGCGAAGATTTGTGTTTGTTTGGCCAGCTCAGGCACGGCAATGACCGAGACGAGGGAGGAGTCTTTGAGCAACGCGACAAAGTCGTTGGTCATGGGCGCCAGAGCGGTGCGCAACGCCTGAGGGGTACGCACCAGGCGCAGGACCTGGCCTTCGGTCAGGCCCAGCACGCGGGCGGCGTCGAGCTGATTCTTCGACACCGCTTCAAGTGCGCTCCGGTAGATTTCACTCTCGTACGCCGCGTAATTGAGGCCCAGGCCGAGCACCGCGGCGATGTAGGCGTCGAGTGTGATGACGCTGGCGATCCCGTAATAGATCACGAACAGCTGCAGGAGGATGGGCGTGCCGCGCATGATCTCCACATACGTGGTGAGCACGAGCCGCGTGGAGCGGCTGCCGTACACGCGGCCCACCGCGATGCCGATGCCTACGACCACCGCGCCAACCATCGCCAAGCACGACAGCCACAGTGTGGTCCATGCCGCCCTCAGCAGCTTCGGAAAAAACGCGCGCGTCGTCTCGAACCAGGACGCCCGTGCACTGGTCTCCTCCTGCTGGGTGTTCGAGCCCGTCATCGCCTGGAACAACCTCGGCTGCTCGTCATTCCACACGCCCGGTTGTTTGCGCAGAATCGCTTCGAGGCGACCGTCTCGCATGGCGCTGCGAAGGATGCCGTTGACCCGGTCGAGCATCGCGGGGTCTTTTGGCGACACGATCACCACGTACTGACTGGTGGCTACCGCCGCAGGGTGGGTGTACAGGCCTTTCTCACGCCGCACCGCGCGGTCGGCCAGCAGATGGTCCAGCAGCACCGCGTCCACGCGCCCGATCGCCAAATCGCTGTACGGATGCACATCATCGTCGTACGGTGTGGACGTCACGCCGGCGGTGCGGCCGAGAATATCGGCGGCGATCGTGCCCGAGAGCGTGGCCACCTTACGGCCCGCGAGGTCGGCCAGGGACTTGAAGCGGTCGCGATCAGCCGCGCGCACCGTGAGCACTTCCTTGAACTCGTAGTACGGAATGCTCGTGGGCACCATCTGGCGTCGTGCGGGCGTGTTCTCAATGCCGCTCAGGCCGATGTCGAAGTCGCCGCGCAGGGCCGACTGGTCCAGCGACTGAAACGTGATCTGCACAAACTCAGGTCGCCGGCCAAGTTCACTCGCGATGAGCGCGGCGATGTCGACGTCGAAGCCGACAAGGCGATTCGGATTGCGCGAGTCGGCCTGGACGAAGGGGGCGCCGCCCGCCGGGTCGCCACCCCAACGTAGCACCGGTTGCGCCGGCGCCTGTGCCGCCAGGTGCGCGGACACGCCGATGAGGGCGATGAGTATTCCGGCGAAAGCGATGCGACGCATGATGGAAACGGAAGCAGTTGCAAGAAGTGCGCCGTTCCGAACAGGCCGCCGAGCCGAAAGAAGTGGCGGCAGCGTCCGGGCCGGCGCGGGTCCCAATGACGTTATTCGAGCATGATGGGCGCGTTTGGTTGGTCGTCTTCGGCCAGCAGGTCGGGGTGGGCGTTGAACACACGCGCGCAGGCGTTCCACCTCAATCGGGCGTCGTCATTGTCTGCTGGGCGGAGTCCATCGGCGCGTTCGTAGTCCGCCATCGCCTGGTGGAGCCATGGGGTGGCGCCGCGGCGTCCCATGCCGCCGTGTGACAGGAGCGCGCGCGCCCGCCGCTCGGCCACAAGGCCCGAGTAGTAGGAACGGTCGTACTCGGATGGCAGGGCTGCCACCAACTCCATGGCGCGGGCGGCGCCGTGGGTGGTGGTGGGAAAGGTGTCGGTGATGGCCAGGATGAGCATTACGCTGGCGGCGTGGTTGCCGGGATCGGCCCGGAGCACGTCTTCACAGATGCTCTGGCATTGCTCGGGCTCGTTGAGCAGCCGGTAGCGCTCTGCCTTGGCGAGGGCGGCCGGCGCCGCTGCGGCTGACAGGGGTTTCAGCTCGAACATGGTTACGACCTCAATACCCTCAGGAGTCTGGTGACCGGGTCGTAGAACCGGTCCACCACGCGCTCCTTGAGCGGGATGATCGCATTGTCGGTGATATGGATGTGTTCCGGACACACATTTGTGCAGCACTTGGTGATGTTGCAGTAGCCCAGGCCCTGGGTGTCTTTCAGATCGCGCAGACGTTCTTCGGTATCGAGCGGGTGCATCTCCAGCGCGGCGGAGTACACGAAATAGCGCGGACCGATAAAGCCCTCGTCGTTCTTCTTGTGCTCGCGCACCACGTGACAGACGTCCTGGCACAGGAAACACTCGATGCACTTGCGGAACTCCTGCACACGATCGATGTCACGCTGCGACATCCGCCAGGTGCCGTCGGCGGCGTCGGGCTTGCGGGGCTTGAATTTTTTGATCCCGGGCTTGACGCGGAAGTTCCATGAGACGTCGGTGACCAGGTCTTTGATCAGCGGGAAGGCGCGCATCGGCTCCACGGTGACAGGTTCGGTCAGGTCCAGCGTGTTGAGCCGCGTCATGCACATGAGCTTCGGGTTGCCGTTGATCTCGGCCGAACACGATCCGCACTTGCCGGCCTTGCAGTTCCACCGGCACGCCATGTCGGGGGCCTGGTCGGCCTGCACCCGATGCACGGCGTCGAGCACCACCATGCCCTCCGAGACATCGGTCGTGTAGTCCACGAACGCCCCGGCACCATCGGAGCCGCCACGCCAGATTCGAAAGGTCGCCTGCGCCATTATTGTTTTTGATCCTCAATGACCTGCTTGAGTTCTGCCGGCATTTCCGGAATAGGATTTCTCGAGACCCGCATCGCTCCGTTGGCGTCCTGCGTGACTGCGACGTTGAACTGGCTGTACGCCGGGTCCTTGTCGGGGTAGTCGTCGCGGTAGTGCCCGCCCCGGCTTTCCTTGCGCTCAATCGCCGACCGTGTGATGGCTTCAGAAACCGCCAGAAGATTCCGCAGGTCCAGGCAGGTATGCCAGCCCGAGTGGTACTCGCGGTGGCCATCAACGCCCGCGGTCGCGGCCCGCGCGTTCAGGGCTGCCAGGCGGGTCAGCGCGTCCTGCATTTCGTGCTCGAGGCGGACGATGCCGACGAGGTCCTGCATGGTGTCCTGCAAATCCGATTGCACCGTGTAGGGGTTGCCCGAGGCGTGGCCGCGATCGAATGGCTTGAGCGACTCCTGCATGCCTGCGTCGATTGCCTTCGTGTCGAGCGTCGGCGCCGATCGCTTCTTCGCGTACGCGGCGGCGTATTCGCCTGCCCGCTTGCCGAAGACGATCAAGTCCGACAGCGAGTTGCCGCCCAGCCGGTTGGCCCCATTGATGCCGGCCGCGCACTCGCCGGCGGCGAACAGACCCGGCACGGTGGACTCCTGCGTGTCGGCGTTCACTCGGATGCCCCCCATGATGTAGTGCGTGGTGGGTCCCACCTCCATCGGTTCTTTCGTGATGTCGAGGTCGGCCAGTTCCTTGAACTGGTGATACATGCTCGGCAGCTTGCGCTTGATATGTTCGGGCGCGTTCGCGATCTTCTCTTTGATCCACGCGATGTCCAGGTACACACCGCCGTGTGGAGAGCCGCGCCCAGCTTTGACTTCGCGCATGATGCAGCGGGCCACATGGTCGCGCGTGAGCAGCTCGGGCGGCCGGCGGGCGGACTTGTCGCCCTGGGTGTACCGCCAGCCTTCTTCCGCGTCGGCAGCCGTCTGGGGTTTGTAGTTGTCGGGAATGTCACCGAACATGAAGCGGTTCCCTTCGCTGTTCTTCAACACGCCGCCTTCACCCCGCACGCCCTCGGTGACGAGAATACCTTTGACGCTGGGCGGCCAGACCATGCCGGTGGGATGGAACTGCACAAACTCCATGTCGATGAGTTCTGCACCGGCGCGATACGCCAGTCCGTGGCCGTCGCCCGTGCCTTCCCAACTGTTGCTCGTGACGCGATAGGTCCGGCCCACACCACCAGTGGCCAGGATGACGGCCTTGGCTGAGAACACGTGGAACCGGCCCCGCTCGCGGTCGTAGGCCAGCGCGCCTGCGACACGGCCCTCGTCCATCAACAGATCGATGACCGTGTGCTCCATGTGGACGGTGACGCCCAGATAGACCGTGTGGTCCTGCAGGGTACGGATCAGTTCAAGACCTGTGCGGTCGCCCACGTGGGCCAACCTGGGGTACCGATGGCCGCCGAAGTTGCGCTGCAGGATCTTGCCGTCGGGCGTGCGGTCAAACACCGCGCCCCACGCTTCGAGTTCACGTACGCGGTCGGGCGCTTCCCTGGCGTGCAGTTCCGCCATGCGCCAGTTGTTCACGTACTGGCCGCCGCGCATGGTGTCGGCGAAATGCACTTGCCAGTTGTCGCGGTCGTCCACGTTGCCCATGGCTGCGGCCATGCCGCCTTCGGCCATCACGGTGTGGGCCTTGCCGAGCAGCGACTTGCAGATGAGGCCCACCGAGACGCCCTGTCCGGCGGCTTCAATCGCCGCACGCAAGCCGGCGCCGCCGGCACCGATCACAAGCACATCGTAGGAAAACGTATTCAGCGCCGACATCAGAAAATCTTCAGATCGGTGATGACGCCCATGGAACACAGGCGCACATACAGGTCCGAGGACATCACCGAAAACAGACTGCACCAGGCAAAGAGCTGATGCCGTCCGTTGAGGCTGCTGACGCACTCGTAGGCAAAATCGCAGACGGGGGACTTGGACACTTCGTTCAGCCGGCCGCCCACCACATGGCGCAACACGTGACAGCCCCAGGTGTAGCAGGCCAGCAGCACCACGTTGACGGCGAGCACGAGCGTGCCTACGCCCATGCCGAACTGCACCTGCCCGGTCACGGAGTCCGTGAACCACATCGCCAGCCACACGTCCCACGCGAGTAACGCGATGAACACGATGGCCACCCACATGAAGTAGCGGTGGAAATTCTGGAGGATGAGTGGAAACGAGTGCTCGCCCCGATAACCCTTGCGCGGCTCGCCCACCGCGCACGCCGGCGGGTCGGCCCAGAAAGATTTGTAATAGGCGCCGCGGTAGTAATAACACGTGAACCGGAACAGACCCGGAAACGGCAAGATGATCAGCGCCGGAGAGAACGGCAGCAGCCCCGGCCACCAGTCGGGTTTTGGCCCGAACCAGGCATGCGGCGAGGCGCCGAAAATTTCAGGCGAATAAAACGGCGAGAGGTAGGGGCCAAACGTGTAGTGCGCGTTCTGGAACGCGGCCCACGTGGCATACACAATGAATAGCGAGAACCCGACGAAGATGAGTGCTGGAGTGGTCCACCAACGATCGCGCCGTGCCGTCTGACCGAACCCGCGCCTGACCCCTGACACCGGAATTGCCTGCATTCCTTCTTGCCTCCGCAACGCATCAATAGTGATTGAGCGGGGTAAACCATATCCCAGGTGCGGACAGCGACACCAGCGCGCCGAGGACCGTGGGTGATCATCAGCCGGGGTCCTTGCGGCGCGGGGCATACCAGAGGTCCATGCCCTCGCGCTGTCTGACGCCCCGTGGTCCGCGCATCGCCACACGCGCCACGCCGCCCCACATTTCACGCGCAGAGTGCGTGCGCAGCTTGCGGCCCGACGTCAGCACGGACTGCGTCAGGACCACGAACCGGCCCTGCCTCTTCAACGCCCGGCTCAGGATGATTTCCTCGCCGCCAAAGTACCTTTCGTCGAAACCACCAACCGCCTCGAAGGCGCGGCGCGTGCAGAACACGAAACAGCCGGCAGCCAGGCCTGTGGCGCGAAACGCCAGCACCAGGGCCGCCGTCATCACCTTCGCGTAAAGCGGCACCACCCCGTCAAATGTCACGCCGGCGCCGCCGCCGGCCGCGCCATGTCGGAGAGCCTCAATGGCGGCCCGGACGACCGCGACGTTCACGATCGTGTCCGCATCCACGAAGATGAGGAACTCACCGCTCGACTCCCGGGCGCCTGAATTTCGGGTGGCCGCAATCTGCCGATGCGCGACGGTCACCACCTTCGCGCCATGCCTCAGCGCGATCGCCGCCGTCTCATCGGTGGACCCATCGTCGGCCACAACCAGTTCGTAGGGTTCGTCTAGGGCCCGGCCGGCGGCGTGAAGCGCGTCCAGCGTGGCCGCGAGCACGGCCGCTTCGTTATGGGCCGGGACAATAAACGAGGTCATGGCCACTATCATCAGGCCTCGCCTGAGCTTGGCAACAGGAACAAAGGTCGGTCCTGACGAAATCATTGACCGCACCGAGGCAAACCCGCCGTTGTTCTCCTGCGAGAGCGTCCCGTAAGACCCCAGGGGGGTCCCCGCCGGGTCCACGACCAGCAAGCCCACCGGCCCGGGGTAGTATTCCTGATGTGACCCAAGCGTTTGGACAGACGGTCGCCGAGGCGCGCACCTGGCTCCTGTTTGCGCACGCGGCGGCAACACTGTACATGACGGGGGTGATCTGGTTCGTGCAGATCGTGCACTACCCGCTGTTCTCGCGCGTCGGGCAGCCCGAGTTCTCCGAGTACGAACGGGAGCATGTCCGGCGGACTGGCTGGGTCGTCGCGGGTCCGATGCTGGCAGAACTGGCCTCCGCCGTTGCGATCGTCTGGGTCGTGGGCGGATGGCTGGCCTGGACCGGACTGGCCCTGGTTGGGGTCATTTGGATCAGTACCGGCATCTGGCAAGTGGCAGCGCATCGCCGGCTCGAAGCGGGGTTCGATGCGGCGGCCCACGCGCGGCTGACGCGCACGAACTGGGTTCGGACGGCGGGGTGGACGACGCGAAGCGTCATCGCGCTCGCGCTGGCTGCCGCGTTCGATTGAATGGACGACAGTATTTCCAAAGGCCAACATGAAGAAACCACGTGTGATCCGCCCGTCAACGAACACCCGGCTGACTGACAGCTTGAACCAGGTGCTCGCCGATTCCTACGCTCTGCTGTCGCTCACCCACCTGGCCCATTGGAACGTGGAGGGGCCTGGGTTCTTCGCGCTGCACACCGCATTTCAGACGCAGTACGAAGAGCTCTTTATCGCGATCGATGAGATTGCCGAGCGCATCCGTGCGCTCGACGCCTACGCAATCGGCGGCCTCGGGACGCTGGCCAAGGCCGCGCAGATGAAGGAGTTCGTATCGCCGCTGGTGCAGGAGGATTATGTCCGTGCACTCATCGCCGCGAGCGGGAAAGTGGTGTCGGATGCCGAGCGCGCGCGCGATGTTGCCGGCGAGGCCGGTGACGCGGAGAGCCAGGACCTGATGATCGGTCGGATTACCCTTCACCAGAAGACCATCTGGATGCTGAAGAGCTTCCTGAAGGCCTGACCCGCGACGCCGGTGAGTAGTGTGAAGCGGTCTGCGCCACCTCTCCTGGCGCCGCGACGAGGGTCTTCGAGTCCTACTGCCTCGCCCCGACCATCGCCACTGGCTCGCCCTTGGTGACCGGCGGCGTCCCAACGATGTAGAGAATCTCGCCGTCGAAGGCCGCCACCACTTCTTCGAGGACGCGGCCGTGAAAATCCGTAATGTGGCCGATGCGCGATCCTTTGGCCACCGTCCGGCCGCGCTCCACTGCGGGATAGAAGATCCCGGTCACGCCCGCCCGAATCACTTCGTTGCGTCCGATGAACACCGGCGACCCCGTTGGCGCGGGCCCGTCGGTCCGCATCTTCAGGTGTCGCAGCACTCCGGCGACGCCTCGCTCCACCAGGGCAATGGCCCCATCGTCCACCACCGCCATGCCGCCTGTCTCTGTGGTCAGCGCGGGTTTCCCTCTGGTGATCGCTGTGTTCGACAGATACACCGAAGCCGCCTGGTCCGTCGGGCGTTCCCGGTCCACGACGATGTGATCGAGGCCGAAGGCGAGGGCAAGGGCGCGGCTCTCGTCCGCCACGCCGGCCGGGCCGGTGGTAATCCAGTACGAGTAAGGCGAGAGCGACTCATTCCCGTCGCCACAGTGAAGATCAATCACATGCGTCGCGCGCGTGATGACCTCGCGCGTCAGCGTCTCGGCGATGCGTTCCGAGAGCGTGCCGACGGCGCGGCCGGGAAAGACACGGTTGAGATTCTTGCCGTCAGCCGGAGAGTAGTAGATCGTCCTGCCGAGGAACGACGGCATGTTCGCCACATGGACGAGGATCACGGTGCCACGCAGGGTCCTGGGATTGATCGCCGTGCGCATCCGCTGGAGCGCGATGATGGGCACGTACTCCATGCCGTGTGTTCCCGCGACCAGCGCGAGCACGGGGCCGCTTATGGCGCCGTGAATGATGGTGAACGGAATGTTGGTGCCGGTGTCTCCCCCAAGCGCCGCCACATCGAGCGTGCCCGAGACCGTGGTCCCCGGTGCCGCGCTGACTGAGCCGACCGTGAACGGCGACTGCACGACGGCGACTGGCCCGCCGCGGCCGTCAACGGAGCCGAAGGGGTAAAGCCCCAGGACGCAGAGTGTAAAAACCAAGCGTGTCTTCATGCCCGGATTCTAGAGCGTTTTGAGACGTGCTGCGTCACTCGTCTGGCGCCCTGAGTCGTCAGCGCTCCATCACCGGCACCGCACTCTTGCTCTCCGGCGTGCGGTGCTTCTCGAACCAGGCCATCAGATACAGCTGCTGGAGCAGTTGGTGAGACGGCCGGCGCCAGCCGTGGAACTCGTCGGGCATGCGCACGAGTATTGTGTCGGCCTTCCGCAGCATCTTGAGCGCCCGGTAGTACTCCTCGCTCTGCGCCATGGGCGTGCGTAAATCGGCTTCCCCCGTCATCACCATCGTCGGCGTCGTGACATTGGCCACGTAGTGCAGCGGCGACCGCACGGCGTATTCCATCGGGTCTTCCCAGGGGTACTTCTGGAACTGGTTGTACCAGCTCACGCCATCGGTGGTCCCGACAAAGGAGTGCCAGTTGATGACGGGACGCATGGACGCGGCCGCGCGGAAGCGAGTGGTGTGGCCGACGATCCACGCGGTCAGCACGCCGCCGCCCGAGCCACCGGTCACGAACAGGTTCGACGAGTCGATCCAGCCCTTCGCCACCGCGGCATCGACGCTGGCCATCAGGTCGTCATAATCCTTGCCAGGGTAACTGTGCTGAATCCCGTTGACGAAGTTCTGGCCATAGCCCGTCGAGCCGCGTGGGTTGGTCCACAACACGGCGTAGCCGTTGGCCGCAAAATTCTGATAGGCCCAGTTCCACCCGACCGAGTACATGCTCCACGGTCCACCATGAATCCACAGGAGCATCGGGTATTTCTTCGCAGGATCGAAGTTCGCGGGTTTCATCAACCAGCCCTGCACCTTGAGGCCGTCTTTTGACGTCGCCCACACTTCCTCGGCGCCGGCAATCACCCGATCACCAAGCACATCCTTGTTGACGTCGACGAGCACCTTCATGTCGGCAGGCTTTGTCATTGGAAAGGACACAAGCACGCCAGGCTCGGTGACATGCCCGCGCACCGCGGCGGCGATACCGTTGTTCGCGATCGACACCGACGTCAGCACATGTTTACCTGCCGTGATCCGCTTTGGCGGCACGCCGAGATCGGCGGCGACAAAGTACGTGTTCTCCTCGCCGAGCTCCTGCATCGAGTAATAGACGCCAGACCCGTCCGGCGCCCACTGCACGTTGGAGGGTGAACTCGGCAGCCCGCCGGCCCACAGCCGCTGCCGTTTCCCGTCCGTGTCCATGATGTAGAGGCTCGACAGATGGCTCGTGAAGTTCTGCTGGTCAAAGCCCGTGTAGGCAATCCATGTGCCGTCGGGTGACGCGAGCGGCGATCCATCCGGGCCGCGGCGGTCGGTCAGCTGCCTGACGTCGAGCGACGACAGGTTGATCGCGTACACCTCCAAATCTCCCCGCAAGTACTCGGCATCGGGCTTCCGCACCCCCGCCACGAACATCGTCTTTCCATCTGCCGACCACGACGGCCCGCTGTGGTTGTAGTGGCCCGACGTCACCTGCCGCGGCGTGCCGCCAACGGTGGCGTCCACGGTGAAAATATGTGTGTAGCCCTTGACCGTAGGCCCCGAGCCGTCTGCCGCCCACGACGGGCGGTCCACGACGACGGCTCCGCGGGCGAGCTGGGCACCGCGCGGCACCGGGGGGAGACGCACAGGAAGCACCGGGGTTTCGTCCGGAAGAAACGCGGTGAACGCGATCTGCGAGCTGTCAGGCGACCACTCCACGCCGCTGGGTGCGCGATCAAACCGGGTCAACTGCAGCGTGTCGCGGGTATCGACCCACATCACGTGCAACTGCGTCGATCCGGACCGGTTGGACAGGAACGCGAGACGCTTGCCGTCGGGCGACCAGACTGGCGCCGAGTCATTCCACGCGCCGTCGGTCAGCTGCCGAAGGCGCGACCCATCCACGCCCACCACCCACAGGTTCGACGCGCCCTGGTCGCGCATGATGTCCACGAAGCCTCGCGAGAACAGCACCGTCGTACCATCGGGCGAGATGCGGGGGTTGGACACCGACTCCATGTCGAAGAACGTGGACTTGTCGAGAAACTTCTTCGCGGGCGCCTGGGCGGCATTGGGGACGGTCGCGAAGGATGCGGAAAACACGCTGACGGCAACGAGTACGCGGAGCAAGTGCATGGGAACCTCCTGGGCCCGGACAGTCTAATCTCTCTCGGGACCATTCACACCTCACCGACAGGCCGTCAGGCCCACGGATGGCGACCGAGCAGGTATAATCGCCACCGTCGATGAGCCTGGCCCCCGGTACGCGCGTCGGTCCCTATGAAATCGTCGCGCCCCTGGGCGCCGGCGGCATGGGCGAGGTCTACAGGGCGCGCGACGCCCGCCTCGACCGCGATGTGGCGATCAAGATCCTGCCCGAACTCTTCGCGCAGGACCCCGAGCGCCTGGCGCGCTTCGAACGCGAAGCCAAGGCGCTGGCCGCCCTCAACCACCCGAACATCGCGGCCATTTACGGGATAGAAGAGTCCAGCGTCCAGAGTCCAGGATCCAGCGTCCGGGCCCTGATCATGGAGCTGGTCGAGGGCGAGGATCTGTCGGCGTTGATTGCGGCCGGGGCTAAAGCCCCGGCCCTCCATGAGTCCGGAGCCCCCGGGCTTCAGCTCGGGGGGATGCCACTCGCCGACGTTCTGCCCATCGCGCGACAGATCGCCGATGCGCTCGAGGCGGCCCACGAACAGGGCATCATCCATCGCGATCTGAAGCCCGCGAACATCAAGGTGCGCACCGATGGCACGGTCAAGGTGCTCGACTTCGGCCTCGCTAAGGCGATGGACTCCGGGACCGCGGGACCCCAGGACTCCAACAATTCGCCCACCCTCACGGCTCGGGCGACCCAGATGGGCATGATCATCGGCACGGCCGCCTACATGTCGCCCGAGCAGGCCAAGGGTAAGGCGGTTGATCGCCGCGCGGACATCTGGGCCTTTGGCGTCGTGCTCTACGAAATGCTGACCGGCCGCCGCGCGTTTGAGGGCGAGGACATTTCGACGACGCTCGCGGCGGTGTTGATGAAGAATCCGGAGTGGACGGCGCTGCCCGCCGGCACACCGCCAGCGCTCGTCACCCTGGTGCAGCGATGCCTCGAGCGCGATCCCAAACAGCGTCTGCGCGATATCGGCGAAGCGCGCCTGCTCCTGAGCAATCCCCAGACGATGAGCGGGCGGCCCGCAGTCGCCGCGCCTGGCCCCGTGGCAGCGCGGCCGCGCATGGACTGGCGCATGGCCGTCGGCGCCCTGTTACTCGCCGGCGTCGCTGCGGTCGGCGCGTGGATGCTCAAGCCCGCACCAGTTCCGCCGCGGACCATCTCGGCCCGGTTCTCGATCACCCTGGCCAAGGACCAAACGTACACCCGGCTGACGAACCGGGTGCTTGCCATTTCGCCGGATGGCGCGCGAATCGCCTACGTCGCCAATGGGGAACTCTTCGTGCGCGCCGTCGATCAACTCAATCCTGTCACGGTTTCCGGCGTGCGCGATCCGCGCGAGCCGTTCTTCTCTTCGGACAGCCAGTGGATCGGGTTCTACATGAACGCGAAGATCTGGAAGGTGGCAGTGACGGGCGGCGCGCCGGTCCCGGTCTGCGATACCTTGCCACCGGCCGGCGCCAGTTGGACAGGCGACGAGATTCTCTTTGCCGCCGGTCCCACTATCTTTCGCGTCCCGGCTGGCGGCGGTACGCCCGAGCCCTTGATCCCGGGCGAAACCGGTAAGGGCCCTGTCTCTAATCCGTGGCGAGTCCCAGGACGTAGCGAGGTGATCTTCAGCCGCACCGCCAACCTCGGGACCTGGGACGAGGCAGACATCGTCGTCGCAGACGGCAATGGTGCGGAGCGTGTGATTGTGCGGGGCGGTTCGGACGCACGACTTCTCCCGACAGGCCACCTCATGTACGGACGACGAGGCGAGTTGCTGGTGGTGACGATCGACCCGGTCACACTGACGACAACGGGCACGCCGGTCGTGGTTGTGATCGGCGTAGCGGGCTCGGCTGGTGGCGGGCAGGGGACACGCCAGTACTCGGTCTCGGATACCGGCACGCTGGTGCACGCCTTTGGCAATATTGAAGAGCAGACCGATCTGATCTGGGCTGACCGGCAGGGCCGCGAAGAGATCCTGGCCACGGAGACGCAGGCGGCTTACCCGAGGGTGTCCCCGGACGGCCGGCGCATCGCCTACAGCGCAACGGTCGCCGGCAATTTGGACATCTACATCCTGGAGTGGGCACGAAAGGCCAGGAGCCGGCTGACGTTCGACCCGGGCCAGGACCTGGCGCCCGTCTGGTCACACGACGGCAAGCGCGTCATCTATGCCTCGAGCAGGGCCGGCGGCGCAGCTAACCTGTTCTGGCAACCAGCAGACGGCACCGGAGCCGCTGAGCGCCTGACCACAGGCCCCAATCAGCAATGGTCCTACGCCACCACGCGCGATGGCCAGACGCTCGTCTATATTGAGCAGGGCTCCAAGACCTCATTCGACATCTACTCGGTCTCGCTCACGGGTGATCGAAAGCCGCTTCCCCTGCTCGTGAGCACGGCCGACGAGCGCCGGCCGACGCTGTCGCCCGACGACAAGTGGATCGCATACCAGTCAGATGAGTCGGGCAGTTTCGAGATCTTTGTGCGACCGTTCCCTAACATCAATGGAGGGCGCTGGCAGGTGTCGGCTGGCGGCGGCGCGTCACCTGTCTGGGGCGCTGACCTGCAGGAAATCTTCTATCGGTCCGGCCAGGCCGTCATGCGAGCCGGCGTGTCGGTCACGCCGACGTTTGTGCCGGCGACACCTTCGCTCCTGTTCGCCTCGAACATGGTGCCGGACACGGGAGGCATTCAGCTCGGGCTGGCGCCTGACGGGAAACGCTTCGCGATGATCCGGTCACACGGCACGAGCCAGGTGGGCAGCGTGTATCACGTGGTGTTGAACTGGTTCGATGAAGTTCGCGCGCGCGCCCCGGGGAGCAAGTAGGCCCGTCCATGTCACTCACCGCCGGACAACGCATCGGACCGTACGAGATCGTCGCGCCCCTTGGCGCCGGCGGCATGGGCGAGGTCTATCGCGCACGCGACAGCCGGCTCGACCGCGACGTGGCCATCAAGGTCCTGCCGGAGCTGTTCGCACAGGACCCCGAACGGTTGGCCCGCTTCGAGCGCGAAGCCAAGGCCGACATGCTCGTGGCCGCCGCCGAGGCGGCTCAGGCCCGGATGCGTTCGGAAGAACTCGAGCGGCTGGTGACGTTCAGCCAGGCGGTCGCAAACGCCCTGGATCCCGCCACGCTGCAATAAGCCTTATGGCGCTACCTCCCCATCTTCACGGGTGAGCGCGAGTTCTGGTTGCTGTCCCGGCAACCCGATCGGTGGGAGGCGCTCCTGCGCGACAGCCTCACGAACTGTGTGAGCCGCGATCATGGCCTCGAAACACTGGACCGGGAAATGGAACGGGCGCGCCGGTCCAAACAGCCGCTGTCAATCCTGATGGTGGACATCGACCAGTTCAAGCTCATCAACGACGGGCTGGGTCACCTGCGCGGCGACGAGCTGCTTCGTGAGGTCGGCACACTCCTGACCTAGGTGCTCAGGCGCACCGATGTGAAATGCCGTTGCGGCGGCGATGAGTTCCTGATCATCCTCATCGACACGTTGGTGGCCGGGGCGCAGCAGGCGGCTGAGTCCCTGCGGCGCAAAGTCGCCGCGCTCCCCTTCATCGTTGATGGAAAGACGCTGGCCGTGACGGCAAGTGTGGGTATTGCGGAAGCCGGACCAGCTGAAAACGGCGCCACCGGGTTGATTGGCAGGGCCGACCACGCCCTATATCAGGCCAAGCGCGAGGGCAGAAATCGTTGTCGCGTGGCCATGACCCCAACCGAGGCCGCGATCAACCTCAGCGGCTTGTAAGCACCGCCCAGCGCAGCTTGGCAGAAGACGCGCGCGTGTTCGCGCGACGCTCCTCTGGCGTGGCGCGCATGACCTCGTCCGACACCGTCGAATAGACGCCCGCGCGCAAGTCCGTCTGGAACGCCTTTTTCACGCGGCGGTCTTCACCCGAATGAAACGTCAGGATCGCCACACGGCCGCCAGGGGCCAGGCACTGTGGCAACGATCGCAGAAGTGCGTCGAGGGCCGCGAATTCGTCGTTGACGACAATGCGCAGCGCCTGGAAAGTGCGGCGCACGGAGAGCGTCGTCTCGGCGGGCGTCAGACCTGGAAATGCGGTGGTCAGCGCCGCCCGGACCAGACCATCCACAGTGCCGGTCGTGGGCGCCGCTTCGGCAGACAGCTGTCGCTTCAACGCGTTCGCAATCAGACGTGCGTGTGGTTCATCCGCGTTCTCGTCGAGCAAGGCCGCCAATGACTCTTCGCTCTCGCGTGCAATCACCTGCGCGGCCGTCACACCACGCGACGGATTCATCCGCATGTCGAGAGGGCCAGACCCCTTGTGACTGAAGCCACGGTCGGGATTGTCGAGCTGCATGGACGACACGCCAAGGTCCGCAAAGATGATGTTCGCGGCTGCATGACCGGCGGCGGCCAGCGCCTTGTGCACGCCCGCGAAGTTCCCCTGGTGCGAAACAAACGACTCGGGACCGAACCCTTCGCCCCGCAGCCGGCTCTCGGTCCGCGGCAGCTCGATTGGATCCACGTCAAGGCTAATCACGCAGCCGCCCGGCAACACACGGCCGAGCAACGCGCGCGCATGTCCCCCACCACCCAGCGTGCAGTCCACGGCCACGTCACCGGCCACCGGGCGAAGGCAGGCGATCACTTCGTCCACCATGATCGGCCGATGCATGCCGGCCGGCGTCTTGCCGGACGCCAGCACCTTCTGCACGTCGGCGGCGTACCGCTCGGGATTCAGTTCCTTGTATCTCTCGTGAAACCCGCGCGGGTTTTTGCCGGAGTACCGCGGGCGCCTGGTGTGCACAGGAGATTATCCGAGCAACCGCCGCCCAATCGCCAGCAGCGTCCGAGCGGACGCCTCATCGGGACCGTCGCCGACGATGCGCACCACACGCGCCTCGGTTTTTGATCCCCGGAGCCACAGGAATCCTTCAGCGCCCGGTCGCGACACGCGCGCTTTCCATCCATACCCGGAGGCCATCGGCTTCACGGGGCCCACATAGCGCGTGTACGAATACACGATCTCGAACCTCGCCCATTCGCCTGACAGTTCTCCGGCGAAGAATTGCGGAAAGACCTCGTCGAGGGTCGTGACGGTTGCCGCCCAATCCGCCGGCGCCGTGAGCGAGTCCACGAACGAGCGTTGGGGCGGCAAGACCTCAATGAGGCCCGACAACCCAGCGGTGATGACGTGCGAGGGGGCGAGGGTGTCAGAGATGATCGCTCGCAATTCCGTATCGGCTGCCGCGAGCAGGGCGCCGGCGCCCACAAGCGACCCATCGCGGCACGTGGTTCCCGCGAACACCGTTCCGCCGTTCGCCCCTTCCACGCCAACCACCGTCCGGCGTCCGCGCAGTTCCTGATCCCGCATCGCCGTGACGACGTTGATTTCGCCGGTCTCCACCTCCACGACCTGAGCTCCGAACGCCGCCGCAATCTGGTGGACACGGCACGATGTTGCGTCTGAGGCGACGACCACCGCCTGGCGAGTGTCGCCGGAACGACGATGCATCGCGAGCGCAATCGCGGTGTTTATGGCTGCCGCGGTCTGCGGCGACGGAATGTGCGCGGCGCCCGAGGCGTCCACGTACGTCAGGTTGCCACGGTCCGCGTCGAAGTCGTACGCCAGCCCAAACAGCGCGCCCTCGGCGCGCACACGTTCTGCCAGCCCGTCCAGCACGTGCGTGCCATCGGCGCGGGCCACTTCCACATCGATTTCGTGGGCCGTGACACCCTCGTCGTGGTTGATGATGACCGGGTCCACACCGATCGACCGGAAGACGCGGTCCGCGATGCGCGACGCCGCGCCACCATTCGTGTCGATGACGATGCGCGCACCCTCGACGCGGGCATGGTAGGTATCGGCGACAAAACGGACATACTCGGCGATGGCGCGCTCGCGCGCCGCCGCATCAGGTTCCGCGATGCTCTCGCGGCTCGTCGGCACGGGCCTGAAGGCGTTGGCGGCCCGGATGAGGCTGGCCATGTCCGAAGCGGACAACAGCGCCCCTGGCGGCGCCGGATCGCCGCCAAATGATTCGATCCCCGTGGCGTACTTCCACCCGTTGTTGTCGATCGGATTATGGCTGGCCGTGATCATCACGCCTCCGTGCGCCTGGAACATCCGCACCGAGTGCTGCCACACTGGCGTTGACACAATCCCGAGATCGATGAGCTCCAGGATGACGCCAAGGTCTCGGCAGGCACTTGCCAACCCCTGCGCCTGCGCCGCCGCCAGAGCCGGGCCCGTGGGCCGTGGATCGCGGGCCAGCACGATCTGGGCCCGACCGGCAGGGTTCGCCTGTAAACGCGAAAGCGCGTAGCAGTACGCATGCCTGAATGCGAACGCCTGATCGTCCTTCGTGACGCCGGGACCTTCCCCGACGACCGCGCGGACACCGGAGTACGATTGCAGCCAGTGCGAGCTTGCCATGGACGTCAGCGAATGCGGCCGTACTGCTGCAGCAATCCGGGCCCGACCATCGTCTTCTCCACTGCCGCAATGCTGCGCGGCACAAAATCTGAAAGAACCGTCGCGCCCGTCTGTGTGATGACAATCATGTCTTCCAGGCGGATGTAGATCTGCTCTTCGGGGATGGTGAGTGCCGGCTCGATCGTAAACACCATGCCCGGCCGCATGAGGCCTGTGCCGCCACCAAAATCATGCGTCGCCATGCCCACCGCGTGACCCAGGCCTCCACCGCGCTCGGCAGACGTGCGATACCGCTCGACAAATCGTGTGGCGGCCTCCGTGTAGATGGGCTTCGAAAATTTCGCGGCCCGCAGGATCGCGTTCATCTTCGGCAGCGCCGCCTGCAGCACCTGCTGCGACCGCAAGCCCGGCTTGATGGCGCCAAGCACGGATTCGTAGATCCCGAGATAAAAGCCGTACAGGTCGCGCTGGTCCGGAGTGAACCTGCCATTGACGGGCCACTGGCGCGTGACGTCACAGCGGTAGTAGCCGAGGTCGGGACAGTAGTCCATCAGCACCAACTCGCCGGCGGTCATGATTTTTTCGCCTGCGCGATGGTGCGCGTTCATCGCCGCCGGGCCGCTGGCCACAATGGCGCGATACGCCTCGCCCTGGGCACCGTGCCGCACGAAGATGAACTGCGCGAGCGCGTCCAGTTCGTACTCGGCCAGGCCGTGCATGGTGCTGCGCATGCTCTCGAGAATCGCCTCGCCACCCATTCTCGTCGCGCGCGTGATGAGGGCAATCTCCGCCGGACTCTTGATCTCACGCATCGTGTTGAGGATGAGTGAGAGATCTTTGATCTCGAGTCGTGGAGCCCGGGCGGCCAACAAGGCACGCAAGTGGGCTTCGCGGCTGACTCGCCGATCCCACGGGTCTGCGGCTGCATCTGCCGTGCGCCGCCGCGCGCCATCGGGGCTCTCACTCGCTCCTTCAGTGGGCGCAAACGGCACATGCATCGTGGTCGCACCAACGCGCGCCGTGATATCGGCTTCAAGCTCTTCAGGTGACCGCACCTCGTCCACGCCCGTGATTCGGGCGGTGGCCGCCGGGTCATCCGACGACAGCAGATCGCCTTCGACCGCGGCCCGGCTCACATTCTGTTTCGGCAGATACAAGACGCTGCGCCTTGTGGTGCCGTCCATCAGCAGGATGGCCTGTGGCGTCACCACGCCGGACAGGTAGTAGAACTCGTTGGACTGCCGGAAGATGGCCGACGAATGCACGCTGGGCAGCCCTTGAATCAGGGCAAGGCCGCCGGGACCGATTGCGTCGTAGACCCGGGCACGGCGCGCTGCGAACTCAGCCAGCGTGAAGTTGGTGGTGAACGCGCGGCCGGCTTGCGCGTGGCCGACGGGCATGGCCACTCCGGCGCCAAGCGCAACCACCATGAACCCACCAACGATGTTTTGCCACCTCATAGACGCCCTCCCCGGCGCATGATGGCACAGTGACGATGTTTGTGCCGATACCCGCCGATCGATTTCTCATGGGCAGCGACACCGGGCAAGACGATGAGCGGCCGGTGCATGAGGTGAGCGTGGACGCGTTTGAGTGCGCGGTGTATCCGGTCACGCAGGTGGAGTACGCGAAGTTTCTCGATGCAACCGATCACGAGGCGCCGCGTGAGTGGTCGGGCGAAATCGTGGTTGCTGACCTGCCTGTAATCGGCGTGAGCTGGTTGGATGCACAGGCCTATTGCCGGTGGCGGCCGGATGGCGGGGAGCCCGTGCGCCTGCCGACCGAAGCAGAGTGGGAATGGGCGGCGCGGGGCGGGTTGGCCGGGGCGCGGTATCCGTGGGGCGATGAGATTCCCGCGTGGGTGCCCAACGGCGGCCGGGGCGCGCGTGCGGGGCCATGGCCGGTCACGCTCGGTGAGGCTAACGGCTTCGGCCTCTTCGGCATCGGCGGAAACATTCACGAGTGGTGCGCCGACTGGTACGCGGCCGACTACTACGCGACGTCACCCACGCACAATCCGCGCGGTCCTGAGACAGGGCGGCGGCGTGTGTCGCGTGGTGGCGCGTGGCGCCACGCGATCACCGTGAGCCGCTGCGCGCAACGCAGCCGAATCGATCCGTCGTTCCGGTATACCGACTATGGATTCAGGGTCGTGCGCTGAGGCGCAACGTCGCGCACGGGACCGTATCGAGCTCGTGAAAAACAGGCGTCATGATTAGCCTCAGCGCGCGCTCGGCGCCACTCGCTGGTTGGGCCGGCGATTCTTACCGGCGACGCGCCGCAGGGCCTTCCCAATCTTCTTCGACGGAAACGACACCGTGAGGACAGTGCCAGACGCTTCTTCCCGTCGTAGGGCCGCCACCATGGCATCGACACTGTTCCCGTGTTCGCGCGCGAATGCCTCGCGGTGCTTCCGAACCTCTGCCACGATTGGGTCGCGACGCGTCATGACGGGACCTCCATCAATTCCTCGGGTGTACAAATCTGTGGCGGCCGCAGGCCAGCCCGACGACATGCCTCCTCAATTTTGCCACGAATGACGGCATTGGCGAGATGCCGCAGGTTCCACGTCAAGAGGTAGTCCATGCCGTTTTCGGCGGCGATCGCCACATGGACGGCATCGACCTTGGCTTTCGTCGGCAGGGCGCCTGCGCTCAGGAGAGTCGTCGCGAGCGCCGCCACGCCTCGTCCAGCCGACAGCCTTGGAATGCCACGCAGCGCCTCCAGCCGGCGTGCCGCTGCTGCCGGGTTGCCACGACCGGCTTCAATCAGTACGACGCCGGAAACAAATATGTCGAACCGCGCGCGACCCGCCCACCACTCCCGGGTCACCTTCTGGTGTGCTGCTTGAATGATGTCGTCTGTTGGCGAGGCGACCAAGTAGCTCACGATCGTAGTCTCCACGTAGACCGTCGGCTTCATCGCTTGAACCTCATGCCTCGCCGTTCGCTTGCATGATTTGGGCCAGGTGCCTGGCGCCGCCGCACGCGCCATTCCTTGACGACGCGTCGGCGAGGCGGGAACGAGGGACCCGGAAGGGTCGGAACTGGCAACCAGGGTTGACCATCCGCGACCGTGAGGCGAGCGAGCCTGATTGCGGTCGCGCTCGGAGTGGAACAAAATTCGGCCGCTGCTTCGGCGACCGACGGGTCGGTCGGCTACTTCAGCGCCGTGATCGCCGGATAGTTCAGCAAGAATGCGCGGCGCTGGTCCGCGAAGGTCTTGAGGCTCATCCTCGTGACCGGACCTTGCGCGCCCTTGGTTTCATAGTCGCGCGCCACGAGTGCGCGAAACGCGTCGTAGGAGTCGAACTTGCGCGTGTCGGCCTGCACGTCCCCTTCAATCAGCGCCTGATACTTGAGCGCGAGGGGACCGAGCCGCTGCCAGTCGAGCCAAGTGGTGGCCATCTCCTTCACGTACTGCAGATACCGGGTGCGAAGTGCCGGCACGGCCACCAATCGGCTCAGCAGCACTTTGTCAGGCTCGGTGGACCCGATGAACGGATCGAGCTCCGTGCCGCGCGCCGCTGCGCCGCGAATGTTGGCCGGCGCGTCGAAAAACGCCTCGTTGCCATCGTGCGGGTAGATGTGGAACCGGCCCTTCACGTCCAGATACATGTTGACGAAGCGCCACGGTTGCGCACGCCGATGTTTTCGAACACCTGGCCGTCCACGGTGAGCCTGGCTGGGAGTTCGATATCGGTGAAGCGGAACTCCTCGAGTGCTTTCTCCCAGTCCGGGTCCTCAAAGTCGAGGAAGAAGGTTCGCACCGCATCGTGGTCGAACGCGGGCGCGCCTGGAAACGTCCGCACCGAGGCGGGAGAGACGCTCGGGCCCGGCCGTGTGGGTTCGCCTCCAGTCCGCAGAGCGGGGCGGCCCGACGGACCACGAGCGGCCGCCTCACGGGCGAGCGTTTCACGCGCGCTCTTGCGCTCACCGGCATTCAGCCAGCCGTTGCCGTCCGCGTCAAAACGGGCCGCCGCCTTTTCCTAAACGGCCATTGTCGCGGCCCACGGCGGGGCAGGTGGCCGGCCGGCTGGAGGCGCTGTCTGAGGCGGAGCGGCCGGGGGGGGGCACCAGCGCGACCAGCGCGGCAGCGACACCAGCGCGACCAGCGCGGCAGCGACACCAGCGCTCATGGCGAGGCAGACAACCGCCAGAAGCCTTGAGGATCGTGTGGGCATGGACCGGGATTGTCTCACGAGCCACCATGCCGGTGGCCTCGCTCATCTCACCGGTATCGGGGTGGTGAGCGCGGCGAGCACTTCCTTGTAGAGATACGTTGCGCCCTCGACACCGTTGAGTGGGCCGGCTTCGTACTCCAGCGCAAACGTGCCCTTGAATCCGCCCGCGAGCATGATGCGCACGCTGCGCTGCACGTCGTTCTTGTCACCCCACCGGTCCCAGTACTTCGCGTGCACGTTGGACGTGGAGTACGGCACCAGAGCCTTGAGGCCGTTGAAGAGCATGTATTCGTGCTCCCAGTTGCAGAAGTCCGGCGTCACGTCGCAGTAGGGATGGTTGATCGTATCGACCATGATCCGCAGATTCATCGGGTCGGCCGCGAGGCCCCAGTGATTTTCAAACGTGACCTTGATCCCGCGGTCACCCCCGAAGTCGGCCATCTCCTTGTAGGACTCGATGGCCGCATCCAGCAACGGCACAAGATCGAGGTTGCGCGGATACCCATCGGCGCTCCGGGGAATGGCATTCGGGCGAATGGACGGGCCCAGCGCCTGCGGTGAGTTCATCCGCATCGAGACCACGCCCAGCACGGCGCAGCCCTCGAGCCACCGCTTAGCCATCGCCACGCCGGCCTTGCGGCGCGCATCGGCCTCTGGCGACCCGAAGTCGGCGAGCGCGAACGGCGCGTTATTCGAGATGTGCTGCACTTTCGTGCCCGTCTTCACGAGTGTGTTGGCCAGGCGGTCCAGCCACTTGCGCCCCGATGCGCTCATGGGATCGAAGCCAGCGCCGCCACCCCCACCGTCGGCGGCCGTGATGAACATGGTGTCGTCCGTGACATCGCCGAACAGGCCCGAGAAAATATCCATCTTCCGCACACCAGGAAACCGATCCTTCACGAACTGCGGAAAGTCGAGCATCGTGATCTCGCCGTACCGCTGCTTCATCTCGGCGGTGGTCGTGCGATCGCGATTCTCCGGCACGGCCGGAATGCCTTGGGCGGCAACTGGAGGCACGGCGGCGCCTCGTCCTGCGCCGCCTGCCCTGCCAGCAGCAGCACGCGTCTTGAAGAGGCTGCGGATGGGCCATGAGCACCCGGCGATGCGGTCCCACCGTGCCTTCTCGTCCAGCGCCTGGGCCTGCAGCCGTTCGCCCGGCGTCATCGTCGCCGGCGCCGCCGTCGCCGCCGTGAGGCCCGCGCCAGCCGCCTTGAGGAAGTCTCGTCTGTCCATGCGCGCCATTCTCTGCCGCATGGCCGATGCGGTCAACGGTGCGATAGAATCCGCGCGACATGTCCACGGCCGTCAATATCGCCGACCTGCGCCTGGCCGCGAAGAAGCGGCTGCCCCGTGTGGTGTTTGACTACATCGACGGCGGCGCTGACGCGGAGATTACCCTGCGCGAAAACAGCCGGGCCTTTGAGGACGTGGCCTTGCGTCCACGGTCCGCCGTCGCCACTTCCCACTGCGACCTCTCGACCACCGTCCTTGGTACAAGGCTCGACCTGCCGTTTCTGCTGGCGCCGGTCGGCAGCAGCCGCATGTTTTATCCGAGCGGCGAGGAGGTGGCCGCACGTGCCGCCGGCGACAACGGCACCGCATACATTCTCTCTACGCTTTCGGGTTGCCACGTGCGAGACGTCAAGGGCGCCACTCGCGGGCCCGTGTGGTTTCAGCTCTACCTGGTGGGCGGACGCGACGTGGCGATGGGCGGCATCAAACGCGCAAAGTCGGCCGGGTGCTCGGCGCTGGTGGTCACCATCGATACGCCGGTGGCCGGCATGCGGGAACGCGACTTGCGCAACGGGATGAAGCCGCTCCTCTCCGGCAAGCCGTTCGCGATGCTCCCACACCTTGGCCAATTCCTTGTCAAGCCGCGCTGGCTCGCGGCGTACCTTCGCGACGGCGGCCTGATGAACTTCCCCAACATCATCCTGCCGGATGGCCCCATGCCCTACGCCGACGTCGGCGCCGCACTCGAACAATCGATGACCTGCTGGGACGACCTCCGCTGGATTCGCGACGCCTGGGGCGGGCCGATTGTCGTCAAGGGGGTGCACACAGCGGATGATGCCCGCAGGGCGATCGATGGCGGCGCGTCAGCCGTGGTGGTGTCGAACCATGGCGGACGGCAGTTGGACGGCGTGGCGGCCACAATTCAAGTGCTGCCCGAAGTCGTGGCGGCGGTGGACGGGCGCGTGGAGGTGCTCCTCGACGGCGGCATCAAGCGCGGCGGTGATGTGGTGAAGGCGCTGTGCCTGGGCGCACGCGCGGTGCTGATTGGTCGCGCGTACGCGTATGGACTTGGGGCGGCGGGCGGCGCGGGCGTCGCTTGCGCCATCGACATCCTGCGCACCGATATCGTCCGAACGCTGAAACTGCTCGGAATCGCATCCACCGACGCGCTCGACGAATCGTGTGTCAGCTACCCGGACAGTTGGCGATCTCGGCCTTGAGGAACAGGCCGAGCTACATTCGCAAGGTATCCGGTACGTAGCTCGGGCTGTTCCTCAAGCCCGAGAACCCCTACCGCCCGCCGGTCGCCGGCACAGGCTCCAGTTTCCCCACCCACAACCCGCTGTTGAAGTCCGTGAAGAGGATGTGGCCCTTCCACGGCATCGCATTCATCACGAACGGCGCATTGGCCGTGTAACCTTCCGGGTCGTACGGCTTGAACACGGCAATCTCGCGGCCCTGGTCGTACAGGTTGCCCAGCAACATGCCCGACACATCGACGATGCGCACGCCGCCGTCGTAGTAGGCCTGATAGAGGATGTCGTTCTCCACGATGATGTCGTGCGACCCGTAATCCTCCAGGTGATACCGCCCCACCTTGCGCGGATTCATCGGATCGGTGAAGTCCACAATGTGCGTGTAGCCGCCCGACGTCTGCGCAATGCCGCCTTTGGGCGGCCCGCCGCCGGGTGACGACAACTGGTAGTTCGTCCCCTCCCACGCACGGCCGCGCCGGCCCATCTCTTCATCGCCGATGAACAGATAGACCTTGCCCGTGGACGACTGCGCGTAGGGATAGATCTCATGGCCGCTGTTGATCGGGAACGTCGTGACCAGCTTCGGATTCTTCAGCGTGCCGCCCCACTTGCCATTGCCCACGTCCACGATCACGGTGCCCACACCGCCCTGTGCGGAGTACGCAATGCCGTCTCGCACCCACAGATCATGCAGGCGCGCGTTCGGATGCCGGTACTCACTCACATACGTCGGCTTGGCGAGATCTTCGGTGTTGATGATCACGTACTTCGATCCGCCCGACACGGCGAACAAGTGATCGTTGGTGGCAAACATGTTGTGCACACCGCCGGTCAGCTCGGTGTCAAAAGACGATGCGACCTTCGGGTGCGCGGGATCCGCCAGATCGAGCAACACGACGCCGTTCACCCGGTTGGACGCGCCTTCGCGCGACAAGACGGCATACCGCGCGTCGGGCGACACCGTCACGTCGTTAATCGTGCGCGCGTCGATCTTGATCGAATCGGTGCGAACGATATTTGTCAGGTCAGTGATGTCGAACACATGCGCATACCCATCACCGCCCCAGGTGCCGACGATGCAGTAGTCGCGGCCGTTTTTGCCGGTGTACGGCCAGAGGTCGGAGGTGTGGGTGTCGCGGATGATGCCACGGCCGGTCACGGTGAACTGCTGCCGTACGTCACGCTGCGTGACCTCGATGGCCGTGCGCGCGTGCGCGCTGCCGGCCGAGGCCAGGATGTTGAACCGGCCCGGGTAATTCGCCACAAACAACCCGTCGTCGATGATGCCGGGGCCGCCCGGCGCCTGCACGGTGTTCCCTTCGGGCGCGGTATAGGTGAAGCTCCATGTAATGGGCGCGTCGGTGACGGTTGTACCGTCCGCGCGCTTCGGGGTGCCGACGAGCTTGATGACGTCGCCCGTGCGAAGCGTGGACTCGGTGATGCCAAGCTGCAGCGTCGCGACCGGATTTGCCGCCACGGTGTGTGCCCTGGTAGCGGACACGCTCTCGGACTCAGCGGTGATGGTGACCGCGCCGGGTTTGACCCCGGTCACGTTGCCGAAGCGATCGACCGTCGCAACCGCGGGGTCAGACGAGCGCCAGTTGGCGACGAGTCCCGCGCGGTTCGAACCATCGGCGTGCGCGCCCGATGCTTTGTGCGCGAGCGTGAGGCCCGTGTAGAGGCGACCGGGCTCGGCCGAGACGTCGAGCGTGGCGAGCGCAGGCCAGGCGATGGTCACCGGAATCTCGAGGGTCACGGGCGGCGCGCCCATCGCGCCGGCAGCCACGGCCGTGGCCACGACCTTGCCGGCCGCAAACGCGGTGATCTTGCCGTCAGCATACGTGCCGGCCGTGCGCGGCAGATTGACGCGCACCTGCGCATCGGGAATCGGCTTGCCTCTGGCATCAAAGGCGGTGATCTTGACGGCCACCGACTCGCCGGCGCGCATGGACACCGTGGCCGGCTCGGCCACCAGTTTCGCCACAGCGATGGGCGGTGCGGTCTGGAGGCCCGCAGCAAGGCAGATGACGAGGCCGAACGTCCATGCTAGGTTCATGGGCGTCATGATGCCAGACACCTGCAAGGCGGGCAACACAGGTCCGGGGGTCCGGGGGTCCGGGGGTCCGGGGGGCTTGCCCGCCGTAGCGCGAAGCGCGAAGGTGGGTCGTGGAGGCGCTTCGCGCGACTTTCTTAGGTTTCTTGCCGGTGCCGCAATCCTGGGCTCAACCCTGCAGGGCGCACCATCCCAAACTGCCCCGAAGCCCACAAACACTTATTGGGTTTATGTCGGCGCCGAATCTGCGGACCTCATCCACCGGATTCGCTTCGGTCCAGAGGGCACGGTGGTGGAGCGCACCACGACCATCGGCGAACTACCGAATGAGATGGAAGGGCCCCACGGCCTGCAGACGTCGGCTGACGGCAAGTTCCTCTACATGACCACTGGGCACGGTCGGCCGGACGGCAAGTTGTGGAAGTACGCGTTGGGCGACAAGGGCGACACACTCGTGGGCGAAGGGCTTTCGCTGGGATACTTCCCCGCTTCGCTCGACCTGACGCCCGACGGCCTCTATTCCATCTCGGTCAACTTCAACCTGCACGGCGACATGGTGCCGTCCACTGTGTCGGTGGTCTTCACGCCGACGAACACCGAAGTCGCGCGTATCGTAACGTGCACCATGCCGCACGGAAGCCGCGTGGACCCGAGCGGCACGCGACAGTACTCGACGTGCATGATGGACGACCAGCTCGTGGAAATCGACACCCGTACGTTTGAGCTGTCGCGGCGGTTCTCTCTGGCGAAGGGCAAGGAAGGGCCACTGGCGGCCGCGGCCGACGAACACGCGGGGCACGTGATGCCTGCTGCAACCGGCGCGCCGAAGCCGGTGGTGGACCCGGCCGACGTGGGGTATGCCGGCATGAAACATGACATGACGCCGGCCAGCTGTTCTCCCACGTGGGCGCAGCCGTCGTTTGATGGACGGAAGATCTTCGTCGCGTGCAACAAGGCCGACGAAATTGTTGAGGTTGACCGCGACAGCTGGTCGATCACGCGTCGACTGCCAACCGGGCGTGGCGTCTACAACCTGGCCGTCACAGCCGACGGCACGCTGATGGTGGCCACGCTGAAGCAGGGCCACATGGTGGAGATCTTCGACCTGGCCACCGGCAAGAGCCTAGCCCGCATCAAGACGTCCAACAACATCGCGCACGGCGTGACCGTCAGTCCCGATTCACGGTACGCGTTTGTGAGCAGCGAAGGCGCCGGCTCGGCGCCGGGCAAGGTGGATGTGATCGATCTGCGCGCGCGGGCCATCGTCGGAACGGTTGCCATCGGCCAACAGGCCTCCGGGATTACGTTCTGGAAGATGAAATGATCGGACAAGTCCAGGGTCCAAGGTCCAGGGTTCGTGGAGCCGCGCCGTTTGGCGCGGCGCTTTTGATAGGGAGAAACTGATGCTGCGAGCCACAACCGTCGCTGCCCTCGTCGTCATCGGCGCGCTGGGCGCTGCCGAGCGAGAGCTCGGCGCCCAGACGAGCGCCGACATCCGGGCGGCGTACGTCAAGTCCGAGCATCTCGTCCCCATGCGTGACGGCGTGAAGCTGTTCACGATCGTTTACACACCGAAGGACTCGTCAGCGCCGTATCCGTTCATGCTGCACCGGACGCCGTATGGGTCGCCGCCGTACGGCGCCGACGCGTACCGGACCACTCTCGGGCCGTCGGCGGACTTCGTCACCGAGAGGTTCATCTTTGTGTATCAAGACGTTCGCGGAAAGTTCCGATCTGAAGGTGACTTTGTGGTGATGCGGCCGCTTGTGCCGGCGCCGAAGGGACCGCGCGCCACCGACGAAAGCACGGATACGCACGACACGATCGACTGGCTGGTGAAGAACGTGCCGAACAACAACGGCCGCGTGGGCCAGTGGGGCATCTCGTATCCCGGCTCACAGACGGTGTGGGGCATGATCGACGCCCATCCCGCCCTCAAGGCGTCGTCTCCACAGGCGCCGGCCATCGACATGTTCCTCGGCGATGACTTCCATCACAACGGCGCGTTCCGCTTGATGTACACGTTCAGTTGGCTGGCGGGCAACGCGCGCCCTCGCGCCGGGGCCACCGAAACACGCGTGGGCGGCTTTGACTACGGCACACCCGACGGCTATCGCTTCTTCCTGGACGCGGGGCCGGTGGCCAACATCAACGAAAAGTACTTCAACTACAGCGTGCCGACGTGGAACGAGTACATGGACCATCCGAACTACGACGCGTACTGGGAGCGGCAGAATCCGCTCAAGTACGCAACCAACGTCACACACGCCGTGCTCAACGTTGCCGGATGGTTCGACGCGGAGGATTTCTACGGCCCGCTCGAAACCTACCGCCAGGTAGAGCGTGCGACACCTACCAACAAAAACCGCATTGTGATCGGACCGTGGCTGCACGGCGGATGGGCATCGATGCCGGGTGACGCGTTGGGCGATATCCGGTTTGGCTCGCAGACCGGCGACTACTATCGCCGCGAGGTCGAATTGCCGTTTTTCACGCATCACCTGAAAGACAAGGGCGCGGCGCCAACCGCGGAAGCGACCGTGTTCGAAACTGGCGGCAACACCTGGCGCACGTTTGACTCGTGGCCACCCACCACGACCGAGTCGCGCACGCTGTATTTCCAGGCCGATGGCGGGCTTTCCTTTTCGCCGCCGACTGCCGCGTCGGCCGCCACCGGCGGAGAATTCGACGAATACGTCTCCGATCCGTCGAAGCCCGTGCCGTGGAGCACGGAGGCGCGCACGACACAGGGTCACTTGTGGATGGTGGAAGACCAACGCTTCGCGGCCGCACGGCCAGACGTGCTGGTCTATCGCACCGAACCGCTCACTGAGGACGTCGTGATCGCCGGACCGATCATGGCCTCAATCATCGCCTCCACCACGGGCGCGGACGCCGACTGGGTAATCAAACTCATCGACGTCTATCCGGGCACCGCGCCCGACAACACGCCGAACCCGCGTGGCATCCGGATGGGCGACTTCCAGATGCTGCTGGCCGGCGAAGTGTTCCGCGGCCGCTTCAGGAATTCATTCTCCACTCCCGAGGCGCTGGTGCCCAACCAACCCGTGAAGTACGAATTCGACTTGCGCGACCGTTTCCACCGGTTCCTCAAAGGCCACCGCATCATGGTGCAGGTGCAGAGCACCTGGTTTCCGGTCATCGATCGGAATCCGCAAACGTTCGTCGATATCTATAAAGCAAAGCCCACCGACTTCCAGAAAGCCACCCACCGCGTTTACCGGACCGCGGCACAGGCTTCTGGGGTGCGGGTGGGGGTGCTGAAATAGTCCAGGGTCCAGAGTCCAGGGTTCTCGGTGGCGCTGCGCGCTTCCTGATTCCTAACGAAGCCCCTGCGCCGAACGGCGCAGGCACAACGAACTCTGGACCCTGGACTCAGGACTATCCCAACTTCGTCGGCTTCTGCTTGTAGAATCCGCTCGCCCCCTGGTAGGCAGCCGCCAGAGCGAGTAGTGGCTCTTCACCGAACGGCCGCGCGAAGAACGTCACGTTTGTCGGCTGGCCATTCTCGGCAAACCCATTGGGGATATTGATCGCCGGGTAACACGCGAGATTCGCCATGGTGGAGTGACGGCCTGCGGGATTCTGCGGGCCTGCCGCACCGCCGCCACCACCTGCCCCGCGACCGCCGCCGGCTCGTCCGGCACCAGCCGCTGCGGCTGCGGGATCCGCCGGGTCTCCGGCGCCACGACCGCGTCCCGCCGGTGTGGGTGTGCCACCGGTGTTGTTGGACGCCACCACATACACATCGAGCCCGCGTGTGGCCTGTTCCAGTTCCATCATCATCATCATGCGGATGCGCTGCTGCTGAAGGAACTCCACGGCCGGTGTCAGCCACGCGTTGGAACGGCCCCCGCCGCGCGCGCCGGTCATCTTGCCCGCGCGGGTCATGTGATCGAAGTACGCGGCTGATTCCACGCCGATCGTCGACCCTTGCGTGTTGGCCGTGGGAATGGTCATTAATACAAACGTCGCGACGCCGAGTGTACGCAGCGTGTCGAGCACCTTTTCGGCGTTCTGCTTCGCCGCGACGTTGGTGAGCGTCTCGAACGACTCCTTGATGTAGCCCACACGCAACTTCTTGATATCGAGCCGCGCATCCCAGTTGAACGGCGCATCCGACACACTCATGTCGCGTCCGTCCGGTTTTGCGATCGCCTGCATGACAATGGCGCAATCTTCGGCGTGGCGACAGATCGGCCCCAATCGATCCATCGTCCACGACAGCGCCATGACACCATGCCGACTGATGCGGCCAAACGTCGGCCGCAATCCCGCAAGTCCGCACCGCGCCGCGGGACTGAGGATAGAACCGCTGGTCTCGGAGCCAATCGCAAACGCGACACACCCGGCCGCGGTGGCCGACGATGGCCCGGCTGATGAACCGCTTGAGCCAACCGCCGGATCCCATGGACTTTTTGTCTGTCCACCGAACCAGTTGTCGCCAGACGCCAGCTCGCCGGTCGTCAGTTTCGCCAGCAGCACAGCGCCCGCATCGCGCAGCATCTCCACCACGCTCGCGTCGTAGTCCAGCACCTGGTCTTTGAGCGGCGCGGTGCCCCACGTGGTCTTGTAACCCTTGACCGAGATGATGTCTTTGGCGCCCCAGGGAATGCCGTGAAGCGGTCCCTTGTACTTGCCGGCGGCGATTTCGCTGTCGGCTTGCTTCGCCTGCGCCCGCGCCAAGTCGTCGAGGAACGTCACGACGTTGTTGAGCGTGCCGTTGTAACGGTGCAAACGACCGAGATACATCTCGGTCAGTTCAAGCGATGTGACCTTCTTCGTGCGGATGAGTTCGGCGAGATGGCGGAGCGGCCAGAAGGCCACGTCCTCAAGGTTTGCCGGCCGCCGCAGCGCCGGTGGCGCACTGAGGCGGAAGGGCCGAGCCACCTTGTCGACCTCGATGCCGGGCACAAGGGCGCTGAAGTGATACGGCGGCGAGACGTCGTTGGGAATCTCGATCTGACGATTGGCCTCGTATCGCGTCAGGCTCGTGTTCGCACCGTTGACCATAGCCTGGCGTTCGGTCTCGGTGCTCTCGATGCCGGCCAGCTTCAGCGCCCCGGCCACCATCTCAAGCGTGATGCGGGAAGCGCCCTGCTCCTGCATCTTCGCCCAGATGATGCCTGGGGCCAAGGTGGCGCCCAGTCCGGCGCCGGCAAAGTGCGTGATGAAACGACGACGGGTTTCGGACGTGGCGGACATGGGGACTCCTGAGGTGGGCGCTATTGTAGCGCTACGCGCCCCAGCGCCTCGGCCTTGAGAACCAGGCCGAGCTACGGACGGAGATCCCTAATCTTAGTGCCGGCCGAGGACGCGGACGGTCGCCCGCTGGCCGCGGCCGATCGACGCCGTGTCGTACCAGAAGTCGATCGACCGGATCACCCGATCGGCGCCGTCAATGTCGATCACGCGAGATTCGCCGCCGGCGCGTATCGTGTTGCGCAATTCGACGTTCTGGTCACCGCCGTTGGCAAAGTGAATCACCACGCGATGAAAGTCCACGGCGCGGCGCTGAACCGTGAACTTGACCGCCGTGAACGTGCCTCGCGACCCGGTCACCATCACCGTGTCGTGGTCCACGCGGTCGGTCACGTTTCGCTGGCCCAGCGACACCCAGTTGCCCCGACCCGGCTGGGCCGCCACTGCGCAAGCCGAACTGGCCATCACCACCATCACCGCAAGAATCAGTCCTCGTCGCACCGTAAGTAAGTCTCCCTGCTGGCTTCGACCGGCCCAGAGCCGGTCCGGTTAAAAACAGCCTCAACGCGACAGCCAATACGTGGCTTTGATCGCAAGCGACCGTCCGCGCGTGCGCAGGTCCCTGGGCCCCGGCACCGCAGTCTCAAAACCCTGGTTATAGACGATGTAGAAGTCACTACCGGGGCGGTAGATGTACCAGAACAGCACGTTCAGGCTGGCGGTGCGCGTGGCATCGTTGACCTGAACGAACGTCTTCACGAACAGGTCGGGCGAGAACGAATAACTGACACGCGTGCTGAGCACATTCGTGACAAACGGGCCCGTCTCGGGCAACACGATCCGGTTGCGTGTGTAGACGTTTTCCAGCAACAGCGTGTCCCTGGGCACCATGCTCAGTTCGGCGCGCACGGTCTGTTTGTCGCCGACATAGTACCCGCCCACGTCGGCGCTGACGGACCCGTACACTCTCCGGGCCTGGTTGGAGACGTAAGAGGCCTTCCAGGCCCGCCAGGAATATCCCGCGCTCGGAATCAGTCCCCCGGCGGTGGACCAGTCAAACGGCAGGAAATCGTATTGCGTGTCAACGCCCACACGCACAGTGCTGCTGTCCTGGGCCGTCAGGATGGCGTCGTATCCGATCGACTGCGATTCCCGGCGCCCCGCATGATTCTCCACATACGACCCGTTCGCGTTGAAGCGCAGCTGGCGCACGCCGGGCCAATCCGGGCGCGGCGTCCACGCCGCCTGCGCACCGATCGTGCGAATGTCGGTGCGCGGGATGAACCCCATCTCAGCATTAAAGCGTTCGCCGACATCGAGGTACGTCAGCCCGGCATCAAACACGGCGTGCGTCCAGCGGACGCGCGCGGCGCCGGCCCAGTCATTGCCTCGAAGACCGGGTGTGAATGTCTTCGCCCCGGCCATGATCACATCGAGCCTGGCGCCGATGGTAAACACGCCATCGAGCCCCACGGCCTGGTTGCCTGGGCGCCCGCCTCCCGAACGATTCAACACGATGCCGCCAATCGACGACTTGGCGAACACGTCGCGTTTGACGCGCAGCACCGAGTAGTTCGCGCGGGGCAGACTCGGAGTGGCATCCGTCTCGACGTTCATCGCCCCGATTGTGGTGTGCCCCGCCCGGCCGGTAATGCGACCTCCGGCAAGGACCGGCACTTCTCGCCCGTCCTGCAATCCAATGCGGCGGCTGTAGAACAGCGTCAGCAAACCGGGACCCGCAGTGGCGCCTGCGTTCTGGCTGTAATCGAAAGTCCCCGCGCCCTCGGTGAAGAACTGGCGCTTCTCGGGAAAATAGAGGCTGAACCTGGACAGGTTAACCACTTCCTGATCGGCCTCCACCTGCGCAAAATCCGTCTTGTAGGTCAGGTCGGCGTTGAAGCTCTGTGACAAGCCGACCTTGAAATCGAAACCCACATCGGCGGTCGTTCGCGTGGGCGTCCCCGCGTCGTAGTCCCGCACCATCTGTGGCGAGACAAACGGCACAAACTCGAGCCGACGCCTGGGCATCACGTCACGCAGCCCCTTCAGGACGCCGGCGCCGGACACGCGGGCAAACCCCATGGCCTGCCATTCGCGCGGAAACGGCACCCAGTACGTCTCTTCGTTCTTCCGCATGATGATGCGGCAAATATTCAGGCCCCACACGGTGTCACCAGGACCGCCGTTAAACCGCAACTGGCTGAGCGGAATCGCGATCTCGACATACCAGCCGCGGTCGTCGATGGTGGTCCTGTTCTCCCATACCGCGTTCCAGTCGTAGTTGACCGTGCGGCCCTCCTCCACCGAGTGGGCATCCTTGAGCGCGCCCAGGGGATTGGTCGAGAAGTAAAACGCGTTGCGATGGTCGTGAAAGGTGTCGAGCGAGATCTTGATTTGATCACCCTTGCGCAGGCCGGCGTCCCGCTTCATTTCGCTGGCAATGATGCCTTTCGGATCGGAGTCAAACGCCCAGATGCCGAAGTACAGCGTCTTGTCGTCGTAGAGGACCCGGAACTCTGTTCGCTCGGTGGATTCGAACCCGAACGCCGGCTCGCGCTGGATGAACCGGCCCTGCACCGGCGCCAGTTGCCACTCCGCGTCGTCCAACCTCCCATCCACACGCGGCGCGCGGCCCGCGGGAAGCCTGGCGGCCATCGCCTCGAATACTTCGGGGTCGATCTTCGTGATGTCGGCGATGATCGGACGGGCCGGGGTCGCAGCGGGGGCCTGGGGGATGGGCACGGGCACCTGCGCGAGGGCACGCGGAGCAGAAACGAGGACGCCCACCAGGACAAACGACAAAGAAAGGACCAGAGGGGTCGAAAGATAACAACGAGTCATGCGGGTTGCCGCGAATAGTATCAGGTTGGCGCACCCCAATTGAGGTACGCTGTCGCCCGTGCCTCAGCGTCCCGACCAGCCCCGCATCTGGAGCGTCATCGCGGCCTCGTCGGTCGGGACGATGATCGAGTGGTACGACTTCTATATCTTCGGCAGCCTCGCGGCCATCATCTCGCCGCTCTTTTACCCGCAAGGGAACGACACGTTTGCGTTGATCGCGTACCTCTCGACATTTGCCGTCGGCTTTGTGGTTCGCCCGTTCGGCGCACTCGTCTTCGGCCGCATCGGCGACCGTGTGGGCCGCAAGTATGCGTTCCTGGTCACGCTCATCATCATGGGCGGGGCGACGGCGGTGGTCGGCATCCTTCCCACATACGAAACCATCGGCATGGCGGCGCCCATCGCCCTTCTGGTGATTCGCATCCTGCAGGGTCTGGCGCTCGGCGGCGAATACGGCGGCGCTGCCGTTTATGTCGCCGAACACGTGCCCGACGGCAAACGCGGCTTCTACACGAGCTTCATCCAGATCACGGCGACGCTCGGCTTGTTTCTCTCCCTGGTCGTCATCCTCGTCGTGCAGAACTGGCTGGGCCCCGAGGCCTTCCGCTCCTGGGGTTGGCGCATCCCGTTCCTGATTTCCATCTTCCTCGTCGGCATCTCGCTCTACATCCGCCTGCGCATGAAGGAGTCGCCGATCTTCGAACACATCAAGAGCACGGGCATGACATCGGCGCAGCCGCTCAAAGAGGCCTTCACAGAGTGGGTGAATCTCAGACGTGTGTTGATCTCGCTCTTCGGCGCCACCGCCGGCCAGGGCGTGATTTGGTACACGGGCCAGTTCTACGCCCTGTTCTACCTGCAGGCCATCCTGAAAGTGCATGCCACCTCGGCCAACTACATCGTGGCCGCCGCGCTGTTGCTGGGGATGCCGCTGTTCATCGTCATGGGCAGCCTTTCAGATCGCTTCGGACGCAAGCGATTGATGATGGCCGGGTGCCTGCTCGCCGCCGTTTCGTACATCCCCATTTATCAGGCGATGCAGCAGGCGACCGGGTCCAACGTGGTCACGGTCATCTCGCAACGCAACGCCGTGACCGGCGCCGTCAGCCTGACGCCACAGTCGATGGTCAACGGCGCCCTGACGCCTGCGCCGGAGGTGTTGACATACCGCACCCTGGCTGAACTCGCCTCAACGCCGGCGACATGGAAACTCATCGGGCTGGTCTTCATTCAGCTCGTCCTCGTCACCATGGTCTATGGGCCGATCGCAGCGTACCTGGTGGAAGCCTTCCCCGCACGCATCCGCTACACCGCCCTCTCGCTGCCGTACCACATCGGCAATGGCGTCTTTGGCGGCCTGCTTCCACTGATCGGACTGTCAATCGTCGCGCGCACGGGCAACATCTACGCTGGGCTCTACTACCCCATCGGCGTGGCGGCGATTACGTTTGTCGTTGGCTCACTGCTGTTGAAGGAAACCCACCAACACAAGATCTGGGACGAAGTGGATTAGGGCGTTTTGAGTGTGCGGCCGGTGAGTTCGGCAATCGTCACCACGCGGGTGCCGAGCAACAGCGCGGCGTACGCGCCCAGCGCGGCGATGAGCAGGGCGAGTTCAAGGGGCCAGGATCCAGAGAACCATGCGAGCGGCAGGACCGGCAGTCCCAGAAGCGCTGCGAACACTGCGGGCCTGTGAGAATACGGACGCTCACGCCGAAGGGCCCAGGCGAGGTACACCGCGTTCATCGTCGCGCCGGCCAACACGGCGAGGCACGCACCAACACTGCCGGCGCCAACGGCGAGCAGCGCTCCGGTCGTCCAGAACGGCGCCAGTTCGATACCGGCCGCGGTAGCCGACACACCGGGACGATCGGCGACCAGTGTCTGCAGCCGGCCGACGCTGCTCATCGCCACGGCAAGAAACGCGATCGCCAGCGGCACGAAACTGCTCGCAGCCGGCAGGAATTCAGGACCCAGCAGCCAGGCCACGGCCACGTCGCCAATGAAGATGACCGCAATGACGCCGCTCATCGCGGCCACCGTCAACCACGCCAGGAGTCGTTCAGTCCACGCGGCTGATGTGGCGGTTTCGCCGCGTTCATTCCAGAAGATGAGGAGCGACTCAAAAGCGACCACCACATGCCACAACGCCTGTATGCCGGCGGCGAACATGCCATAGGCCACTCCGAAATAACCCACCTGTGTGAAGTCATGTGTGGCCAGATGCACCAGCGACTCGCCGGTACGTTGTCAAATGGTCAGCAGGATGTTTCCCCCGGCGAAGTACACACCTGTTCGCAGGAAGGGCGCCATGAAGCGTCTGTCGGGCCACATCGCCGACCAGCGAATGTGATCGCGACCCATCCACATGCCAATGAACAGAACGCATGTGTTGGCGGCAAACCATCCCGCGCAGGCCCCTCGCAGGCCGGCGTAGCTGAACCCCAGCAGGACAAACACCAGCGTCAGCAATCGACGCAGTAACTCGCCCAGGCCCCATCGCCCGGCCTGGTTCAGCCCGAGGAACAGCGCGAAGCACACATTGCTGGCCGTCCTGGTGAATACCGCGCCGGCGATGAAAGACAGTGAGACGACATCGATGCCTGGGAGCCATATCGTCGTCAGGACCAGATAACACGCGCCGGCGACGAATCCCGTGGCGAAGCGCAGAGTGAGCAGCCCCGACACGAGCTTCTGCAGACCGGTGACGTCGCCTCGCACGACGAAGGCCGGCACCCATCGCGTCATCATCGAGACCGCGCCAAGGCCGCTGAGCAACGCGAACCAGAACGAGACCGACGTGAGAAGGGCGTACTGTCCGAAGATCTGCGGGCCCATCAGGCGGGGCACCAGCACGGCGAACATCGCCCCAAGGGCAATCTGGATTCCGCGTTGCGCGACGACCCAGCCGGCGTTGCGAAGCGCGGCGTCGGCTTCCAATGCTACCGCCCGGCCGTCACGGCCGCCGCCTGCCTCAACCTGGCAGTCCCCGCTGCAATGGCAGCCACCACCCTCGTCGCTTCCGCGCCGAACATCGCCATGTCTTTTTTCTCAACGGCCTCGCGCAGTGCCGGGTATGGCCACGGGGCGTAACCAGTCGTCAGGCCTGGGCCAATCAGCTGGTGCTTGAACCACGGCCGTCCGGGGAGTCCCTGTGGATGGAGGAACGCGCGTTCCACCTGGATCAGCGTGTCGCTGATGCGTGCGGCCGCAGCGGCGTCTCCAGATGCGGCCACGCGATCGGCAGCGGCGTCGGCGGCCACGCCAGCTCTTTCAAGGTCCGACAGCGCCGTGACCATCGGCGTGAAGTCGGGAAGGAACGGCGCCCCAACGGCGATGCGCGCACGTTTGGTCACGTCTGTCCGGATCTCGTCCAGGTCCTCACGAAGCGCGCGCGCGTAGCCCGAGAAGCGCAGCGGCGCCACGTCGGCCGACGCGATTCGCATCGTCAACAAGCCCATCAGCTGTGCGGCCGCCTGGTGATAGACAAAGTCCGGATCGCCAAACAGCGACATCCAGCGGAAGTTGTCATAGACCGAGTGATACACGCCCGAGCTGCCGCCGAAACCCATGTCGGTGGCGGGCACGCCGAGAAAGTCGAGGAACGCGGTGTAGTCGGAACCCGAACCGAGACGACCGAGCTGGAGATCAAACTCGCGATCGGGTCCGCCGAGGGTCACGGGCGCGCTTTGCGCCCAGGCCGCCTTGGCACGTCCCTCCCAGAGGGCGCCGACGCTGCCACCCTTGCGCGGATCCGGCACCAGCCGCGCGACCTCGCGCATGACATCGCGAAGCGACGGCACGCCAGAGGCACTGAAGTCTGGTCCCGACACGGCGGAGTCGAGATTGAGGTACGCCACGGCCTTCTGCGACAGCATTGCGGCGTTGGCTTCCACCCATTCGGTGGATCCCACCAGCCCGTACTCTTCCGCGTCCCAGGATCCAAGAATGATCGTGCGCTTCGGTTTCCACCCGGCCTTGAGGGCCACGCCGAACGATCGGGCCACCTCGAGCATGGCGGCCGTGCCCGAGTTGGGATCGATCGCGCCCGGGGTCCAGGCATCACGATGGTTGCCGACGACGAGGACTTGATCGGTGGTGCCGGGAATGGTGGCCATGACGTTGTAGATGGGCTTCAACCCCTCGTCCATCTCCACCTTCATCTCGACCGCCGCCCCGCCTGGCCCGACGTGATACGAAAATGGCAACCCGCCCTGCCAGCCGTCGGGCACCCGGGGCCCGCCCAGTTGCCGCAGCAGCTTCTCTGCCTCGCGATGCGCGATGGGCAGAGACGGAATCTTCGGCACGTTCTTCATCTGATCGCGCGTAATGCGCGGGGCGCCGTCGATGGACGGGACGCCGCCGGGAGTGGATGGGTCACCAGGCTGAATCGACAGGTACTGCACCGAACCGCGCTGAATCGCCGAGGCCGGCCGCATGGGTCCGTCGGGGTAGACATCGCCGCGCATGTAGCCGTCGTCTGCCGGATCGGAGTAGATGAGTACGCCGATGGCACCGCGCTCTTCGGCTTCCTTCACTTTCAGGCCTCGGAAGGCGCCGCCATAACGCACGAGCGCGATCTTCCCTTCCACAGACAGCCCCATCGTCTTGAGCCGCTCGTGGTCGGCCGGGGCGCCGTAGTTCACGTAGATGACCTGGCCGCTGGCAACACCTGAAGCGCCGTAGCCATGAAACGCCGGAAACTGACCGCGGTAACTGGCGGCCGTATCCTGCGGATAGGTGTCTTCCATCAGCGCCAGTTCCTGCCGCGAGGGCGCCGTCATCGTCAACGAGACCAGTTTGGGATGGTTGAGGAAGACGTCGTATTTCACCGTCTCGACCGAAAGCCCGAACTCGACCATGCGATCACGAACGTAGTCGGCGACTTTTTTTTCGGCGGGTGTGCCGGCCACGTGCGGCACTTCGGTCAGCGCCTCCAGCCATTTCTTCGCATTTGAAAGCGATGGTGTGTCGAGCACGATGCGCTCGTATTTCGCGAGCGCGTCGGCGGAGGAGCGCGAGAAGCCCACCGGCGGCTTCGCTGTTTCCTGCGCTGAAAGCGAAGCGACGACCAGGCACACCGGGACAACGAGGGGGAAACGCTGCATGAGCGCTATTGTCTGCGATCTTGCGCCACGCGCCCGGTCAACTGCTTCGGCTTCGTTCGCGTGCCTCGGTCACCATCCAGGGACCGTGGAGCGGGCAGTCAAGCCGATGGCGGGTCGTGGTACATCAGCCGCATGAGCTCGGCCAGTGTCTCCAGGACTTTTCGGGCGAACATGGGCGCGATTGTATCTCGGGGGCGGCTATCGCCGGCGCGTGATCGTGATGGACGTGATCACGTCACCCTCCAGCACCCGATCCACGATATCAATACCTGCGGTGACGCGGGCAAAGACGGTGTACTGGTGGTCGAGCCGGAAGTTATCGATGAGGTTCACGAAGATCTGGCCGTCACCGGTGTCATGCCCGCGGGTGGAGATGCCGAGCGTGCCACGCAGGTGGCTGGTCATTCCCACTTCATCGCGCAGGAACTGGCTGGTGGCGCTGTCCATCTCGTCGGCGCCAGGGCTGCCACCCTGAATCACGAAGTTGGTCGCAAACCGGTGGAAGGTCAGGCCATTGAACTGGCCACGATCGGCGAGCGCGGCAAACGCCGCTACGGTCACCGGCGCGTCCTCGGTGAGCAGGTCGATGGTAAACGTGCCAAGCCCGGCCATCGTCACGCGCGCTGTGGCACCGCGCAGGTTGCGCAGCGTCTGTTCGGAGGGCAGCGGATCGCCGACGTACGCTTTGGTCGTTGCGGTGACGACGCCTGAGGTGGCCTTCGAAATGATGTCGGCCGCGAGTGTCGCCACTACCGGGTCGCGGTCGGCTAGCAGGCCGCGCAGGGGTTGGACGATCGAGGCATCACCAGATTCGCGGAGTCGCTCGAGCAACTGCACGCGCGGATCGCGAACGGTAGCCCGACCCGTGCGAGTCAGGCGCTGGAGCGTGGCCAGCATCTGCGGCACCGCAGCCGGCAATTCAGGTGTGCCCTTCAGCAGGCGCGCTGCCGCGTCGAGCAAGCCGGCGTGATCGCTCGCGAGCGCTCGCACCGCGTCCGCGCCAGTGGTGATGGCCGCCGCCATCACGTTCGGCTGTGGGTCCCTGGCGAGCGTAGCCAGGGTCGGACTATCTTTCAGCAGCTTCGCCGCGCTGGCGGCGTACGTGCGCACCTGCCAGATGGGATCTGCCGCGAGCACTGGCAGGTAAGGACGAGCGGCCTCTGGCGCGAGACGCGCGAGCGACACGAGGGCTCGCGCGCGAATGCGCCACGTCTTGCCGCCTTTGACAAGGGGTTCGATGCCAGCCGCGGGACACGCGCTTCGGCCCGAGAAATCGATAGCCGCGAGGATCACGAGCTCACTCGGGTCGCCAAGCGCGTGCACGGCGCGATCGCACGTACCGGCCAGACGCATTGTTTCGTAACGCACCATCGGCGACGGGTCGTCCACCCACTGCCTGGAGCCGAGTACGGCGAGCCGCCGCACCTGAGGACTGGGATCCGCGAGCGCCAGCGCAATCGTCGCGGGGTCTTTGTCACCCGCGACGTTCAATGTGAGCATGGCCAGTTCCCGCAGGTGCGCGCTGGCGTTGTTGCGTATCGCCTGCCGCAAGGCGCTGACTGTCTCGAGCGCGGGTTTGAGGGACCGTGCGTTCACCCGGAAGTACGACTCCAGACCGCGCGCGGCGCCTACACGCGCCGGCTCGCTCGGGTCAGTCAGGCCACCAACCAGCAGGCGTTCACTTTCACCGGGCACGGGTGTGACACGCCCGATCGTGTCGAAGATCACGGCGCGGACATCGCCGGATCGCTCGTCGCGCAACAAGGCGCCGTAGTCAAACGCCGCGCGCACCTGCCCCATCGCGTTGGCCGCCTCTGCGCGCACAAGCGCGTCCGGGGCACGCAACAACGGGACTATCGCGTCCTTGAGCGCAGGACGCTCGAGCCGCCCTGCGGTGCGCACCGCCAGGCGTTGAGTTGAAGGGTCAGCACTCTTGAGGGCAACCAGCAGCACCGACACGTCATCGGCGCGGGTATCTTCGATTTCAAGGAGGCGTTGCTCGACAGACACCGACGGCGCCTGCACAAGCAGGGCACACAACAACCATGCGGCTGGGAGTTTCACGGGTGAGAGTCTATCGCACGGACGCGGCCGCCTCACGGCATACGGTGTTCGGCATACGGCATACGGTGTTCCCACCAAAGCCGCCCGATGCGGTTACACTCACCCGGTCTGGTCGGCGGTGCCTGGATGATGTGCCGACCGCCGCACCATTTCTGAGGGTCGAATGACGACTGCTGAAACCACCGTGCCGCCCGGGCGCGACGTGCCGAAAGTCATCTGGTCATGGGCGATGTACGACTGGGCCAACTCGGCTTTCACCACTCTGGTGGTGACGTTCATCTACTCGTTCTACTTCACGCAGGCGTTTTCGCCCGATGAAGAGACGGGCACACTTTGGTGGTCACGCGCAGTAGCACTGAGCGCCATCCTCACTGCTCTTGCGTCGCCAGTCCTGGGCGCAGCCGCCGATCGCGGGGGCGCGCGCAAACGGTATATGGCCGTGGCCCTGGTCGTCTGCGTTGTCGCCACCTCTGCACTGGCGTTCATCACGCCGGACATGGCCAACGGCGCGTTGGTCGCCCTGGCGGTGTTCATCGTGGCTGACCTGGCGTTTGAAATCGGCAATGTGTTCTACAACGCGTTCCTGCCAACCATTGCATCGCCGCAACGCATCGGGCGGGTGTCGGGTTATGCTTGGGGGCTGGGCTACGTGGGCGGCACGGTCTGCATGGGCATCGCCCTCTTCGGTTTTGTGCAACCCGACGTGCCGTGGTTCGGCATGGCGAAGGATCCCGCGTGGAATGCGCGGGCCACCAACCTCCTGGTGGCCGTGTGGTTCCTCCTGTTCTCGTTACCGTTTTTCTTTGTGGTCCCTGAGACGCGCGTCTCGGCGCCGAGCATTGGCATCGCGGCTTCATTCCGCGGACTCCGGGAAACTGCCCGAAACCTTCGGCGCTTCAAGGAACTCGTCAAGTTCCTGGTGGCCAGGCTCGTCTTTAACGACGGCCTCGTTACGGTGTTTGCCTTCGGGAGCATCTACGCCAGCAAGGTGTTCGGCATGACCTTGTCCGAGGTCATTCTCTTCGGCGTCTGGCTCAACGTCACGTCGGGCGTTGGCGCGTTCATCTTCGGCTACGTTGATGACCGCATCGGGGGCAAGAAGACCATCCAGATCTCCATCGTGATGATGTCGGTGGCCACGGCAATGGCCGTCTGGGCGCCGACCAAAGACTGGTTCTGGGTCGCCGGCAGCCTGCTCGGGATCTTCGTGGGTCCCAACCAGTCAGCCTCGCGCTCACTGATGGGCCGCTTCGTGCCTGCGAAGCACGAGGCCGAGTTCTTCGGGTTCTTTGCCTTTTCTGGCAAGGCCACGGCATTCGCCGGGCCGCTCCTCCTGGGAGTGCTGACGGATGCGTTCAGTTCGCACCGCGTGGGCATGGCCAGCATCCTCTTGTTCTTCCTCGTGGGTGGGCTGTTGCTCGTGAGTGTCGACGAGGCCAAAGGCATTGCCGCGGCTCGCGAAACCTGAGACGTGCGGCACGGGCTGAAGCCCATGCCCTCCGATCTATTGCCGGACGATGCGTCCGTCCTTCATCACGAACTGCACCTTCTTGAGGGCGGCAATATTGGCGAGCGGATCATCAACGGTCGCGATCAAATCCGCGGCCTGACCCACCTTGATGCTTCCTCGCACCGCGTCGAGGCCCAGCAGCCGATGCGCTTCCGTCGTCATCGCCTTGAGAATGGCCGGCGCTGGAATTCCCGCCTCAACCCAGGGATCAACACCCGAGATCGCGACCTCACCGCGGGTCTTGCCATCAACGGCTGCGATGACATCGGTGCCGTACACCAGCGTCACGCCAATCTTGAGCGCCCGCCTGAGCCGATCCACGACCTGCGTGCGGAACGCCCCATCGAAGGAATCGGAGGTCACCAGGAACTCCGTGCCAACCAGGGCCACGTTGTTCTTCTTCGCAAGCGACAGGATCTCGTCTGTCATGTCGATGCCATGGTCGATCGAGTCCACGCCGGCTTCCGCAGCATTTTGTGCGCCGGCGCGTGTCCACGCGTGCGCCGCGAGCTTGAGGCCTGCCCGAGCCGCTTCCGCTTTGATGAATTTGATGTCGTCAACCGAGTAGATGTAGCGCTGGTCATCCACCACGATCTTGATCACGGTGGCGCCGAAATGGGCATTCTGCCGCACAGCTTTCACCATTTCGTCGCGCGTGTCGGCAAAGGCGTACTCGGGTTCCGCCAGGCCCGGTTTGTCAGGCTGCAGCTGGAACTGCCCTCCGAACGGCGCAATGATCCTGCCGGCCGTGACCATCGTCGGCCCGGGAATGAGGCCCTGCATGATGCCCTTGCGCACCTGCACACAGGCGTAGTTGCCCTCATTCCCCACGTCGCGCACGGACGTGAATCCGGCCTCGAGCATTGTCCTGGCATTGGCCGTGCCCTGCACCGCTCGAAACGCGTCCGGGTCGTTCAGGGTCGTGTAGTAGTAGCTGCCGTGGTCGCGCGCCGCGATCACCTGCATGCACAGGTGCGTATGCGCGTCCACCAGGCCGGGCATCACGGAGGCTTTTGACAGATCGATCACGGTCGCACCGGTCGGAATGGCCAGACCTCTGCCGACCGCAGAGATTCGTCCGCCGGCGACCAGGATGATCTGATCTGTGGCAACCGTACCGGTGTCCGGGTCAATGAGCCGACCTGCCCGAATCGCCGTCACGCCCGCCTGCAGCGGGGCGGCTTCCGGAACCGGGGCCACGGCGAATACGGCTACAGCCAGGACCAGTGCCACAAGGATCGTTTTGGATCGAGTCATGCCGCGGAGCATACTCTAGGCCATGACGATGCGCGTTCGGATTCTCTCGCTGGTGCTGGCCTCGATCGTGACCGTGGCCATTGGAGCCGTTGGCGCACAACAAGCCCAGCCTGGCCAACTGCCTCCACCGCCGGATGTGGCTGCCGCGCCGCCTGATGCCATGGTCACCGCCTCAGGACTGGCCTCGAAGGTGCTGACACCAGGAAGAGGCACCGAGCGGCCGACCGCCGCCTCAACGATCAGAGTCCACTACAGCGGCTGGACCACTGACGGGCAGATGTTCGACAGCTCCGTCGTCCGAGGCGAGCCGACATCATTCGGCGTCACCCGCGTGATCAGAGGCTGGACCGAAGGAGTGCAATTGATGGTGAAGGGTGAGAAGCGGCGCTTCTGGATTCCGGCGGGCCTGGCCTATGGGGACAACCCGCGTGCAGGAGCCCCGCGTGGACTGCTCGTGTTTGACGTCGAGTTGCTCGAGATCACGACACCGGCTGATACCGCCGGTCTTCTGGCTGGCTATGGCACGCACAAGACGATGACCACGGCGTCGCCGTACAAACTCATTCCGTGGCAGTCCATCGGCCCGTCGAATCACACCGGACGCATGACATCGGTCGCGGTGGCCGATGTGCAGGGCGTGCGCAACATCTATGTGGGCGCGGCCACTGGCGGCGTCTGGAAGTCTGCGAACCGCGGTTTGACATGGCGCCCCATCTTCGAGCGTGAGGCAAGCGCAAGCATCGGCGACGTGGCGGTGGCGCCATCGAATCCTTCGATTGTGTGGGTGGGCACCGGTGAGTCCAATCTCTTCCGCGCGAGCATGGCGGGAACGGGCATCTACAAGTCGATCAATGCCGGCAGGACATGGCAACACATGGGACTGACCGACACGGGCACCATCGGCCGCGTCCTTGTACACCCGACCAATCCCGGCATCGTGTACGTGGCAGCCTCGGGCCATGAGTGGACGCCCAATGACATGCGCGGCGTCTTCAAAACCACCGATGGCGGCAAGACGTGGGTGAAGGTGTTGTATCGCAGCCCGAACACGGGCGCGGTGGATCTGGTGATGGACCCGAAGGACCCGAACACGTTGTATGCCGGCATGTGGCAGCGCGTGCGCCGCAAGTGGAGTGACCCGCGCGTGGAGCCGACCTACAGCGAGGGCGGCGTGTGGAAGACCACGGACGGCGGCGTCACATGGGTGCCGGCCAACACGGGGTTGCCCGAGGCGCGGTTCCGTGGGCGCGTGGGCCTCGATGTCTCGCGATCGAATCCGAACGTGGTCTACGCGGTGATCGACAACTACGACGCCGGTCGTCCCGCTCGCGCCGGTGAAACTGACGCCTACGGCCGTCTGCTGCCTACCAACAGCAACATCATCCGCGGCATGGAGATCTATCGCAGCGACGACAAGGGTGCGACGTGGCGGCGCACCAGCGGCCAGACGCCAGAAACGGCCGCGCAGATGATGGGATTGGGCAACACCTACAACTGGGTGTTTACGCAGATCAGAGTCGATACGAAAAACGAGAACCGCGTCTATGTGCTGGCGCTCAGCGTGAGCGTGTCGGATGACGCGGGCGCCACGTTCAAGCCGTTTGCCGCCGGCGGCGGCGACAACCACCGCATGTGGATCGATCCGGTCAACCCGAGAGTGGTCTACACCGCCCACGATCAGGGCTTCACGATGACTGAAGACGGCGGCCGGACGAAGCGCGAAGCGAAGGGCATCCGTGGCACGCAGTTCTACAACGTGGAGCTCGACATGGCGAAGCCGTTTCGCGCCTATGGCTCGGTGCAGGACGCCGGCAGCTTCCGGGTGGCGGTCAACGCCGGGTCGGGCCGCGGTGTGTTGACCCCACGGCCCTGGCAGGGCGCGCCCGGTGGCGAAGGCAGCCAACACGCCATCGACCCCACCAACCCGAACCTCGTCTATTCCCACGGCTTCTACGGTAACTTCTCGCGCGCAGACGTGACTCCCGCAGCTGCCGGCCGCAGTGGGCGCGGCGCGGCAACCGCACCTGCGGCGGCGCCGGCTCATACCGATATCCGGCCGAAGGCTGCTGATGGAGAACCGCCCCAACGCGCCCAGTGGATGGCGCCGATCGTGCTCTCACCGTTCGATGCCAACACCGTCTACGCTGGCTATCAGTATGTGTACCGATCGCGCGACCGCGGCACCACGTGGGAGCGCATCAGCGACGATCTGACCGACAACAACCCGCGTCAGATGGGCGTGAATCCATCCGCAATTCCGTACCAGACCCTCACGCACATTGCCGAGTCACCCATGACACGCGGCCTCATTTACGCAGGCACCGACGACGGCAACCTGCATGTCACACGAGATGATGGACGGACGTGGACCGCCATCGGCAGGAACCTGCCAATGGCGCTGAAGAAGTGGGTGTCGCGCATCGTGCCGTCGAAGTACGCGGCCGGCACCGTGCTTGTCGCGCAGCGCGGCCGCGAAGACGACGACTTCGCGCCGTATTTGTCGAAGTCCACTGACTACGGCGAGACGTGGACGAGCGTGGTGGGCAACATTCCCTCGGGCTCGATCAACGTGGTTCGCGAGGATCCGTCGGTTGAAGGCCTGCTGTACGCGGGCAACGATTTCGGCGCCTACGTGTCGAAGGATGCCGGCCTGACGTGGAATGTGCTGGGCGAAAATTTGCCGTCCGTTCAGGTCTCGGACCTGCACATCCACCCGCGCGACCACCTCATCGTCATTGCCACCTACGGGCGTGGCATGTGGGTGATGGATGGCCGCCGGGTGCGTGCGATCAAGTAGCGCGCTACGAGAGAATGACCGTGCCTTCGGCCACCTGAGGCGCAGAGGCGCCGGTGTGGGCGGCGTTTTTCATGATCCACTCGCGCTTCCCAAAATGGATGGCTCGAGTCTTCGGTGGCGCTGACCGCGTAGCGCGCGGTCTGCGTTCGGAAGCTCTTTACCACTTCGCGTTCGCGCTGTTCGTAGAACGCCATGGCTTCGGCGCGCATCTCCGGCGTCTTGAAAATGGTGTTCGCGGTGATGGCGTCCAGCCAGCCAGAGGCCAGCGCTTTCTTCACGCCGAAGGACGACAGCAGATCGATGAAAGACGCGGCGTCGCCGACGAGAAGAAATCCCGGACCTCCGTAATGCTCTGTGGTGTAGAACGACGCATCGGCGCCCCACGGGCCACTCACAAGCGTGGCCTTGGCCAGCAGTGGCGCGAACGCGGAAACCTTCTTCAACTCAGCAAGGTAGACGTCGAGCGCCGGCACACCGCGGGCGAGGTGGCTGCGTTCCGGGTCCACCATCACCGTGACATAACGCGTGTCATCGGCTGTGGGCACCGACCACGCCCATCCATCGGCATGGGACGCCACCAGGGTATGACCGCGCTGTGCCACTGGCCACGGGATGTCGGCGTGCCACACGCCCACAAGCGCCACGGTTCGATGCGAGGCCTCCGCCACGCGCAGCCCCTTGCGCGCGATCACCCCCGCGCGGCCGGAACAATCGAGGACGATCGCCGCAGTGACCCGCTGTGGGTCGCCATCTCGGCCTTGAGAATCAGGCCGAGCTACGTACGCCGTACGCAACTCGCGCTGCTCCTCAAGCGCGAGATTGACGTCGCGAACAGTGCCCGAAATGATCTGCACGCCGGCCCTGGCCGCTACGTCCCGCAGCACCGCATCGAAGCGATCACGTTCCACCTGATAGCCCGTCTCGCCCGGTGCAAAGGACTCCTCTCGCGCAGCCGCGCTTCCCCACCACACCGTGTTACCGAGCCACGGTTGAAATCTGGCAGCGTCAACCGCGGCTTTCATCCCGAGGACCGAAAGAATTCGTTCCGCGCTCGGAGGAATAGATTCGGCCAGCGCCGGCCGGCCGGTCGACGGACGATCGACCATCAGAACGCGATGCCCGCACTGCGCGAGCATGGTTGCAGCGGCGCAACCTGCCGGCCCGGCGCCAATGACAAGGATGTCCAGTGTCCGCGGGCCCATCGTCATGAGGCCGAAGCCGTGCTACTTCGGCTGGAGGTTGCGCTTCTGAATCGTCGAGGCCGCCGCCTTCATCCGCGTCGCGTTATGGCCCGTCGCGGCTGCGGCGTCCGTCGCCAATGCGGCAGCCAGGCCGTTGAGACGCGTCACCGCGCCTGCACGGGCCGCACCGGTGGCGCCCTCAACATCCTTCATCCCTGCGTTGAGCGCGTCGATGCGTTCCTGCGGCAGCGCCTTGTCGCGCGCGAGCTGATCGAGATACGCACGCGCCACCACGTATTGGGCCGGCCACACGTAGTGTGCCTGGCACTGCGGGTTCATATCGTTTGACGCGCCACAACCCTCGCGCGTGGCCAGCTTGGCGGCGTCGAGTTCGTTCTGCGACAAAAACTGACTCGGCGTCAACTCGAAGATGTCGAGGCCGCGCGCAATCTCGGACCCGTACAGGAATCCGTTGTAGTAGTAGACCGACCAGTAGCCGCCGATGACCAGATTGGCCGCGTCGATGGGGCCGCGGTCGAAGTAGGCAATTTCCTGGATGCGGGAGGAGGTCGTGAAATCAAATACCGTCACGCCACCCTGATAGAAGGCCTGCACCATGATGTCGCGCCCGGGCACAGGCACGAGGCTGCCGTTATGCGCCACGCAGTTCTCGGTCGCGGTCTGCCATGCCGGAAGCTTGAAGTAGCCACCGAACTTCAGACGCCGGTTGTCGCCCGTGCCCTGGATGTCGAACACCGCGTTGCCGCCCCACATGGGCGGATGGATCGACTGGCACATCGGCGACGTGCCGCCGCCCCATTCGTCGGAGAAGAGCAGCTTGGTGCCATCGTTGTTGAACGTGGCGGAGTGCCAGAACGCGAATGCCGCGTCGGCCACATCATCCAGCCGCTTCGGCTTCGCTACATTCTTCGTGTCGAGCAGCAGGCCGTTGCCGGAACACGCGCCACCCAGGAGCTGATGGAACGGGAAACTCGTGACGTCGTGGCAACCGGATGTGGGGTTCGGGCTGGGTTCGCCTGTGCCCTGTCGGCGTCCCCGCAGGCTGGCGAGCTCGCCAGTGTTGGCGTCCGCGAAGATGTAGGCGTGGCTGACCACTGCCGACAGCTCGGGGTTCTTGAGCGGCACCTTAATCACGTCGATGCCGAAGGTCGAAGTGTTCGGCGCGGTCGGATCAGACACGCAGCCCGCCTTCTCGTCTGCGGAGCGGACACCCGAACTGCCGGAAACGTAGATGTAGATGTTGGCCTTGTCGGCGGGATCCGTGACCAGCGAGTGCGTGTGCGAGCCGCGGCACGTCTGCACGGCCGCCACCTGGCGCGGCTTGCGCGGGTCGGAGATGTCGAAGATTCGTACGCCGAACATCCGGTTCGGATCAGCTGGTGCCGCACCGCGACCCGCGCCTGGTGCCGGCGGAGCCGCCGCACCCGCCGTTGGTGGAGCGGCACCCGCACCGCGACCAGCGGCTGGGGGGCCCTCTGCGCTGCAATCGATGCGGCCATAACTTTCCACTGACATGAAGGCGAGGTTGCCCCAGGCGGACACATCACCTTGTCCACCAGGACACGACACGATCGTCTGCAGCGAGACCTTGGTCGGGTCTTCGATGTTGTAGAAAATCATGCCGTGGAAATTGCCCTGCAGCGCGAGCCTGCCATTCATGCCGAAGGCGAGGTCAGAGTTCGCGTAATCCAGGCTGCGCGGGTTGGCGGCGTTGGGGTCGTGCATGCCGTCGGGCTGGCGCATGTTGGAGACCAGCTTCATGTTGAGAGACGCCTCACCGGCGTCGTACTTGCCGGGCTTCAGGCCTTCGCGCGGATCGGGCATGTGGCAGGGGAGGCCGCCGCCGCGACCACCGCGCCCGCGGCCGGCGGCCGCTGCGGCCGGGGCCGGCGGCGCCTGAGCCGCCGCGATTTGCTCGGCCGTGCACGGCTGTGGAATCGGGATCTGTCCCACCGGCGGCGCCTGAGGATTCTGCGCAACGACCGTGGTGACTGCAAAAAATAGCGCCGCGCCGACAAGTCTCATTTCCATTCCACTGGCCTCCCCAAGAGTCCGTACATGCGAACGATTTCCATTCGCTGGTCATTGTCTACTTCGTTCAGGAAGTCGCCGATGTTCGGCTCTTTCCCCCCACCGGCTTCCCGCAAATCCACCACCATTTTCAGCGCGCCTTTGTGGTGCTGAATCATGCCCGTGAGAAACAACTCGTCAAACGTGGCATTGCGCGCGCCGTCGAGCTTCTTCATCTGGTCCGCCGTGAGCATGCCCGGCATCGACGGCATGTCGCCGTGGTCCATGACGGTGCCATCCGCCATCAGCATCGGCACTTCCTGTTTCCGGCTCGTGAGCCATTCCTTCATCGCCTGAATCTCGCCGCTCTGCGACAGCTGGATCTTCTGGCCCATGGCGCCCAGTTCCGGAGTTTTTGTATGCGTGCCAATCATCTTGACCATCAGCAGCGCCTGGCTGTGATGATGAATCATCCCCTGTATAAACTTCACGTCGTCGTCAGTGAAGTTGTTGTCACTGAATTTCGGGACGTTCGCCATGACCGTTGACGCCTGGCCCGGGGCGCCGGGCTGCACAATGGCCGGTGCCTGACTGGAGGGTGGGGGCTGGCCGGACGCTTGATCAGGCGCGGGCTGGCAGGCGCCCAGTCCTACAGCGGCAACCACCACAAGGCTCGAAATCTTCGGCACGGCCCGCAGCATACACCGTGGAGGGCCATTTCCGACGGAGGCCGGGTCCGGGAATCATACGTTTCTGACTGGCCGACGCGTGGCCGACCGCGCGGTGGGCGCACCGATCCAAACAACGCTGTGGACGTCATGCCACGAGATCTGGCGCGCGGCGGTTCGGCGGTGCGACTCGCGGCCGCCGTACACGATGACCGGCTCCACCGTGATCGAGCCACCTGGCGCGGCACGGAGATCTTCGACCACCCGTGACAGCGCCATAAACACGTCGGACGCCACGGTCTGCCCCGACTTGATCTCCACCGCCATCACCCGGTCGCCCTGCTCAATCACCAGATCGTACTCGTGACCCTTCTGGTCTCGGATGAACAAGAAGCGTGGCGTCACGGCTCGATGCGTGTGGTGCTTCATGATCTCGGAAACGACCTAGTGTGATGCGTACGAATTGTTAGTACGTGATTTCGCTGTACGTTCGAATCGACATTCGGTACGGTGTGGCGCATGTTCATGCCCACGCTGTGCGTGGTACTTCCTGCCCCTGATCGAGCGCACTTGCGGGCGCTCGTGGCCAATGG
>SHUF01000065.1 GCA_009694745.1 Acidobacteriota bacterium
AACATCTGGGCACCGGTACGGCTGAGTGGTTCGAAACGCAGGTGCTGGCGATTCTGGATGAGAGTAGGCCTTGAGATGACCACACAAACCCTGCTGTCTTCCGTCTTCGTCGCCATCGCGTTTGCTGCGTGGCCGCTTATTGGGCGTCAAGCCCTGGTGTCGGGAGCCTGGATGGCGACCGTCGTGATGATTGGCTCCGCCCTTTCGGTCACGCTGCTTTCATCGACGCAATTGACTGGATGGCCCTCGACGCGTGCGTTGTGGATTCTGGGGGCCGCGGCGATCGTGAATGGCCTCGCGGTGTTTGTCTATTCGGCGAGTGTGGCCAATCCGGCCGTTCCGACCGGCCCCTTTATTGTGGTGGTCTCAGTACTGCAGGTGGCGGCCGTGCCATTTCTCGCCTGGGTCATGCCGGCCGGCCAGGCGCCATCGCTACGGCAGGCTGCGGGCTTTGCGTTCGCCGCCGTCGCGGTCTACCTGCTCGCAAAAAACTGAACGGGGTCGTCATTGTCACTGCAGGAAGTCGTCTTGTTTTCCACGGCGATGCTAGCCATCGTCAATCCCCTGGGGTCGGCGGTGCTGTTTGCGGCGTTGGCGGGGAAATTTGATCCCGGCATTCAGCGGCGCATGGCGAATCAAAGCGCGCTGGCGGTCCTCATCATCCTGCTGGTCTGCGCGTGGCTCGGCAACTCCATCCTCGGCCTGATGGGCCTGACGACGCCGATGTTGCAGGCGGCGGGCGGCATCATCCTACTCAACTACGGCCTGCGGATGGTGACGGCCGAGGACGTCAAGTTGACGCAGAGTGAACGCGACTCTGCCGGCGACATCAGCGAGGAACATTGGAAGGCGCTTGCGGTGGTGCCCCTGGCGATTCCAGGGACGGTGGGTGCGGGCACGATCACGACGGTCATCATTCAGGCGAGCACGTTTGACAGTGCGCGCGACCTGCTGGTGATTTCTGGCGTCTCACTCGGCATTGCAGTGCTGATGTGGATCACGTTCCATTCGGCCGGCCCCATTGCGCGCAGACTCGGCCCGATCGGGATGAACATCATTTCGCGCGTCATGGGCATTCTCGTGACGGCCACCGCGTTCGGATTGCTGGGGAAAGGCATCGGCGGCCTCCTCCCCGGCCTGGCAAAGTAGCAAGCGGACCTCAGAAACAAAACGACCTCTGAGGCAATTGCCGGTAATTACCTCAGAGGTCGTTTTGCTTTTGAAGTCGCGTTGGCTATTTTGATGTACCAAACGGCCCACGGCGGGCGGGCGTCTTGGTATCGTCGTCTGGGAGGTATGCCGGGGATGCGCAGTCGGGTTGATGCGGGGTTCACACTCGTCGAATTGCTGGTGGTCGTGGCCATCATCGGCATTCTGGCGGCCATTGCGGTGCCCAGCCTGTTGCGCGCGCGAATGTCCGGCAACGAGGTGTCGGCCGTCAGCGCCCTGAGAGTCATCAGCCTCAGCCAACTGCAGTACACGTCGAGTTGTGGCAACGACGGCTACGCCGTGTCGTTTCCGGCCCTGGCGGCCATACCACCTGGCGCGACACAGGCGTTCATTTCGGGCGAACTGGCGGCGCCAGTGCCACTCAAGGCTGGCTACACCTTTGCTCTGGCGGGTGGTGCGGGCGCGATAGCCGGTGTGCCCGACTGCAACGGCACACCGACGCAAACGGCCTACTACGCCTCGGCGGTGCCCCACCTATTCGATTTTACCGGTGGATGGTCGTATGCCACAAGCCAGGACAACACGGTCTGGCGCGCCTTCGTGGCCATCGCGCCGCCGGAACCGTTCGGCGCGCCTGCGGTCCCGATTGGCTGACGCATGGCCTCAATGCCTCATTGGCCCATCGCCTCATTAACGAGCGCGCGTGCGCGTGCCAGCAGCGCGTCGACGCCTGAAGAGTCCGAGCCTCCGGCTTCGGCGAAGTCCGGACGGCCGCCGCCCTTGCCGCCAATGAGGGGCGCGAGATCCTTGACCAACTGACCAGCCTTGACGCGGTCGGTGAGGTCTTTCGTCACCGCCACCAGCAAGTGAACCTTGCCGTCGTTGTCGGCGGCGATGACGACCACACCGTGCTTGAGCCTGTCCCTGAGCGAGTCGGCCAGGCCGCGAAGCGCGCCTTTTTCGAGGCCGGTCACCCGTCGCGCTACAAACTGCGCGTCGCCAATAGACTCAAAGCCGTCATCGTCGCCCCTGCCACCACCCCCGATGGCGAGTTTCATCTTGAGCTGTTCGTTCTCACGGCTCAGGCGCTTCGCATCGGCCTGCAGGCGCGAGATGGCATCCGGCGCCTGGTCAGCCGCGACGTTCAGCAACTGCAAGGTGCGCGCGAGCACCGCCTGCGTGTGCTGCAGGTGCGCCACCGCGCCTGCGCCCGTCAGCGCTTCGATGCGTCGAACCCCAGCAGCCACGCCGGCCTCTTCGGTGATGACAAACGGACCGATGTCACCCGTGGCGTTTACGTGCGTTCCACCGCACAGCTCCGTGCTGAAGCCTTCAATCCCGACAACACGGACCTTGTCTCCGTATTTCTCGCCGAACAGCGCCATGGCACCGCCCTTGATCGCCTCGTCAGTGCTTTTCACTTCCGTTGTGACCGGCGTGTTCCGGAAGACCTGCGCCGAAACGATGCGCTCAACGGTGGCGCGTTCCTCGTCGCTCATGGCCGAGAAATGCGCGAAGTCGAAGCGGAGGCGGTCCGGCGCCACGAGTGACCCGGCCTGCCGCACATGCGTGCCCAGCGTCTGCCGCAGCGCGGCGTGCAACAGGTGCGTGGCGGTGTGGTTGCGCTTGATTGCGTCACGGCGATCGCGGTCCACCACCGCGCGCACCCTGTCGCCGTTCTTCAACGAACCGGCCAGCACCACAATCCCATGTTTGCGCGGGCATCCCGCAGGCGCCGGTTCGACACTGACGACGTCGGCGACAAGGCCATCCTGCGTGAGCAGTTGTCCCGTATCTGACTCCTGGCCGCCTGCATGGAGATAAAACGGCGTGCGGTCCAGATGCACCCAGTACTCACCTCCGGGCGTAGCGACATCGACTGGCTGATCGGACTTCTCGGGGCTGTCTGAGACCGCGAGAATCTCCAACACCGTCGCCGACGGCTCCTCAAGAGACTCGTATCCCGTAAACGTCTCGACGACAGACTTGAGGCGTGCAGCCACGTCTGCCGGATACGCCGCGACATTTCCGCCCTTGAACTTCGTATTCGCACGCGCGCGTTCCCGCTGGCCCTGCATGGCCGCGGCCACGGCCTCGCTGTTGATGGCCAGGCCCCGCTGCTCGGCCAGGTCTTGTGCGAAGTCGAGTGGCACACCGAGTGAGTCGTAGAGCCGGAACACCTCGTCGCCGGGCACCACCGTCGCCCCCGATGCCTGAACGCGATCGAGCAGGGCTTCGAGCTTCGGCAATCCCGTGGTCAACACCACCTCGAAGCGTTCTTCCTCGGCCTTCACGATCCTGATGATCGACAGCCGCTCTGTGTTCAGGAGCGGGTATGCGTCTCCCATTTCCCCGATGACGGAATCAACGAGCGTGTGCAGCGTTGGCCCGGTGAAGCCCAGTTTCTTGCCGTGGCGCATCGCGCGTCGCATGATCTTCCGCAACACGTATCCACGCCACTCATTCGACGGCACCACGGCGTCCCCGATCAGGAACGTCATGGCCCGCAAGTGATCGGCGATCACCCGCATCGAGACGTCGGGGTGATCGGTCTCGGTGCTGGCGGTATACGGCCGGCCCGCGCGCGCCGCGATGGCGGCGAGAATGGGCGTGAACAAATCTGTGTCGTAGTTGGAGAGGTGTCCCTGGATCGCCGCCGCGATGCGCTCGAGCCCCATGCCGGTGTCAATCGACGGCGCGGGCAGCGGCGTCAGTGTGCCTGAGCGATCGCGCTCGAACTCCATGAACACGTTGTTCCAGATCTCGACGTAGCGCTGGCAACTGCACTCGACGCCGCGACACACGGGCTCGGCACAGGGGATGTCGGCGCCCCGGAAATAGTGAATCTCCGAGCAGCGTCCACACGGGCCCGTATCGCCCATCTGCCAGAAGTTTTCCTCCAGGCCCAATTCGGTGATGCGGCCTGCGGGCACGAAGGCGGTCCAGATCTCAAACGCCTCCGCGTCACGGGGAATACTGTCGGCACCTCTGAAGATTGTCGGGAACAGCCGGTCCTCGGGCAGGCCCCAGACTTTGGTCAGCAGATTCCAGGCCAGCGGAATGGCGTCGGCCTTGAAGTAGTCGCCAAACGAAAAATTGCCGAGCATTTCGAAGAACGTGTGATGGCGTAGCGACGGCCCGACGTTGTCGAGGTCATTGTGTTTGCCGCTCACACGCATGCATTTCTGGACGGTTGCGGCCCGCGCGTAGGCACGCCGGTCCTTACCGAGAAAGGCATCCTTGAACTGGTTCATCCCGGCGTTGGTGAAAAGCAGCGTCGGATCGTCACCCGGCACGAGCGACGAGGACGACACGACCTGGTGGCCGTGTGAAGCGAAATAGTCGAGGAAACTCTGGCGGATTTCTCTGGCAGTCATGGCGACACGCCATTGTACAAGCTGCGCGGCGGCCAGGGGCTTTCTACGTATCCACCTCGGGTCCTCGCGACCTGAGAGCACTGGCGATGAGATCGGCCGAGAAGCCACGGCGCATCAACTGGCCGAAGGTCCGGCGATGTTCGGCCGGGCTGAGACGCGCGGGCAGGCGCTTGCGCTCAAGGAACCGCCGGATGGACGCCGTCTCGTCGGCCACAGGCAGTGCCGCCAGCACCTCGCGGATGATGCTGCGGTCCACGCCCCGCTGCTCGAGCTCCCGTTCGATGCGGTGCCGGCCCCGTCCTTTGAGGTTGGATGCGACCCGCACAAACGACTCGGCCACGCGGCGGTCGTTGACGAACCCCTCGTGCGCGAGGTCGGCAATGGCCGTCGCGACCTCGGGCTCAGGAAACTCCCGATCGAGCAGCTTCGTGCGCAGTTCGGTTGTGGTGTAGTCACGCCGGGTCAACAGGCGCAGCGCCGCCACTCGGGCCCGGCTCATAGTGAATCGCTATCGGCTGAATGACCGGCTGCCCGGTGTGATGCCGCGCAGGCGCATTCTGAACTCTTCGACGTTGGTGACCCAGTTGGCCGCCTCTTCCACTGACACCACCCCGCTTTGCACGAGCGCGAAAATGGACTGATCGAAGTTCTGCATCCCGTACGCATGCTCACCCGACGCAATGGCGCCGGCGATAAGCGAGACCTTGTCGATGTCGGCGATGCAGTCTCGGACGTAGGGTGTGGTCACCAGCACCTCGGTGGCCAGCGCGCGGCCCTGGCCGTCGGCACGCGGCAGCAGACGCTGGGAGACCGTCGCTCGTAGCACACGCGCCAACTGGTTGCGCACCTGTGGCTGCTTGTGGGCCTCGAAGACTGCAACGATGCGGTTGACCGTTTCCGGGGCGTCCAGCGTATGGAGCGTGGAGAGCACCAAGTGACCGGTCTCTGCTGCGACCAGCGCGGTTTCGATGGTTTCGGGATCCCGCAACTCGCCAAGCAGGATGACGTCAGGGTCCTGTCGCAAAGCGCTCAAGAGGCCCCTGGCGTACGACTCCACATCCAGCCCCACTTCACGCTGGCTGATCACCGCCATGATGTCTTCATGGATGAACTCGATGGGATCCTCGATGGTGAGGATGTGCATCGACCGCGTCTTGTTGATCGCGGCCACGAGCGCCGCAAGTGTGGTGCTCTTGCCGCTGCCGGTGGCGCCGGTGATAAGCACCAGGCCGCGCACCCCTGCACCAGCGCCAGCACCGACGCGGGCAGGCCCAGCTCTTCCAGCTTCGGCGGGTTGGAGGGAATCAAACGCAGGGAAATTGCCAGCGTGCCCTTCTGAAGGAATACGCTCGCACGGCAGCGGCCGAGTCCCTCGAAGACCAACGCGGCGTCCACTTCCTGCCTGCGCGTGAGTTTCTCCATCTGGTCGGCGGTCAGCAACTGCCTGGCAGCGCCTTCGATGTCTTCGTGACTGACCAAGGGGAACGTCGTCAGGCGCTCCAACGTGCCGTGGACGCGGATCAGCGGAAATTGATGGGCGCGCAGGTGGATGTCAGACGCCTGCCGGGCGACCGCAATGGCGACGAGGGGATCGACGGTCATCAATGTGTGCTCAGCGCGTGGCGGCGACAGGTATGTCCACGTAGGTCAGCCACCCGTGACGGTCAGGGACGGCGCCATTAATGTAGTCGAAGAACGCCTGCTGAATGGCCGTGGCGATGGGGCCGCGTTTGCCGGAACCCACCGCGATTTTGTCCACCGAACGGATGGGTGTGATCTCGGCTGCGGTGCCGCAGAAAAAGACCTCGTCGGCCACGTACAGCATTTCGCGCGGCAGATCCTGCTCCTTGACCTCGAAGCCCATTTCCGCGGCGATCGTCATGATGGTGTCACGCGTAATTCCCGGCAGCACCGAGGCGGAGAGGGGCGGCGTGTAGACCACGTCTTTCCGGATCACGAACAGGTTCTGGCCGCTGCCTTCGCTCAGGTTGCCGTCGGGATTGAGTGCGATGCCCTCGCTGTAGCCTTCAACGATCGCCTCCATCTTGATGAGGCCCGAGTTTGCGTAGTTGGCCACCGACTTGGCCATTGAGGGAAACGTGTTCGGTGCGCTTCGCGTCCAGGAACTGATGCGCACGTCCACGCCGGCTTCCAGCGCATCCGGACCGAGGTACGCGCCCCATTCCCAGACCAGAATCAAGGCTTCCACGGGACAGGGCAACGGGTTGACACCGAGCGCGTTGTAGCCGCGGTAGATCAACGGACGGATGTAACACGCCGCCAGACCGTTGGCTTTGATTGTGTCGAGCACCGCGGTGGTCAGTTCGGCCTGATCGAGGTGGTATGGCATGCGGTAGATTCGCGCCGAATCGTACAGGCGTCGCATGTGGTCGTCGAGGCGGAAGCACGCGGATCCCTTGGGAGTGTTGTAACAGCGGGCGCCTTCGAACACGCCGGACCCGTAATGAATGATGTGCGACGCCACATGCATCGTTGCATCAGCCCAATTCACCAGCGTGCCGTTCATCCATACTTTGCCGGTTCCGCTGAATGCCATGCTGGACTCCTCTACACCCCGCGGCGATTTTATCAGTACGATCTACTGTGCTTCACCACAAAAGGGGCACGACGTGCCGCGTGCGGGCAGCGGTTTCCGACACTGCCGGCAGAATCGTCCGACCGGCGCGTCGCGTGTACGCAGGCGCGTGGGTGCGGCCGCGGATCGTGACGATGCCGGACGTGATTCCGCCCCCGCGCCGGCCGGGGCCGCGACGGTGGCTACCACCGGCGGTGGCCGCCGCACCAAATCACGGCGGGCGCTCAACAGGTCGTTGAGCAAATCGTCTGCCTGTTGATAACGCGTCCCGACGTCGGCCGACAGCGCTTTCATGACGATGTCGTCGATCGCCTTCGGGATGGCGGAATTGCGGAGGCGCATCGAGGTGACGAGTTCGCCGCGTTTGAGTCTGGGAATGTCGGCAGGGGTCGGGGTGTCGTAGGGCAACGTGCCCGTCAGCATCTGGTAGGCCGTCACGCCAATCGAATAGAGGTCAGACGCAAACACCGCGCGGCCGTCGAATTGTTCAGGCGCCATGTAGGGAGGGCTCCCGATCACGGTGGTCCCGTGCGCGGCCAGTTCAATCACGCGTGCCGTTCCGAAATCGCCGACCTTCACCAGGCCCTTGTCGGTGACAAACACGTTGGCCGGCCGCAGGTCGCGATGCAGCACGTTGTGTTTGTGCGCGTGTTCCACGGCGTTGCAAATCTGCGCCGTATAGTCGAGCGCGCGCATCATCTCGAGCGGGCCTCCCTCGATGATGATCGTCTCCAGCGTATCGCCCGGCACGTACTCCATGACGATGAAGAATACGTTGTCCTGTTTTTCCGCCGTGATCACCGTGACGATGTTGGGATGCCCGAGCGAGGCAAGCAGGCGCGGTTCCTTCAGGAGTTCGCCGAAGTCCAGATTCTGGCGATGGGGCACCTTGAGGGCCACCCGCTTGTCGATCCAGGTGTCTTCTGCCAGGTAGACGGTGGCAAATCCACCACTGCCCAGAGGCTCGATGACCTTGTACTTGCCCAGCGTCTGACCGCGAAACACCATGCCGAGGGTCAGAATACCACCGAGGTGTGGCCTGCACCCACCAGAGGATTGCAGATTGAGGATTGAGCGAGTGAGGATCGGGATGGGAAGGATGGCTGATTTCGGATTGCTGATCGGGAATTGACGGATTTCTGAATTGCGGGATCTCGGGATTGCGGGATTGGGCGATTGTGGTGCGGCGATGGGGATGGCCGGATGGGGGGCTCAATTCACCGATCGCACCATTCACAAATGTGAAGATCCCGCGATTCCGTAATCCCACAATTGCCGATCAGCAATCCGAAATCAGCTATCCCGTTCCATCCCGATCCTCACTCGCTCAATCCTCAATGGACGCGCGGCGCCCTGGAAGCCAGGCGCCCTTGGAGGCGCGCCCATGGCAGGCGCAGTACACTGTCGCGTGTCCACTCCCCGTGTCTACTGGCCGGTCGACGCACCGCCATCCGGCGACGTCGTGCTCAGCGGTGATGAAGCCCATCGCCTGCGCCACGTGCTGCGTGTAGCGCCGGGGGATGCGGTGTCCCTCTTTGATGGTCGCGGCCATGAGTGGGCGGGACGAGTGGGCACGGTGACGCGCCAGGGGGTGGCTGTCGTGGACCTCCAGCCGACGGCCCCGATCCCTGAGGCGCGCATCCCGATCACGCTGGGGGTAGGCGTACTCAAGGGCGATCAGATGGATGCGGTGGTTCGCGACGCCACGATGATCGGCGTGGCGGCCATCCAGCCCCTGCGGACCGCGCACGTGACGGTGCCGCCGAAAGCCTGGCACAGCGGTGCGGCGCGTGAGCGCTGGCAGCGTGTGGCGATTGCCTCGGCGACGCAGTGCCGGCGAGCTGTGGTGCCCGAGGTGTTGCCGGTGGCCGATCTCGACGCGTGCCTGCGGGCACCGGCCGCGCTGCGCCTCATGTGCGTAGAACCGGCACTGGGCATGCCAGTGGCCGATTGGCGACCGGCGGCGCCGCCCGAGTCCGTGCTCGTGTTGATTGGTCCCGAGGGCGGGTGGGCGGGGGTTGAAGTGGAGCAGGCGGTTGCGGCCGGAGCGCGATTTCTCAGCCTGGGGCCGCGCACGCTGCGCGCGGAAACCGCGCCTGTCGTGGCCCTGACCCTCGTGTTGTCGGCCTGGGGCTGGTAGCGTCGTCAGCGCGACGCCCGGTTCAGTAGCCGGTTCTTCACCACGTGCCAGATCGCCGGACCTGGAGGGCCGTCGCCAAACTCGCCCAGGAAGAACGTGACGTCGTCGTGCGCCAGTTCATCGGTGCCCGCGTGTGCGTGCAGTGCGGTCAGCAGGCGGCCGGCCACGTCCTCGCAGTTGCCGCCGGTCGCGCTGAGCAGGTCCTCGATTCCCTGTCGATCAAACTGGTGGTCCTCAGGTGAGGCGGTCTCGAGCACCCCATCGGTGATGAGCAGGATGCGGTCGCCGCGGGCGACGGTGAAGCGATGGCGGGTGAACTCGGGCGTAAACCCGACCCCAAGCGGAATATCGACGAAGGCCGGACGGTGCTGAGGCCGCGACGTCTCTGACTGCAGTGAGACCCACTGGCGACTGTCGGCCCGATAGAGCCAGCCGACCGGATGCCCGGCATAGCAGACCGTCAGGCGGCGCCGCGGCGGATAGTAGGTCACGAGCACCGCCGTCGTCATCGCGCGTTGGTCCTGCTTGTTCAGACGATCGTTGAATCGCGACAAGACCTTGCGTTCGTCCACCACGTCCACGCTGCGCCGAAGATGGTCGTGAATCTCGCGGCCGATCGCCGACACGGTCTCCCCGTGGCCAGCCACATCGGCCAGGCAGACTCGCGACATCAATCCGGATCCACACACCGACAGGTAGTGAATGTCGCCTCCGTGTGCCCCGCTACATGGCCGCGAATAGAGCACTCCCTGCAGCCCGGGCAGGTCCATACGCGTATGGGTGACGCCATTGCCACCGCGGACTTCACCGCAGGTAAAGCCTTCGCCCAGACGGATTGATTGTTCGGCCATTTGCGTGGACATGTTGCAGCGTCTCAGCGTCACCGAATCGGAGGCGGCGTCTTCACGAACGCCCCAAAATCGGCCAACGTCGAAACCGCCGGGTCGATTATCACCGCCGCCGGCTCGCTGGCGACGGAAAATCGCGATGTCGTCTCGCCGCCGTCGATGGCCATTTGGCGCACGCTCGGGAGCGCGCCTGCGGCGGACACCAGGCCCACGCCGAGCGAAAGGCGGTACGGGGCGGCGGTGTGCGTCTGGCGGACTGTGACCACCACCTCTTTGGCCGTCGCGTCGTAGTGCCACGTGCCCGACAGCGCGGGCACGCCGGAGCGGTTCAACCACTGCCGGAAGAACCAGGTCAGGTTCTGCCCGGAGGCCTGTTCCATGACCTGGCGGAAGTCATCGGTCGACGCCGTGCCATTCATGTGGCGCCTGTAGTAGTCGCGGATGCCGCGCCAGAACGTCTCCGTGCCGACTTGCTCGCGCAGCATGTGCAGGATCCACGCGCCTTTCTGGTAGACAAGCGCGTTCGTGGGCTCGCGCACAGCGTCGTCGTGGTTGACGTGCACGACCGGCGCATTCGGCAGGCTGGCCTCCACTCTGAGAACGGTCGCCCTGCTGCGGCGCAGGCCCTCGGCGAAGGCATCGCGCCCCTCGGCATGTTCGGTGTAGAGCAACGTAAAGTAAGTGGCGAAGCCTTCGCTCAGCCAGATGTCGTTCCAGTCATTCTCGGTGATGGCGTTGCCGAACCACTGGTGCGCCACTTCGTGGACGACCGGGCCATTGCCGGCAGTGATGCCTTTTTCGCCGTAGAAGATGCTGCTGGCGTGTTCGGTGCCGCCGCCCATGCCGGCCGCTTCAACGTGCGCGAGCTTCTGATACGCGTAGGGCCCGACGGAGTCTGCGAAGAACTCGAACGAGCGGCGCGCGTCCCGCTCGAACAGGGCGAAACCTTTCGCGGCGTCCTGGGGAAACACCCAGTATTCGAGCGGCACCCCGCGGACGAGGCCGGCGTGCCTGACCGCAAACCGGGCGATGCCGACGGCGTACAACCACGAGGAAATCGGCACGTCCTGTCGCCAGTGCGTGCGGCGCCTCCCCCCGTCGAGGTCCGTCTCTTCAACGAGGGCGCCATTGGCGACGACTTGGTAATCAGCCCGTGTGGTGATGATGAACTCGCCTGTGGCTTTGTCGGCGACATGGTCGATCATCGGCAGCCACTGCCGCGCGCGGTTGTACCAATTTTCACTGAAGGCTGTGCGCTCCCCGTGAATATTGTTGATGAGGCGCAAGCCATCTGCGGGAATGCCACGATACGTGATGGTGAACGTCACATCCTGGCCGGCCGCCGCTCCGGCCGGAAGCGTCAGGCGGAGCCGATTCTCGCGATGAGTGAAGGGCACGGGGCCGGCCTGCGATGTCACCGTCGCCACGGTCATGCCTCTGCCGTCGGCGCGTGGGGTGGCCAGGTCGAGCGTGATCTCGCGCACTCCCGAGGCAAGCAGTCTGAACGTGGTCGTGGCTTCGCCTTCGATCTCGTTCGAATCGCTGGTCAGCAGCGAGAGACGAAAGACGTAGTGACGGGCGTCCACGCCGGGCTGGCGTGGGTAGGTGTCCGCGTGTGCGCTGATAGTTCCCGCCAGGGTCAGCGCAAGAATTACCGTGCCGTGCCAGCTCGAGAGTCGCATCATCCACCGATCTTAAATGAGGTTGAACCGAGAACCTGAAGGCCGACCCATTCTTCTTCGGCCAGACGCGCCGTCACTTGTGCGCCGAGGTCGGCAAAGGCGCGCGTCACGGCCTCTTCCTCGTCCCGAGTCACACCGCTGACGATCAAGACTGCGCCGGGTCGCGCCAACTGCAGCAGGCGGCCGGCCATGCGCACCAGCATCCCGCCGGTCAGGTTCGCGAGGATGAGCGTGAACGGCTCGCCGTCCACCTCAGGCTCGCGTTCGATGTCGGACTGACGGATGTCGATCTCGCCGGAGAGGTTGTTGAGCTCCGCGCACTCGCGCGCGGACGTGACGGCATCGGCATCAAAGTCCACCGCGACCACCGACTCGGCGCCGAGCATCCGCGCGGCAATCGCCAACACTCCCGATCCGGTACCGACGTCAAGGGCACGCGCGCCTGCCACCGGGGCCTCCTGCAACAAGCGCAGGCACAACCGCGTGGAGGCGTGATGACCGGTGCCGAAGCCCATGGACGGTTGAATCACAATGACACCGGTATGATCGGCCGGCACGTCCCAGGGAGGTGCCACAGTGAGCCGTCCGACCGTGACTGCGGTCAGCGACGCCTGACTGCGTTCGGCCCAGTGTTCGTCCGGCACGTCCACCGCCTCAGCGCGATAGGCCAGTGCCGCACGAATATGCGCGGCGGCCACATCGCGGTCTTCCATCGATCCGAAAAAGACACGAAGGCCTGACGGAACCGGCTCGGCGGCGACAGGGCCAAACTCGTCCAGCTCAGCGAGCACTCGATCGGACACCTCGGCGGTGTCCACCAATGGTGCGTCCGGCCACGTCACGTCGAGGCCGGGATACACGCGGGCGGACTCAGCCAAACAGATCCTTCACTCGCTCAAAAAACGGCTTGTCATCGTCAGCCCCTTCGGTGGAGCGCGCCTCAAGGGTTTCGATCGGCATCGTTTTGCCGAGTTGATCGATCAGCTTCTTCTGTTCCTTGCTGATTTTTTTTGGCACGTCCACGACGAGCCGCACGTGCAGGGCCCCGCCGCCACGGCCCGACACGTTTGGCATGCCCTTGCCCCGGAACGACACGAGCGTGCCGTTGGCAGAACCCGCCGAGACGTTGACGTCCACTGGACCGGCCGGGCCATCGACCTTGAACGAACCACCCAGTGCCATGGTGGGGAAGGGCACGCGCACTTCCATGTAGAGGTCGTCGCCCTCGCGCATGAACCTGGAGTGCGCCTTCACGTGAATGACAACGTAGAGGTCGCCCGGGGGACCGCCTGCGGCGCCGTGTTCGCCCTCGCCGTGCAGCCGCAGTCGCTGACCGTCAGAAATACCCGCCGGAATGCGCACGGTGACGCGCCGGTCTTTCACCACGCGGCCGGTGCCTCGGCAGGACGGGCAAGGCTTCGGGATGATCTGGCCGGCGCCACGGCATTGGCCGCAGGGTCGCGAGACCACGAGGAAGCCCTGCTGATACCGCAGCTGTCCGCGGCCGCCGCACTGCTGGCACGTCTCCCTGCTGCTGCCGGGCGCTGCGCCGGTTGCGCCACACGGTTCGCACCCTTCCTCGCGTGGAATCTGGATTGGCGTCTCGGCGCCTTCGAATGATTCCTCGAACGAGATTTCGAGGTCGAAGCGCAGGTCGCTGCCGCGCACAGGGCCGCCGCGTCTCGCGCCGCCGCCACCAAAGCCGAAGAAGTCTCCCAGGATGTCGGAGAAGTCAGAGAACGTCTCGGGGTTGAACCCCTGGCTTCCGCCCTGGCCCGCTCCATTGACGGCCGCGTGCCCGAAGCGATCGTAACGCGCGCGCTTTTCGGCGTCGCTGAGTACTGAGTACGCCTCAGCGCCTTCTTTGAATTTTTCTTCCGCGTCGGCGTTGCCCTGATTGCGATCCGGGTGGTACTTCAGCGCGAGTTTCCGATAGGCGCTTTTGATATCGCTCTCGCCGGCATCGCACGCCACGCCGAGTATCTCGTAATAGTCACGAGCGCTCACGCTTTCGCCACCTTGACCATGGGCGCTCGAAGCAGCTTTGATCCGATGCGGTAGCCGCGCCGCAGTTCCGCGGTGATTTCACCGTCGGGACGCCCGTTCGCGGCTTCGTCAGCCACTGCTTCGTGCCACTCGGGGTCGAAGGGTTCACCGACCACGTCCATTACTTCGACGCCACGCTTGCGCAGGAGTTCGAGCCATTGGCGTTGGATCAGGGTGACACCCTGAAGGAAGGTGGCCAGCCCGGGATTGTTCCCCGTGGCGGCGGCCGCACTGATCGTGCGTTCGAGATCGTCGAGCACAGGCAGCAGCTCGCGCATCAGGTCGGACGTGATGAAGTCGTGCAACTCGCGACGCTCACGGTCGGTGCGCTTGCGGTAATTGTCGAACTCGGCCGCAGTCCGGAGCAGGCGGTCCTGCAGTTCGTCGCGCTCCTGCTGCAGCGGGTTCTCGGTGGCCGTCGCGGTATCAGCCGCGCCGCCATTGGTCTCGTCGATGGTCATCACCAATTTCCTAACTTCCCCAGTTCCTAATTTCCCTCGAGCACTCGCGTGACCGCCTGCGAGACGCCGTCCACCACGGTGATGGCGCGCTGGTACCGCATGCGGGTGGGGCCGATCACGCCCACGGTGCCGGTGCGCTGGCCGTCATGAAACGTTGACGCGACCAGGCTGAACGGGTGCATGTCGGGCGACGAGTGTTCTGACCCGATCACAACCGTGAGTCCGTCGGCATCGATGTAAGACGTGAGCAGTTCCACGAGGCGGTGTTTTTCCTCAAGGAGCCTGAAGAGAGCCCGAAGGGTTTCGAGCGTCACGTGTTCGCGATCCATCGACCCGCCCAGCGCGCCGTCGAACAGGAACGAGACGCCTTGCACGTGCAGTGTGTCCTCGGTCGCCACTTCGTCCAGGCCGCTCTGGGCCAATCGCAGCGCGCGGCCCAGCAGGACGTCGTACAACATCCGTTCTT
>SHUF01000011.1 GCA_009694745.1 Acidobacteriota bacterium
ACAGACACATTGTGCGGCACGCCTCAGTGCGGTCGCGCCGCTTTGGCTCGACGGCGCACGCTGATGCGAATCGGAGTTCCGATGAATCCGAAGTGTTCGCGCAGTTGATTGACAAGATACCGCTCGTAGGAGAAGTGAAACTCCGTCGCCACGTTGGTGAAGAACACGAAGCGCGGCGGCGCGCTCGCGGTCTGCGCGGCGTACATGATGCGCACCGCACGGCGGTGTTTGCTCGTCGGGGGGTTGGCGACGGTGATCTCTTCCACAAACTTGTTCAGCGCTGACGTGGGCACGCGCTTGCTCCGCGCCTCGGCCACACGCACAGCCATCTCTATGACCTTCCCAGTCCGGTCGCCGGTCAACGCCGAGATGTGGAGGATGGGCGCGTACTCCAGAAACTTGAGCTGGAACCGCAGCCGATCGTCGTAGTCCTTCACAAACTGCTGGTCGGACCCGGCCATCAGGTCCCACTTGTTCACCACGATCACCACACCGCAGCCCGCCTCCTGCGCTTCCCCCGCAATGGCAGCATCGCGATCAGTGGCGCCCTCAGCGGCGTCAATCAGGATGACGGCCACGTCGGCCTTTGCCATCGCACGCTTGGCCAGCACCACGCTGATCGATTCCACCTGGCCCGCTGTGGCCACCTTGCCGGGCCGTCGCATGCCGGCCGTATCCACCAGCCGCAGCCGCTTCTTCCGATACTGCAACGTTACGTCCACCGAATCGCGGGTGGTGCCCGGCATGTCGCTCACCATCACGCGCTCTTCGCGCAGGAGCCGGTTGACCAGCGACGACTTCCCAACGTTCGGGCGGCCGACGATGGCGATGGCGACTTCGGGTTCGGCGTCAGGTTCAGGTTCGGTGGACTTGACGGGAAAGAGCTTGAGCAATGCGTCGAGGAGATCGGCCACGCCGTCGCCGTGTTCGGCCGAGACTTCCATCAGGTTGAATCCGAGCTGGTGAAACTCAGCCGCGCGCGCTTTCGCCCGCTTGTCGTCGGCCTTGTTGACCGTCAGAATCACCGGCCGGTTGAGCGCCCGCACGGCCTGGGCAATGTCCAGGTCGCCAGGCACCAGGCCCTCACGGCCATCCACCAGGAACACGACGATGTCGGCCGACTGCATGCCGCGCAGCCCCTGCTCCACCACCATCGAGTGCAACGGATCGGTGGTGGCGCCAAACAGGCCCCCGGTGTCGGACAGGTTGAAGTGGTGATTAAGCCACTGGGCAGGCGCCGACACCATGTCGCGGGTGGTGCCCGCCACCGGGGCCACAATGGACCGGCGGGTGCCCGCGATGCGGTTGAAGAGTGTGGATTTTCCGACGTTCGGCCGGCCCACCAGCACCACGCTGGGACCGACGCCTTGCTTGGCCATCGCTCATCCCAGTGTACTCGCACAGTTAGCTCGATACTTGACTCCGTAAGTATCTTTTTTTATAGTCACTTACGGATACCGGTTGGCCCCTAAGTCATGATCAAAGTCGACATCGTTAATGAGGTGTCGCGCCTCGCAGCCATCACCAAGGTCAAGGCCGAAGTGGCCGTGGACGCGGTGTTCGACGCCATGCGGGCTTCGATGATGAAGGGCGACCGCATCGAGTTGCGCGGGTTCGGGGTCTTCCAGGTCAAGCCCAGGAAGCGCGGGATTGGCCGCAATCCCAGGACGGGCAAGGAAGTGAAGATCCCGCCCGGCCGCACCATTCGATTCAAGCCTGGCAAGGAACTGCAGAACATCCCCGGTGAGTGAATTCGACCCGGCCGTATCCCCAGTTTTTATCCCGCGCCGCAAGTTTGACCATGGATGGGCCGTCCTGCCCGTCACGTTGTTCCTGCTGACCGCGGTCACCACCACCTTCCTCGGCGCCGGGCCCTGGTACGCCATGGCGACCCTGACCATCCTGGGCGCCCACGAGTTTGGCCATTACTTTGCCTGCCGGTGGCACAACGTGGACTGCACGTTGCCGTATTTCATTCCGGCGCCGATCCTGCTCACCGGCACCCTGGGCGCCGTGATCAAGATCCGCGAGCAGTTTCCGTCCAGGGCCACGCTATTCGACATCGGCGTGGCGGGCCCACTCGCCGGGTTTATCACACTGCTGCCATTCCTTATCCTCGGGATCTGGCTCTCGGACCTGATGCCGCTGCCGGAGGACGCAGGCACCTTGCTGCTGGGCGAACCGCTGCTCTTCAAGGCGCTGGCACGCCTCGTCCACGGCCCGCTCCCCGAAGGCACCGACATCGTCATTCACCCGATGGGGTTTGCCGCGTGGTTCGGCATGCTGGCCACTGCGTTGAACCTGCTGCCGTTCGGCCAGCTTGACGGTGGCCACATCGCCTACGCGGTGTTCGGCTCCCGTGCCGTCCGGTTCTCGATCCTTACGTTGGCCACGGTGGTGGGACTTTCGTTTCTCGCCACGAGCTGGATCGCCATGGCCGTCATGCTCACCGCCATGACCTGGATGGTCGGCCTCCGCCACCCACCGCCTCTCGACGACTGGACGCCCCTCTCACGCGGCCGCCTCGTCGTCGCGGGGATCGCACTCCTCATTTTCGTCATCTGCTTTACGCCGACGCCGATTACGTTTGCGTGGGAGTAGCATCCACGTCGGGGTCCCGGAGTCCAGGAGTCCCGGAGTCACCTTCAGAGCACGGAATTCGGATCGACGTCGATCGTCGTGCGGCGTTTCAGTTCGGGCTTGAGGTCGAGTGCACGAAGCAGCGCTTCGCGCATCGAGCGGCGTTGGTGCCCCTTGAGGAAAAACTGCACGCGGTATTCGTCTTTGATTTTCGACATCGGCGCAGGAGCCGGACCCAGCAGGCGTGCCTTGGGGCCCTGGTGCCGCACCAATCCCGCAAGCGCGGTCGCATCGTCCATAGCCTGGCCCAGTGACTTGCCACGGACGATGACGTTGATGAGGCCGACGCGGGGTGGATAGTCCATGCGTGTGCGGAACTCGGTTTCCTTTTCGAAAAACGCGCCGTAGTCCTGCGCCGCGGCGGCGCGGACGCTGTAGTGATCGGGATAGAGCGTTTGTACGAGCGCTTCGCCGGCCATGTCACCGCGACCCGCGCGTCCCACCACCTGGGTCAGGAGCTGAAACGTGCGTTCGGCCGCGCGGAAGTCCGCCATGCCCAATCCGACATCGGCCGAGATCACGCCCACGAGCGTGACCGAGGGAAAATCATGCCCCTTCGCAATCATCTGCGTGCCGACGAGAATGTCCACCTCACCGCGCGCGACATCGCCCAGCACGCGGGCAATCGCGCCACGCCGCCTGATGGTGTCGCGATCGACACGCACCACGCGCGCCCCAGGGAACCGCGTGCGAATCTCGGCCTCGAGCCGCTCCGTGCCGACGCCAGATTGTTCGAGAAACTCTCCTCCACAGGTGCCGCAGGCTTTCGGGATCGTCGTCGCATAGTTGCAGTAGTGACACCGGACGCGGCGCGCGGTGCGGTGATACGTGAGGGTCACCGAACAATGCGGGCACTCCAGCGTGGCCGCGCAACTGCGGCAAAACACGACGGTGGCAAATCCGCGCCGGTTGAGAAGCACCAGCGACTGTTCACCTCGTGACAATCGCAACTCCAACGCCTCCCACAGCGCCTGGCTGATCACCACGTCCGCGCCATGGGCCGCGAACTCCGGCCGCATGTCCACGACCCGCACGTCGGCCAGGGGGCGGTTCATCACGCGTTGGGTCAACATCAGGCGGTCGTAACGACCCGCGGCGGCGTTTGCGGCCGACTCCATGGACGGCGTGGCCGACCCCAGCACCACCACCGCGCCTTCCATCCGGCCGCGCACCACTGCCACGTCGCGACCCTGGTACCGCGGTGATTCCTCCTGCTTGTAGGCGCCGTCGTGTTCTTCATCCACGATCACCAGGCCGATGCCTGCCAGCGGTGCGAATACAGCCGACCGCGTGCCCACGACCACGTCCACTTCACCGCGGCGGATGCGATGCCACTGGTCGTGCCGCTCACCATCCGACAGCCCCGAATGCTGGATGGTGACGCGACGGCCGAACCGGGCTCGAAACAACCCGGCCAGGGCCGGGGTCAGGGCGATTTCCGGCACCAGCACCAGCACACGTTTGCCGCGCGCCAACACCAGTGCGGCCAGGCGCACATATAGCTCCGTCTTGCCGCTCCCGGTGACCCCTTGCAGCAGCATCGTCTTGAACTGCCCGGCCACCACGGCCTCTTCGAGATGACGATACGCCAGTGCCTGTTCAGGCGTCAGGTCCCGTGTGCCCGGCGTGTCTCCACCAAGCGTCCACAAGGACTGCGCGCCGTCGGCGGCGCCCTGAAACGGATCGCGCTCGACCACTTCATCTCTGAACCGCACGAGGCCGAGGCGTTCGAGCGAACGTAGCGTGGAGAGGCTGATACCCGACGTCGTCAGCACCGGCACAGCGAGACCTTCGGGCGACGACGCGAGTCGCGCTAACGCCTCCACCTGCTTCGCACCTTTCGGCGCAGAAGGCACTGCGACGCCTTGGGCAGGCACCACAAGTTCGGCCATCTTCAACCTGCGGAATGCGGTGTTGCCGCCTCGACCTGACATCGGCGGTAACGCCACGGCCAGCGCATCACCTGGTCCTGCCGCGTAGTACTCAGCCACCCACAGTGCAAGATCCACGATGTGCGCGGGCAGGTAGGCGTCGGTATCCAGCACCTCTTCGATGTCGCGGAGGGTGCCGGTCTCTGGAGCAATCGCGTTCGGGTCGATAACACAGCCGGTGACGATGCGCCCGCCGAGGGGAACGAGGACGCGCGCGCCCTTTGGCGGATGAGGCTGGCCAGGGGCCACGCGGTACGTCAGGCGGCCAAGCCCGGGCACGGGCACGCCCACGGCGACGAGCCGGTCGCTCACGGCCGGTCGTTCAGCAAGGCGCGCACCTTCTTCATGTCGTCCCAGACGTCGCGCTTTCGGTCGGGACTGCGAAGCAGGTACGCCGGATGAAAGGTGGGGATGAGACTGGCACCCTGGTACTCGTGCACGACTCCACGGATGCGCGAGATGGGCACATCGGTGTGCAACAGCAGATGTGCCGCGAATGTGCCCAGCGCCACGATCACGCGCGGCCGCACGATCGCAATCTGCTGCGACAGGAACGGCTCACACGTAGCCACTTCGTCCGGCTCGGGATTGCGGTTCTCTGGCGGACGACACTTGATGACGTTGGCGATGTAGACGTCTTCGCGGCGCAGATCGATCGATTCGATGATCTTGGTGAGCAATTGGCCCGCGCGGCCGATGAACGGTACGCCCTGTTCGTCTTCATCGGCGCCGGGCGCCTCGCCCACAAACATCAGGTCGGCGCTCGGATTTCCAGAACCAAACACCACCTGCGTCCGGCCGAGCGTGTGGAGTTTGCAGCGCGTGCAGTCACCGATGTGCGCGCGCAGTTCGGCGAGGGCACCTGCGGCATCCACACTCGCCTCAGCTTCCATCGCCGGCTCGGCGGCAGGCTTCGCCACAGCCGCCTCGCGCTCGCGCCACTTGGGATCGGTCGTCACGCCCAGCACCCCCAGGTCGCGGTAGTACTTCAGGTGTTCGCGAATGCCGTCCCGATCGCTCATGCGCGCACCGCCGGCACGGCGGCAAGCAGCGCCTCCACGCGGTCAAGGATGGCCGACGCCACGTCGGCTTTCGACATCACGGGCAGCGGCACGTTGCCTGACGCGCTGACGAGTGTGACCTGGTTGGTCTCCACATCGAAACCTGCGCCGGCGGCTGTGACGTCGTTCGCGACGATCAAATCCACATGCTTCTGTTTCAGTTTGGCCGCGGCACGGGCCTCTGGGGGGCCCGTTTCAGCCGCGAATCCAACCAGTACCGGCATGGCGGCCCCGCCGCGCGCTGCCCCGAGATCCGCGAGGATGTCGGCGGTGCGCTCAAGCGTGAGTGTCATCGCGCCGCCCTTCTCGATCTTGGCGTCCGACGCGCCGCCGGCGGGCGTGTAATCAGCCACCGCCGCAGACATGATCACGGCGTCCGCTTCGAGTGAGGCCGCCATCACGGCCGTGTGCATCTCGGCCGCGCTACGCACGCGCGTGAGCGTGCTGACTGCAGGTGGTGGAACCGTGGTCGGCCCCGCCACAAGGTGCACTGAGGCGCCGCGTCGCATGGCTTCCTGCGCGATCGCAAATCCCATTCGGCCGCTCGATCGATTGCCCAGGAAACGTACCGGGTCGAGGTCCTCGCACGTCGGTCCGGCCGTGATCAGAATGCGACGGCCGGTCAGGCTGGAGGGCACCATGTCGGCGGATCGCGCAAGACGATCGGCGGCCTCAGCAATGTCCTCGGGTTCGGCTAGACGGCCGCGTCCGACCCACCCGCACGCCAGATAGCCTTCGCCAGGGTCCACGATGCGCGCGCCACGGGCCGCAAGTCGCGCGAGGTTGTCCTGCACGGCCGGGTGTTCCCACATGACGGTATTCATGGCGGGCGCCAGCAGGAGGGGTGCGCGCGTGGCCAGATAGAGCGCACTGAGAAAGTCGTCGGCGATGCCGTTGGCAAACTTGCCGATGATGTTGGCCGTGGCAGGCGCCACCACGAGGGCGCTCATGCCGGTGGCCAATGCAATATGTTCGATGTCGGAGTTCATGCCCGAAGACCACTGACTCGTGATCACGGGCCGCCGGGTGATGGCCTCAAACGTCAGGGGGCCGATGAACCGGCGGGCGTTACGCGTGAGGATGGCCTGCACGGCGTAGCCGCGCTTCTGCAGCAGGCGGGCGACCTCGACGGCCTTGTAGGCGCCGATGCCCCCGGACACGCCCAGCCCGATCAGGGGCTCGCCGGCCGCCATGCTGATTACTCTTCAGTGCCTTCGATAGGAAGGTCGACGCGGGGAACCAGTCCCGACGCCACTTCCTGCTGGGCACGACGGGCCGGCTGAGCGGACCCTTCCAGCTTCGGCAGGCAGCCGCGCAGCAGTTGGTGCGCGCGGGCGGACGCGATGGCCACAAACTCAAAGCGGCTCTCGGGATTGTTGATCTTGGGTGAATCGGCCATGGGACTCCTTGGAACTGCTTATTGTACTTCGTCTGGGGTCCGGGAGTCCCGGGGTCCAGGGGTCGAAATCGTCGAATCTCAGGAATTTCTGAAGGTTTCGATGATGGGCGTAACGACGGCCCGACGGCGGGCGAGCTTGGCACGCTCGGCTACGACAATGCCGGCCAGTTCGCCCACACAGCGTTCCAGGAGGTCGTTAACCACCACGTAGTCATAGGCCGACACGGCGTCCACTTCCCGCCGGGCGGTCTCAAGCCGGCGCAGCATCTCGGCTTCCGGGTCCTTGCTCCGCTTGCGCAGCCGCTGCTCGAGCACCTCGAACGACGGCGGCAACATGAACACCGCCACGGTTTCCGGCAACCGCTCGCGCACCTGGCGCGCGCCCTGCACGTCAATAACCAGCACAAGGTCCTCGCCGGCGTCGAGCTGCGCAAGCGTCTCGGCGCGCCCCGTGCCGTAGTAATGGCCGAACACATCCGTCCACTCGAGAAACGCCTCGCCGGCGATCATCGCTTCAAACGCCTCGCGGCTGATGAAGTTGTAGTCGAGCCCGTCTTCTTCGCCAGGACGTGCCGGCCGCGAGGTATACGACCGCGACATGCGCAACCCGGGCAGCACCTGCACCAGTTGCTCGACGACGGTGGTCTTGCCGGTGGCGCTCGGGGCCGAGACCACCACGAGGAGGCCGCGTGACGCCTCACTCGGCATTCTGCACCTGCTCCCGCACGCGCTCGAGTTCCGCCTTGGCCCCTACGACCAGGTCGGTGGCCTTGAGTCCCTCGGCCTTGGATCCAATGGTGTTGATCTCGCGGTTCATTTCCTGCACCAGAAAGTCCAGCTTCCGGCCGCACGGCTCGGGCCCGCCGGCCAGTTGTCGCCAGTGTTCCACATGCCCGCGCATTCGCGAAATTTCCTCGTGGATATCCGACCGCGCCACGAACTTCACCACCTCCTGCGTCACCGCCGCGGGATCCTGCTGCAGGTCCACGGGCAACGCCGCCAGACGCTCACGCAGTCGGGCCTCGAGCGCCGCCTGCCCCTGGGCGGCCTGGCGCTCGACGGTCTCGACAAACGTGAGCAACGTCAGCAGCCGCGCATCCAGATCTGCGGCCAGAAACGTCCCTTCCGTTTCACGCATGATCACCAGCGCATCAAGCGCATCACCCACGGCCCGTTCCACCAGCCCGGCGGTGTCGTCGCTCACGCTCTCACGTTCGGCGGCCGCGCGCACCTCAAGCACATGCGGGATGCGGCACAAGTCGGATGCCGAGAGCGCCCCAGACACCAGTCCCTGGGCGCGCGCACGATCGACAGCCGCGTTGATCTGCGCGAGCAACCGCTCGTTGAGCACCACCTCGCGCGGCGTGTCGTCCACCTGATCCCACGACAACGCGATTTCCACCCGCCCGCGCGTCAGGCGCTGCTGCACCATGGCCTTGAGGCGCGCCTCGACCGAAGCCAACGCCGAGGGCATCTTCACTTGCACATCGAGGAATCGATGATTGACCGACTTCACGGTCACACTCACCCGCTGCCCCGCCTCTTCCCGTCTGACCGAGGCAAAGCCTGTCATCGATCGAATCAAAGTATCTCCTCCCGCTCGTCCATAATCTGCAACGCGTGCAGCCGCGCATACACGCCCCCGGCCCGGTCGATCAGCGAATCGTGTGTGCCCAACTCGGCCACCTGGCCATCCTCGAGCGCCACAATCAGATCCGCGTGTCGCACGGTCGAGAGCCGGTGCGCAATCACAAACGTCGTCCGATCGCGCATCAGGTTCACCAGTGCAGCCTGCACGGCCTGCTCCGACTCTGAATCCAGCGCTGAGGTGGCTTCGTCAAGCACCAGGATCGGCGCATTGGTCAGGATCGCACGCGCAATCGCCAGCCGCTGACGCTGCCCGCCAGAGAGCCGCTGCCCTCGTTCGCCGATGCGCGCCTCGTAGCCGCCCTCGACCTCCAGGATGAAGTCGTGCGCGTGCGCCGCCTGGGCGGCCGCTTCGATCGCAGCGCGCGACGCGTGCGGGGCGCCATACGCAATGTTTGCGGCAATCGTGTCGTCGAACAACACGTTCTCCTGCGTCACCAGGGCAATCTGGCCGCGCAGCGAGGCCAGCGTCACATCGCGTACATCCACGTCGTCGATGAGTAGCGCCCCCTCAGTGACATCGTAAAAACGCGGAATGAGATTCACCAGCGTGGTCTTGCCGGCGCCGCTCAGGCCGACGAGCGCCACCACCTGACCGGCCCGTGCCGTGAAAGACACGTGGCGCAGAATGTATTTGTCCGGGGTATCGTCGTAGGCGAATGCCACATCGCGAAACTCGACCGTGGACTGCAGGGGCGCCAAGGCCTTCGCGCCCGGCCGCTCCTTCACTTCCGAGTGGGTGTCGAGCATCTCAAAGATGCGCTGCGCCGCGGCAATGGCCTGCTGAAGGCCGGCATTGACGCGGCTGAGTTTCTTGATTGGGCCGTACATTGAGAAGGCGGTTCCAAGAAACGCCGCGAATTCCCCTGGCGTCAGCACCCCGAGCCTGATCTTCTCTGCGGCGTACCACAACGCTCCAGCGGCCGCGATCCCTCCGATGAACTCCATCAGCGGCGGCAGCGCAGACATCGCTGCGGTGATACGCATGTTCGTGCGATACAACTTCTCGCCCACCGCCGCGAATCTCGCGCCCTCCCGGGCTTCGGCGCGAAACGCCTTGACGATGCGATGGCCGGTGAGGCCTTCGGACGCGACGTGCGTCAGGTGTTCCTGTTGCTCTTGGCTGAGCCGTGTCGTGCTGCGCACACGTTGCCCCAGCCGCACAAGTGGATAGACGACGAGCGGCACTGTCGCAACGCACAGCACGGCCAGGCTTGCATCGAGGTAGAACAGGAACGCCGCATAGCCGACAAGGGTGACGGACTCTCGAACCATGTCCGCCGCAGTCTCCGAGGCGGCGGTCTGCACCTGGCTGACGTCGTTGGTAATTCGCGAAATGAGCTGGCCTGATGTGCGCGTTGAGAAAAACGCGGCGGACTGGATGAGGATGTGGCGAAACAACCGGTTGCGCAGGTCCATCACCACTCGCTGCCCGACTTCCGTCATCAGGTAGCTGGAGAAGTACGCGCCGATCCCCTTGATGGCAAACGCCCCAAGCAGCGTGAGGGCCACGCCATTGACGTTGGTTGGTTTTGGGATCAGGACACCATCGAAGATGTCCTTCACGATGCTCATGATCCCGACAGACCCTGCGGCGTAGACAAGCATCGCCAACACCGCCAGGGCCAGGCGCCCCCGGAAGGGTTTCGCGTACCCGAGCAGGCGCCAAAACTCGTTCACTCTGGGCTGCCGTATCCCTGCGGATGGGCCCGGTGCCAGGCCAGGGCGGTAGAGACAATCGTGTCCAAATCTCCGTAACGCGGCGTCCACGCTAATTCCGCCCGTGCGCGGGCACTGGTAGCCACGAGCCGCGACGGATCGCCCGCACGGCGGGGCTCCACCGAATGTGGCACCGGCCGGCCGGTCACGCGCTCCACCGCCGAGACCACGTCACGCACCGAGACGCCTGCGCCCATCCCCAGATTGTAGGACGCCGACGGCTGTCCCGCCTCAAGGTGCCGTAAGCCGGCGACGTGGGCGGCAGCCAGGTCGGTGACATGGACAAAATCGCGGATACACGTGCCGTCCGAGGTGGCGTAGTCGTCGCCAAAAATCTGCAGCGGCTCGCCGGTCAACACGGCAAGAATCGCGCGCGGAATCAAATGAATCTCCGGCGTGTGATCCTCGCCCAGCAGCCCATCGGGATCGGCACCGGCGGCGTTGAAGTAGCGAAATACGACATGTCGCAGCCCGAAGGCCGAGTCAAAATTTCTCAGGGCGCGCTCGATGACCAGTTTGGTCTCGCCGTAGGGATTCACCGGCTGCTGTGGGTGCGATTCGTCGATGGCCGTCACGAGCGGCTCCCCGAACGTGGCGGCCGTCGAGGAGAACACGAACCGTGACACGCCGGCCTCGGCCATCGCCGACAACACGGTCAGGCCGCCGATCACGTTCGTCCCGTAGTACTTCGCGGGATCGCTCACGGATTCGCCGACCGACAGCAAGGCCGCGAAGTGGAAGACGGCCTCCGCCCGGCTTTCCCGAAGTGCGGAAAGGACCCAGGCCCGATCCAGGATGTCGCCTTCGATAAGGGTGACGCGTCGATCAGGCACCGCCCGTGCGATCCGCTCGACGGCCTCGCGATGCCCGGCCAGCAGGTTGTCGTACACGCAGACGTCGTATCCGGCCAGTGCCAGCGCCTTGACCGTATGACTACCGATGTAACCGGCGCCCCCGGTGACGAGGACGCTCTTCACGGCCGACGGGGTCATGGCCGGCCGATCGACTGGTAGGTGAATCCGAGCGCACGCACCTGCTTCGGGTCGTACAGGTTGCGTCCGTCGAGAATCACGGGCCGTTTCATGGCCTTCTTCATCTTTGCGAAGTCTGGTTCGCGGAACTCGTTCCACTCGGTGACGATGAGCAGGGCGTCGGCGCTGGTGAGCGCCTGATAGGCGTGCGGCGCGTAGGTGATGGAGGTGCCGAAGATGCCGCGCGCCACTTCCCTGGCTTCAGGGTCATAGGCCTGCACTTTTGCGCCGCGTGCCAGCAGCCCTTCGATGATTGGAATGGCCGGAGCCTCGCGCATGTCATCGGTCCGTGGCTTGAACGCGAGTCCCCAGACGGCGATGGTCTTGCCGGCCAGCGACTTGGCGCCTTTGCCGAAGAACGCGTCGACCTTGAACAGCAGCCGCTGCTTCTGTGTGGCGTTGACGGCCTCGACGGCCTCGAGCACGCGGAACCGGTATTTCTTGTCCGCCGCAAACTTCACGATGGCCTGCACGTCTTTCGGGAAGCAGCTGCCACCGTACCCGACACCGGGAAACAGGAATGCCGGCCCGATGCGTTTGTCGGTGGCGACGGCCTGGCGCACCATGTCCACGTCCGCTCCGAACAGTTCGCACACATTGGCGATCTCGTTCATGAACGAAATGCGTGTGGCCAGCATGGCATTCGCGGCGTATTTGCAGAGTTCCGCGCTCGGACAATCCATCACCATGATGGGCGCGCCCGTGCGCGTGAACGGACGGTACAACTCCACCATCACAGCGGCGGCCTTCTGATCGGTCACGCCCAGCACGACCCGGTCGGGTTTAAGAAAGTCGTCCACCGCCGCGCCCTGCTTCAGGAACTCGGGGTTGCTCACCACCGAAAACGGATGTGTCGTCTCACGACGGATGGCCTCGCGCACCAGTTCGGATGTGCCGACAGGCACAGTGCTCTTGCCCACGATGACCCGGTACCCGGTCATCGCGCGCGCCACTTCCCTGGCGGCGCCCAGCACGTGTTGCAGGTCGGCCGAGCCGTCTTCACCCATGGGCGTGCCGACCGCAATGAAGATCACGTCGGACTTGCGGACCGCCGTCTTCAGGTCGAGGGTGAAGGTCAGGCGCTTTTTCGCCGCGTTGCGCTTGACCAATTCTTCGAGGCCGGGCTCAAAAATCGAGATCTTGCCCCGTCGCAACCCCCGGACCTTTGCCGCGTCCTTGTCCACACAAACGACCTGGTTGCCCGTCTCCGCAAAACACGCGCCGACCACCAGGCCGACGTATCCCGTTCCCACCACTGCAATCCGCATGCACGCCTCTTCGTTACCGGCTCAAAGTCCTGAAACTATCATGCGCTTCCAAAAGCTGTCAATCAATTGGCAGATAAGGAGTTACGGCGCTTGCGTGATACCATCCCACCTGGCTCGCCCTTGCGGATTTTGCTCGACTATCGACCGGCGCTGCGCCAGCGAACCGGCGTCGGCGAATACGTGCACGAACTGGCGCGCGCGCTTGTCGGCACGGCCGAGCCCGGTCGGCCGGAATCGCTCACACTCTTCTCTTCAGCGTGGCAGCACCGGATGGCGTCAGACGTGGTGCCGGGGGCGACGGTCATCGACCGGCGCATTCCCGTGCGCGTGCTGAACCTGTTCTGGCATCGTGCCGGATGGCCCACTGTGGAGCGGCTCACCGGCGCCACGTTCGATGTGGTGCATTCCGCGCATCCACTACGCCTGCCGTCCCGTCGCGCTGCTCAGGTGGTGACGGTGCATGACCTGGATTTTCTGACGCATCCCGAGCGGACCTCGGCCGAGATTCGACGTGACTACCCCGCACTGGCTCCGGCACACATCAGGGCGGCGGACGCCGTGGCGGTGGTGTCACGTCATACGGCGTCGGAAGTCGTTCGGCTCACCGGAGTCGCGCGCGAACAGATTTTCGTGTGCCCACTGGGCCGCCCTGACTGGACACCGCGCGACACCGAGCCCGCGAATGCCCCACTGCTGTTTCTGGGCAGCATCGAGCCGCGCAAGAACGTGGGCCTTTTGCTGGACGCCTACGAGCGGCTCAGGGCCATGCGCGATGCGCGCGGTGTCACGACGCCCCGACTGATCCTGGCCGGCGGCGCCGGCCTGGACTCGGGTCCCATCCTCAGTCGCGCGGCGGCGCCGCCGTTGGCCGCGCACGTGACTGTCCTTGGCTATGTGGCGCCCGAGGCTCGGCGATCGCTCTACGCGTCCGCAATGGCGTGCATCCTGCCCTCGCATACCGAAGGCTTTGGCCTGCCGGCCCTCGAGGCCATGACCATCGGAGTGCCTGTGGTGGTGGCCGATCAGGGCGCGCTGCCAGAGGTCGTCGGCACCGCAGGCCAGTTGTTCCACGCCGGTGACGCCGAGGCCCTGGCCGCCGCACTCGACGCGCTCATCTCAGCTCCCGACGATCGCCATCAGATGCGAGAGGCGGGGCTGGTGCAGTCGCGCCTCTTCAGCTGGACGAACACCGCCGAACGTACCCGTGAGGCCTGGGCCCACGCGCTGGAACGAAAGGCGCGCCGTGGCTGAACACATTGGTCGTGGTGCCCCGCACCACATAGGGATCGACGCCCGGGAGATCGCGGGCTCCCCCACAGGTGTCGGCCGCTACCTCGCCGGGGTGCTTCAGGAGTGGTCGCGGTCGGAGTTTCCCCATCGCGTGAGCTTGTTCCTTCACTCCGATCCGCCGCCGTGGGTGCAGGATCTGTCGTTCGCGTGTGACGTGGTGATGGACCCGGCCGAAACGGCAGGCACCCTGTGGGAACAACGCCGGCTGCCGGCGATGGCCGCGCGCGCGGGCGTGGACGTGTTGCTCGCACCAGCGTACACCGCTCCCCTGCGACTGGGCTGCCCCTTCGTGCTGATCATTCACGACCTGTCGTACTTCGCACAGCCGCGCGGATTCGGATGGCGCGAAGGCCTGCGGCGTCGTCTCGTGACCCGCGCCGCCGCGCGACGTGCGGCAGCGGTCGTCACCGTCTCTCACTTTTCCGCCACAGAAATCCATCGTCACCTCGGGCTGCCGCTCGAAGACATCGTGCTGGCGCCGCAAGGCGCTCCCGCGTGGCGCGACGGACTCCCCGCTTCCGGCCGGGAGCCTCTTGTGCTCTCGGTGGGCACGCTGTTTCACCGGCGGCACACTCCGGAGTTGCTTCAGGCGATGGCCCTGGTGCGCACCAGCGTGCCCGACGCACGACTCGTGCTCGTCGGCGGCAATCGCACACATCCGCGCCTTGATCCCGTCGCCGCCGCGAGTGCGCTCGGGCTCGGCCCCGCATTTACCTGGCGACCGTATGTGTCAGACGACGAGCTTAATGCGTTGTACCAGTCAGCGCGTGTGTTTGCGTTCCTGTCTGACTACGAAGGTTTTGCCATGACGCCTATGGAGGCGGCCGGGCACGGCGTGCCGAGCGTACTCCTCGATACGCCGGTCGCACGAGAGGTGTACGGCGATGCCGCGTTGCGGGTGGCGCTGGACGTGCCCGCTATCGCCAACGGCCTCACGACATTGCTGACTGATCCCGCCGCGCACGCCGCCGCCGTAGGTCGCGGACGCGAACGACTCGCGGCGTTCACCTGGTCTCGCACGGCATCGGTGCTCCGCACCACGCTGGAACGTGCGGCCCGTGGGGAATCACACACGTGACGCCCCAACTCGACATCATCATCGTCAACTTCAACACTGCGGCCCACCTGGCCGTGTGCCTTGCGGCCCTGAGCGACGCACCGCCGGAGACGCCGCACCACATCTCGGTGGTAGATAACGGATCGACAGACATGAGCGTGGCGCTGGTGAAAGAGCAATGGCCCGATGTGGATGTGGTGGCATTGCCCGCAAACGTGGGGTTCGCAGCGGCGAACAATGTTGGAATCCGGCGGACGTCAGCGCCACTGATCCTGCTGCTCAACAGCGATACGGTGGTCGCCGAAGGCGCCCTCGATCGCCTGGTCGCACGGCTCGAGGCCACGGGCGCCGTCGCTGCGGGTCCGCGGCTGATTGATGCCACCCTGTCGCCCGAAGTGTCGTTCGGGCCGATGCTGACGCCCTGGGGCGAGGCCGTGCAGCGGCTTCGGGTGAAGCTGGCGGCCAGCAAGAGGCCCTGGGCCCGGCGTTACATTACGCGTCACGTCTCGCAGGAACGGACCGTCGATTGGGTCTCCGGTGCGTGCCTGCTTGTGCGGCGTGCCGCGGCTGAAGAGACGGGCCTGCTCGACGAGCGCTACTTCATGTACGAGGAAGACGTCGATTTCTGCGCCGCGTTGCGCGCACGGGGCGGCCGCATTTTGTTCACGCCGGCCGCCGAGATTCTCCACCTGCGCGGCGGGTCGCTTGCCGCCACGGGTCAGGCCGTGTCTCCGCTGTACGACCGGAGCCACCTGCGGTTCTACGAAAAGCACTCTCCCCTTTGGGCACCAGTGCTGCGCGCGTGGCTCGCGGTGCGCGGCCGCGCCATTCGATAGAATCACCATTGTGGTTCCTGTCCGCATAGCCATCGACGCACGCAAACTGCACGATTACGGCATCGGCACGTACGTCCGCAACCTCGTGCGCGAATTCGGCAAGCAGGATACGCCGGAACACTACATCCTCATCTGCCGGCCCGACGACGTGGACTTTGTGCGGTCGCTGGGGCCACGATTCGAACCACTCGTGGACAAGTCGCCGAACTACTCGGTGCGCGAGCAATTCAGCGTACCGCTCGATGTGCGGCGCGCGGGCGTGCAACTCTTCCACGCGCCCCACTACGTGGTATCGCCACTCACGGTCGGCCCAGTGGTCGTGACCATTCACGACTGCATCCACCTGCGATTCCCGCAGTACCTCCCGAACCGCGCCGCGTACGCCTATGCCCGCACGTTCATGGCACTCGGCGCCCGGCGTGCCAGCCGGGTGATCGCCGTGTCACAGGCGAGTAAGGACGACATCCAGCACTACCTGCACACACCCGCCGACAAGATTGACGTGATTCACAACGGTCTGGGCCAGCGGTTCCTCGAACCGCCCGACCAGGCCGAGGTGGCCCGCGTGCGCGATCGCTTTATGTTGAACGTGCCCTTTGTGCTCTACGCCGGCAACATCAAGCCGCACAAAAACGTGGACCGCCTCATCGAGGCGTTCGCGCTCATGCGCAGGACCGGCCATGAGGACGTCAAGCTCCTGGTCATCGGCGACGAACTGTCGAAGTATCCCAACCTGCGGCGCCTCGTGTACCGCCATCACCTGCATCAGCACGTGCGTTTCCTGGGCTTTGTGCCCGCCGCCACGCTGGCCGCGTTGTATCGACTGGCCCGAGTCTTTGTCTTCCCGTCGCTGTCTGAAGGTTTCGGCTTTCCGCCGCTCGAGGCCATGGCCAGCGGTACCGCCGTCATCACATCCAACGTGTCGTCGCTGCCCGAGGTGGTGGACGACGCCGCCATCCTCATCGACCCGCTCGACCCGGCAGCGCTTGCCGCCGCCATGTGCCGCGTGCTGGGAGACGACGCGCTGCGCGCTGATCTGGTACGCCGCGGACACATCCGCGTGAAGGCCTTTTCCTGGGCGCGGGCGGCCGATGCCACGCGCGCGGTTTACCGCCAGGTGATCGGTGCCTGACAAGGTGGTGCTAGTACACGACTGGCTGACCGGGATGCGCGGCGGCGAGAAAGTGCTCGAGTCGCTGTGCCGGCTGTATCCCGATGCGGATCTGCTGACGCTCGTCCACGTCCCCGGTTCGGTCACTCCCGTCATCGAACACCGGAAGGTGCGTTCATCACTCATCAACCGCCTGCCGGCGCCGGCCCGTTGGTATCGTCACTACCTGCCGCTTTTTCCGTTCGCCATCGAGCAGTTCGACCTCGACGACGCGACGCTTGTGGTGTCCACCAGCCACTGTGCGGCCAAAGCGGTGGTGCCCACAGGGCGAGCCGTGCACGTCAGCTACAGCCACTCGCCCATGCGCTACGCCTGGGACCAGTTCCCGTCCTATTTCGGTCCGGACCGTTTTGGGCACCTGGGCTCGGCGGCCGCCAGGCATGTGGTGTCGTGGCTGGCGCGCTGGGATCGGGACACGGCGCCGCGCGTCAATCGCTTCATCGCCAACTCGGCCTACGTTGCGAGGCGCATTCGGCGGTACTATAATCGTCAGGCCGCTGTACTCCACCCGCCTGTGGACACGGGGTTCTTCACGCCAGGCCACGGGGCTGCTGGCGACTACTTCCTGGTGGTTTCTGCGCTCGTGCCCTACAAGCGAATCGATACAGCCATTCGTGCCGCCGCCATCCTGGGCGCGCGGCTCAAACTTGTTGGCACCGGCCCCGACGAGGAGCGGCTCCGCGCCGTCTCGGCCGCAGGCATGGAGTTCCTGGGCCACGTCGGCGACAACGAGTTGCGCGCCCTGTACCGGGACGCGCGGGCCCTGGTCCTGCCCGGAGAGGAGGACTTCGGGATTGCCCCCGTGGAGGCGCAGGCCTGCGGCCGGCCCGTGGTGGCCCTGGCGCGCGGCGGCGCGTGTGAAACGGTCGAACACGGCATCTCGGGGTGGCTCGTGGAACCCGGCGACGGTGACGCCCCGGACGACGCCTCTCGCTTCGCAGAGGCGATGCGTCAGGTCGAAGATCTGCCGCTGTCGCCCGCCGAACTGCATGCCCGCGCGGGCGCCTTCAGCGCCGATCACTTTGATGCGGGCGTGACACACCTTGTGGCCGAAGCGCTGGAGCACCCGCACGCATGGTGAAACGCTTCAGCCGCCTCTTCGTGGTCTTTCACATCCTGTCCGACATCGTGACGGCGGCTGCGGCGTTCCTGCTGGCCTACCTCATTCGATTCCAGACCGGCCTCATCGAAACCCCCAAGGGCACGCCGCCCCTTGAGCAGTATCTGACCGTGCTGCCGTTTGTCGCGTTGATGGTGCCGGTGGCGTTCCATCTGCAGCGCCTGTATCGCCTGCGCCGCGGCCGGTCGCGCATGGATGATTTTTTCGCTGTGCTGGTGGGCAGCCTGCTGACCGTGCTGCTGGCGTTGGTCGGCACGCTCTACGTTCAGACGTATCACCTGAGCGACGCCCGCAAGGCCCTGGGGTATCTGGAAGTGTCGCAGTGGGTGTGGGTGCTCTTCCTCGGCCTCAATGTCCTCTTCGCATTCGCGTCGCGCGAGTTCGTGCGCGCGCAGTTGCGGCGCCGCTGGCGCAAGGGCATCGGCCTTCGACGCGTCCTCATCGTCGGGGCCAGCGATCTGGGCCGGATGGTGGCCGACCGCATTCTCCAGCATGGCGAGTTGGGGTTCAGGCTCATTGGCTTCGTGGACGACCGCGCCACGACCAGCGACACCATTGGCTATCGCGGCCTGCCCATCCTGGGGGCCCTGAACGAGACCACGGACATTTGCACCCGTGAACATATCGACGAGATCTATGTGGCGTTGCCGCTCGACGAGCACGTCAAGATGCTTGGCGTCGTGGAGATGGCGAGCCGCGAGTGCATCGAGATTCACGTGGTGCCCGACCTGCTGCAGTTCATCGCCCTGCGGGCGCGGCTGGAAGACCTCGATGGCATGCCGATCATTTCGATCAACGACATGCCGCTGCGGGGCTTCAACAGCCTGCTGAAGCGGGCGGTGGATGTCGCGCTGTCGCTGGGAGTGATCGTGGGGGGCGCCGTGCCCGCGCTGCTGGTGGCACTCGTCATCAAGCGCAGTTCGCCCGGCCCGGTCTTCTACACCCAGGAGCGCATGGGCCTGGACGGCAAGTCGTTCACGGTCTGGAAATTCCGGTCGATGCCGATAGATGCTGAAGAAGTGACCGGCCCGACCTGGGCGCGCGACGACGACCCCCGGGCCACGGTGGTGGGGCGGTGGTTGCGCAAGACCGACATGGACGAGTTGCCGCAGTTCTGGAATGTGCTGAAGGGCGACATGTCGATCGTGGGCCCGCGGCCCGAGCGGCCGTTTTTTGTTGAGCAGTTCAAACACCAGATTTCCCAGTACATGCTGCGCCACAAGGTCAAGGCCGGCATTACGGGATGGGCGCAGGTCAACGGCTGGCGCGGCAACACGTCGCTGGAAAAACGCATCGAATTTGACCTCTACTACATCGAGAACTGGTCAATCAGTCTCGACTTCAAGATCATGTGGCTTACCGTCATGCGGGGCATCCACCGCGCGGCGCACTAACAGTTATTGGGGAGTGTTTCGTGCGAGTTGTCATTACCGGCGCCGCCGGCTTTATCGGATCTCACCTGAGTGAAACCCTGCTGGATCGGGGCCACAGTGTTGTTGGCATCGACAACCTGCTGACTGGAGACCTCAACAACATCGCGCACCTGCGCGACCGCAACTTCGAGTTCATCCGTCACGATGTGACGCGGTACATCGATGTCAGCGGGCCGGTGGATCTCGTGCTGCACTGGGCGAGCCCGGCCAGCCCGATTGACTACCTGGAACTGCCCATTCAGACGCTCAAAGTGGGGTCGCTCGGCACGCACAACGCGCTCGGACTCGCCAAGGCGAAGAACGCGCGATTTGTGATCGCCTCCACCTCCGAGGTCTACGGCGACCCGCTCGAACATCCGCAGAAGGAAACCTACTGGGGCAACGTCAACCCCGTGGGTCCGCGCGGCGTGTACGACGAAGCCAAACGGTTTGCCGAGGCCATCACCATGGCGTATCACCGCCACCACGGCCTGGACGCGAAGATCATCCGCATCTTCAACACCTACGGCCCCCGGATGCGGATTCATGACGGCCGCGCCGTGCCCACGTTCATCGGACAGGCGTTGCGCGGCGAAGACGTGACGATTTTTGGCAGCGGCAGCCAGACGCGAAGCTTCTGCTACGTGACGGACCTGGTAAATGGCATCCTCAAACTGGCGGACTCGAACACCAACGACCCGGTGAACGTCGGCAACCCGCACGAAATGTCGATTGAGGAAATCGCGCGGACGATCATTCAGATGACCGGCTCCTCGAGCCAGATCGTCTTCAAGCCCCTGCCCACCGACGACCCCAAGGTCAGGCGCCCCGACATCACCCGCGCTCGCACGATCCTCGGCTGGGAACCGAAGGTCGCGCTGGAAGAGGGACTGACGAGTACGATTGATTACTTTCGCACGAAAATCTGAACCATTGCGTCGACGTCAGCCCAGTCTCGGATCCAGCTCAATTCAATATCGCCTCGATTAAGGGTTGAGGATCGAGTCGATGGCATGGCGGATCGAGGAGATCGACCGCCGCCCTATGCGCGCGTCGTGTCGCCCGGCACGCGCGTGACCCGGCGGAGATAGTCTGCGGCCGACAGCAGCGTGATGATTAGCGAGAGGTAGACGAAGACTGGCAACACGCCGCCGGGCAGGCCGCGGTAGTTGCCCCAGAGCGTGACCACGCCGGTCAGGATGTAAATGCCCGTGGCGGCCTTGCCAAGGGGCGACGGCTTGAAGGTGCGCGGCGCCACGGCGAGGTTGATGACCGCGGCCGTCAGCACAATCGCCACATCGCGGCTGATGACGAGCACGGTGAGCCACAGCGGCAGGCGGTACGTCATGCCCATGCCCGGAAGCGTCAACATCACGAACATCGTCAGGAGCAGCAACTTGTCGGCCATCGGGTCCAGCCACGCTCCGAGCGTGGTCTGCTGGTTTGTCCAGCGGGCGATCGCGCCGTCGAGCAGGTCCGTGATGCCTGCCACCACGAACGTGAACAGGGCCCATCCCGGATAGCCGTACAACATGCAAAGCGCGAAGACCGGCACCAGGACCATGCGCGAAATCGTGAGCAGGTTCGCCGGCGTAAACAGCGTCATGGCTAGTCCTATTGTTTCGCCAATTGCTCGAGGCGCGCGACGGCGGCCACCACCTCTGACCCGGCAGCGAGGCGATTGGGTTCGAACCGGCCAGTCTCGGACATGGCCATCGCGCCTGTGGCAAGCGCGCCGGCGATGGCGGAATACGCAAGGTGGGCTCGCGAGACGTCGGCTACGACCGGGCGCGAAGCCCGCCACCGGGCGCCTTCAGACGGCTGCCGTGCGGCCAGGTCCTGCGTCACGCGCCACACGACCTGGGCAAGTTCGGCACGGCGGACCGGCGCCGCGGGTTGGAACGTGTGATTGGGGAACGATTCCATCCACCCGACGCGAATGGTCGGCAGGATCCACGGGGCCGCCCAATGCGAGCGGACGTCGGTGACGACCACGGTCACCCGCCGCGGTGCGCGCCCGAGGGCGCTCTCGAGGCGAATACCCAGAATAGCGGCCAACTGGCCGCGGGTAATACTGGCCGCCGACGGGATGGCGCGGAACTCGGCAGGCAACGCGTCGAAGTCGGCGCGGGCGGTCAGCGTGGCGGCACGATCCATCCACTGCTGCCGCGGGTCGATACGAATCGCGCGCGCCAGGGCGGCCGCAGCCTCGCGGAGCCGGCCATGGGCTTCAAGGACGCCGGCCATCACCGCGTGTGCCTCCGCGTCGCCGGCGTCGAGTTCCAACGACCGGCGGGCATGGGCTTCGGCTTCGTCAAGTCGGCCGCGGGCGATCTCCACCTGCGCCAACTCGCGCAACACCACGGCGCTGTCGGGCACCAGCACCAGCGCCTGATCGAGCGCGGCCTGCGCCTCGTCCCACTGCCCCGCCCCGCGCGCAGCCGACGCACGCGTCAACTGGGCCTGCACCACTCGCAGTCGCAGCACTTCCTGCCGTTCGCGCACGTCGTCACGCCCTGGGTCCACGGCGAGGATGAGGTCGGACATGGTGACGGCCACCACATCCTCCCCGCGCGCCAGGGCCACGTCCATACGGCCCTGAAGTGCGGGCAGGTACGTGCGATCCATGGCGACAACCCCGTCGAATCGCCTCGCCGCGTCGTCGTACTTGCGATCGATCGAGGCGAGGTACCCCAGCCCGGCGGCGGCAGGGTAAAAATCGGGCGACTGACGAAGGATTTCGGTAAAGTCGCGGGTCGCGCCGCGCAGGTCACCCGACTGGAGCCGGCGCCACGCCTGATCATGGCGGGCCCGGACCTGGGGAGTGGCCTGCAGGCCGTCGGGCACCGTCAGCGGCGGCACCTCGCGATAGGTCGGCGTCGCCGGCAACGCGGGCGTTGCGGTTGGCCCCGAGGCACACGCGGCCGCCGTGGCAAACACCGACGCAGCCATCGCCGCACGCATCCAATCCCGGCGAACGCGCCGGATCATGCGATCTCCTGGAGGCGCAACAAACGGTCGTGCAGGCGCCGTGGCACGTCAGCCTCCACCGTCACCTGCGCGCCCACGGTGATCTGGCTTGTGACCCGGGCATAGCGATGCAGTTCCACCAGCACCTGCCGATCGGCCTCATTCGAAAAATCGAGATGAAACGTGACGCGCTCGGTGTCCATGGCCACTCTGGACGCCACCGCGTCCACCAGATCACGCACGCCTTCGCCGGTCATGGCCGACACACACACGGCGCCGGGCGCGGTTGTCGCCAGCCTGTCGCGATCCATCGGCGACAGTTGATCGCACTTGTTGAACACGTCGAGCATGGGCACCAGGCCCGCGCCAATTTCGGTCAACACGTCCCGGACGGCGCGCTCGCGGCGCTCCCGGTCGGGCGCTGCCGCATCAATGACATGCAGCAGGAGATCCGCGTGAATCACTTCCTCGAGCGTGGCGCGAAACGCGGCCACGAGCTGATGTGGCAGTCGATCGATGAACCCAACGGTATCCGACACCATAATCTGCCGCGCGTCGGGCAACTTGACCCGGCGCACGAGGGGGTCGAGCGTGACGAACAACGCGTCTGAGACCACCGCATCGCCGCCGGTCAGCGCGTTGAAGAGTGTGGTCTTTCCTGCATTGGTGTACCCGACGAGCGCCACGGTCGGCACCTCGCCGCGCTTTCGCCTGGCGCGAACATATCCACGGCGCTCACTGACCTCGGCAATTTCCTGCTTGAGCGCCGACACTCGTTGCCGGATTCGTCTGCGGTCCGTCTCAAGTTTGGTTTCACCAGGTCCCCGCGTACCGATGCCGCCGCCCAGGCGCGAGAGCGCCTCGGCCGACCCCACCAGTCTCGGCAACTTGTACTGCAACTGAGCCAGTTCCACCTGGAGCTTGCCCTCGCGGGTACGCGCCCGCCGCGCGAAGATGTCGAGGATCAGCTCCGTTCGGTCGATGACTCTCCGATGAAAGACGGCTTCGAGATTACGGGCCTGCGCAGGGCTGAGCACATGGTCGACGATCACCACATCGACATCAGCGGCTTCGCACGCCGTCGCCATTTCTGCGGCTCGGCCTTTGCCGAACAATGTAGCGGGATCCGGTGAGGCACGCTCCTGCATCGCCCGCAGGACCACCGTGGCGCCAGCCGCGCTGGCCAACCCACCCAGTTCATCGAGCGAGGTCTCGTGATCCACACCCCGCGTGGCACGAGTCATCAGCGTCAGCAGTGCCGCACGCTCTGTGCTCATCCGTGTACAAATTCTAACACGCGGCTCCAGGGGATCGCGCCTTCGCGCAGCAGTACGGGATGCGCCGCGCGCACGTCCACGAGTGTCGAAGGCAGTCCACCCGGCGTCACACCGGCATCAACAACAAGCACATGCGGGTCGTCTGCAATCACACCGAGTGCTTCGGCGCGATCGGCCGGCGGCGCGCCGGTCACATTCGCGCTGGTGGCCGCGAGCGGCTCACCCCACGCTTCGCACATCCGTCGCGCCACGAGATGGTCGGGCACACGGATCGCAATCGTGCGGTGTCCCCCATGCACTTCGGGAGCCACCCACGCGGGCGCATCGCGAATGATCGAGAGCGGGCCGGGCCAGAACGCTGCCGCCAGCGCGGCTTCCCGCGCGTCCAGTCGTCCACCGCACGCCACGACCTGCGCGATATTCGCGGCAACCAGCGGCAATGCCGCGCGCGCGGGCCTGCCTTTGAGCGCAAACAACCGGCGCACGGCCAGCGAACTCCGGATGTCTACCGCCAGTCCGTACAGGGTGTCGGTCGGGATCGCGACAATGCCTCCGTCACGAAGCCAGGCCACGGCCGGAGCCAGATCCTCGACGGTGCACTCGGTGGGGTTGATACGCAGCACGCGGGGACCGGCGATCATCGCATCCTCCGCACCGCCCAGGCGACGGCGGCCAGGCCCACCGCATCCACCACAAACACGCTGCGCATGCTGACCGCGCCCAGCAGGCCCGACACCACCGGGCTCAGCGCCAGTCCCGAGAGCGACGCGGTCGTCAAATAGCCGAAGGCCACACCACGCGACCGCTCAGGTACGCGCTGCCCGGCCACGGTGTAGATGGTCGTGAACGCCACACCGATGCCAAGTCCAAAAATCACCGCCGCTGCCACGAGCGCGCTGAAGCCCGGGCCAATGCTGAACACCACCGCGCCAACGGCCGCCAACGCCGAGGCGCCCATCACCAGATGCGCCGGGCCGCTGTGCCGCAGCAGTGCCGCGCACAGATAGTTGCCAATAGCGGCTGCACCGGCCGCCACCGTGAACACCAACCCCGCCACCACGGGAACCCTCGACAACGGCGTCCCAATCTCCCGGAGATACAGCGGAAGGACAGGACCAAAGCTGCGATCAACCATTTGCAGACTGAAGACCATCACAAGAAATAAACCAAAATGCGGCACCACCATCAACGACCGCAACGTCACGCGGGGTGCCGCCGCCACCGACGAATCGTGCCGCAGCCCGCGGGCTTCGCGGTACCCCATCAGCACCAGTACGAACGCCCCAAAAAACAACACCGCAGCGCCGATAAACGCCATCCGCAAGCCAAACGCCTGCGCCAGACTGCCGCCCACTACCGGCCCCAACGCCGGCCCCAGCCGCTGCGCCGTCTGCACCCAGCCGATGGCGCTTGCCATCTGCGCCGCGGGCGCCGACTGCGCGGCCATCGTCAGCGCCAGCATGCCGTAACCGGCAAACAGCCCCTGCACCGCGCGCAACGCAAACACCTGCCAGGGTGCGGTGACGAATGCCATGGCGGCCATGATCACTACAAAGCTGAAAAGCGACCGCGCCACCATCAGCTTGTGGCCGTACCGCTCGCCCACCCGCGCCCAGACCGGCGCCATGACGGCCGTCACCGCCGGCGTGATGCCCAGGCTCACGCCCGACCACACGGCAATCGCCCCCACGTCCGACACGCCGAGTTGCTCGAAGTACAGCGGCAGGAACGGCATCACCAGCGTGAAGCCGGTAAACCCGATGAACGTCGCGACCGTCACCGCCCCGAGATTTCGGCGCCAGTCAGGCGCGCCCGCGTCAGAACCGGATGCGGAGGTCTGAGCCACGATCGGTGACGTGGATGGTGTCGATAAAACGAATCTGGTGCGGTTCGTTCTGCATCACGATGGAACTGGTCCGCGTGCCGTGACCAAAAAACCGCACACCTTTCATCAACGCGCCGTCGGTCACACCGGTGGCCACGAACGTGATCGCCTCACCGGACGCGAGGTCACCCGCCGCATAGATCCGCCGGAAGTCGGTGATGCCCATCTTCAGGCACCGCTCCTCGTCTTCAGGCTTGGCCACCACGAGCCGCGCGTAGATTTCGCCCCCGAGGCAGCGCATCGCTGCCGCCGTCAGCACACCTTCGGGCGCGCCACCGGTGCCCATCACCGCATGGACACCCGATCCGTCCACGGCCGCCGCGATGCCCGCTGACAGATCGCCGTCACCAATCAACCGGATGCGCGCGCCGGCTGCCCGGATATCGGCGATAAGCTTCTCGTGCCGGGGCCGATCCAGCACCATGATGACTAAGTCATCCACATCGCGATCGAGCGCCTTGGCAATCGACTTCAGGTTGTCTTTCACCGGCCGGTCCAGGCTCACCGCGTGTTTCGCGCGCGGGCCCACCACCAGTTTTTCCATGTAGAGATCGGGCGCGTGCAGCAGGCCGCTTTTGGACGCGGCTGCAAGAACCGCGATGGCGTTGTATTCGCCGAGCGCGCACAGGTTCGTGCCTTCGAGTGGATCCACCGCGATATCCACCTCCGGCAGTCCCTTCACGCCCGTGGCGCCCTGGCCGACTTTTTCACCGATGAACAACATCGGCGCCTCGTCGCGTTCACCTTCCCCGATCACAATTGTGCCGTCGATCGGGACCGAATCCAGTGTGGCCCGCATGGCTTCCACGGCCGCCCGGTCCGACCCGTGCCGGTCGCCCTGCCCCATGGTGTGCGCACAGGCGATGGCCGCCTGCTCAACGACCCGCAGCAACTCAAGGGAAAGATCAAACGCCATGCGCGACGACTCCTGTCATGTGTATTCCTACCTGCTAGCGGCGAAAGACCGACACCGGCGCGCCGACACTCACACCCATTACGTCGGCGGCACTGGCGGCCTGGGCCGCAAACTCCAGGTGATCGGTGCTGCCAAACAACGCGCCGATCTCGCCCACCGCAATCTCCGAAAACGTGGACACGACGCGGCTCACATCCCGGCCGCCAATTTCAATTTGCAGAGCCCCGTCGGCCCCGCCGAGTTTCTCACAAACTCGCCGGCTGATATTGGTCACCACGTTCCCAAACCGGTCCACCCGCACCACCTGGCCACGAATCCCCGCGTCGTCAATCACGGGTTGCACCAGATCCACCTGCACATAGTCGCTGATCACGCGGCCGAGCGCCGGCAACTGGATGCCCTTGGCCAGCCAGGCGGCAGCCGGGGCGAACCGATCCCGTCCCTCGAACGTGCGCGACACCGTGGGCCGCGCGTAGCGCCGTTCGGTCAACTCCACCACCTTCTTCGGCGGCGTATCCTGGAACACGCCTGTGAGCACACCATTGTCGGGCGCCACAAATCGCCAGTCACCCACATCAGCCGCAATGCCGCGGCGCGCCGACCCCACGCCGGGGTCCACCACCACGAGGAAGATCGTGCCCGGGGGAAAGTATTTGTAGGTGGCCGCAAGTTCGCGCGCGGCAAATGGGATGTCGTGCGCCGGCAGGTCGTGCGACACGTCCACGAGCACGGCGTCAGGGCAGATACTGAGCACCACGCCTTTCATGACACCGGCATAGTGATCGCGCGTGCCGAAGTCGCTGAGGAACGCAATGGTCGGCCTGCTTGCCATACCACCGACGATATCGCACTTTACGGTCAGGCAGGACGACGGAACAGGGTTTCGCGGGTGCCGGACTTGAGCAGCACGGAATCAGCCGACATCAACCCTTCAAACATCATGTTGATTTCGCGGGTGACCAGCACCCGCCTCTTGACCGGCGTGGCAGGTACCGGCCGGAGCTCGAAGCGGTCCTCCCGCTTCACGATAAAACGCGTGTAGTGGTTCAGGTCGATGGCCGTGGTGCCGAAGAACCCGTAGAGGGCCCCGCCTCGGCGCAGCAGCGTCTCGAGATGGCTCGCGAGAGCGACGCCGGCGGTGCGATCGAGAAAATCAAACACGTCCCAGCAGAGAATGCCGTCCACCGATTCAGGCCCCTGGCCCAGCCTCTTGAACAGCGCAACCTCAAGCCCGTGCCGGACACGCGCCCGGGCCGCCGCCTCGATCTCCTGAAACAGATCCTCAATATGAAGCTTGCAGGTAAGTCGCTCGGTGAAAAACTGGACGTTCGACCCGATCACCGGCCCGAGGTCAAGCAGCACGGGCCGCTCGCGCCGACCAACGACCGAGAGAAATTTTGGGAATACCAGTGAAGTGACAAGGGTGGAGTCTGGCCCAGGCGGCCCAACAACACCTGTGTCAGGCGCCGGCTGCTTCTGTCCCCAATTCAGCACGGGCGTCAGCGAGCCACGACTCCCGCCGTGGCACTCGCCGGCCCAGTCAGCGTGGGCGCCTTATCGGGAGCCGCCCGACCGTCAGACTTTGGTTCGGTCCCCGAACGCTGCATATCGATGGCACCTCGGAAGTGCGCGCCTTCGGAAATGGCGATCCGCGGTGCCGCCAAGTCGCCATCCACCGAGCCGGTGTCGCGAATCTCCACCTTGTCGGTGGCGGTGATGTTGCCATGCACCTCGCCCAGCACGATCACGACCTTCGCGACGATTTGTGCCTTGATCTTGCCGCTCGGGCCAATCGTGAGCACATTCTGCCTGAGTTCGATGGTGCCTTCGATGGTGCCTTCGATGGTCAGGTCTTCACTGCCGCTCAGTTCGCCTTTAACGACGACGCTTTTGCCGATATGCACCTGGTCCCTCCCTGCCGGGGGTGCGGCACCGCCGCCCATGGCCGAAGGCGCCGACGGTGCTGCCTGTGCCGGCATTGTTGGAGCTGGCGCCGACGACGGCCGCCGTAATGCCTCATCTCGTCCCCACATGGCCCTAAGTATACAGCGGGAGTGCTACGATGAATTCACCGCGTGCAGATTCATGCAGATCTATCTTGACCACAACGCCACGGCCCCGCCAGCGCCGGGTGTGGTGGATGCCGTCTGTCGCGTCCTTCGCGACACACAGGGCAACCCGTCATCGATTCACGCGCCCGGTCAGCAGGCGCGTGCAGTCCTCGATGACGCCCGCCGCCGCGTGGCCGAACTCATCGGCGCGCGGGCCAGCGATCTCGTGCTCACCGGCAGCGGCACTGAGGCCGACAACCTCGCCATCCGGGGCGCGGTCGAGGCCCTCCACACCGGCGATCGCCGCCATCTCATCACGACGGCTATCGAACACGAGGCTGTGCTCTCCACCTGCGGGGCGATGGAGGCCCGAGGATGGCGCGTGACGCGCCTGCCTGTCGACCGCTCGGGCATCGTCACTCCCGCCGCGCTCGCCGCCGCTATGCACGAGAATCCGGACACGGGATTCGTCAGCGTCATGCACGCTAACAACGAGGTGGGCACGCTCCAGCCCATCGTCGAACTTGCCGCGCTGGCGCGTGCCCACGGCGCATGGTTCCACACCGACGCCGTACAGACCGTGGGTAAGGTACCCGTGTCGGTGGACGCGCTTGGCGTGGACATGCTTTCGCTCTCGGGCCACAAGTTCGGCGGCCCCAAGGGCACGGGCGCGCTGTGGGTGCGCCGAGGGATCCGACTCGTTGCCCAGCAGACGGGCGGCAAGCAGGAACGCTCGCGACGGGCGGGCACCGAGAACGTCGCCGGGCTGGCAGGCCTCGGTGTCGCGGCCGCGTATGCGCGCGCCACGCTGCAGGTGCATGCCCCCGCAGTCGCCACCCGCCGCGACCGGCTTGAGCGCGCGCTGCTTGACGAGGTGCCTGGTGCGCACGTCAACGGCGCCACCGAGTCACGTGTGCCCAACACGACCAACATCAGCTTCGACGGCGTCGAGGCCGAGCTGTTGGTGATTGCCCTCGACCTCGAAGGCATCGCCGTGTCCACCGGATCGGCCTGCTCGTCAGGCTCCCTCGAACCGTCCCATGTCCTGACCGCCATGGGACTCTCGGCCGCTCGCGCACGGACGTCGTTGCGATTCAGCCTGGGCGCTGACACGACCGACGCCGACATCGACGCGGTGGTCGCGCGGATCCCCGCGCTTGTGGACAAACTGCGCCGCCTGAGTCAGACAGCGGCCTCTGTCGGAAACAGGCCCGCTGTCGGAGCAAACACATGACGCGCGTCGTCGTCGCCATGTCCGGTGGTGTGGATTCGTCGGTGGCCGCAGCGCTGATGGTGGAAGAGGGCTACGACGTAGTGGGCCTCTCGATGCAGCTGTACGATCAGCGCGAGACTGAGGACGGCGCGCCGAAGTTCGGGTCGTGTTGCAGCATCGACGACCTGTACGATGCGAAGCGAGTGGCCCAGCAGCTGGGATTCCCTCACTACATCGTGAACTTCGAGCGTGAGTTCAAGGCCACCGTCGTAGACAACTTCGTGCGGGAGTACTCAGCCGGCCGGACGCCGATTCCGTGTGTGCACTGTAATGCCGACCTGAAGTTTTCCACCCTCGCCGAACGCGCGGCGGGCCTGGACGCCTCGGCGGTGGCCACGGGGCACTATGCGCGGGTGGTGTTTGACGAGGATGACCGGCGTTACCGTCTCTTGCGCGGCGTGGACCCCGGCAAGGATCAGTCGTACTTTCTGTTCACGCTGACGCAGGATCAGCTGGCGCACGCACGGTTCCCTGTTGGACACCTGAACAAGACCGAAGTGCGCGCCCATGCAGAGCGGCTTGGGCTGTCGGTGGCCGACAAGCCCGATAGTCACGAAATCTGTTTTGTGCCTGACGGCAACACCGCGCGGTTTGTTGAGCGGCATGCTCCTCAGGCGCCCGCCCGCGGCGAAATCGTGGATGCCGAGGGACAGGTGCTTGGCGAACATGGCGGCGTGCATCACTTCACCGTGGGCCAGCGCAAGGGCCTTGGCCTCAGCACGGGCTCGCCACTGTATGTGCTGAAGCTCGAACCCGTGGGCGAGCGCGTGGTCGTTGGTGCGCGCGAGGCGCTGGGCAGCCACGAACTTACGGCCACGGGCGTGAACTGGATTTCCGGCACGGCACCCGAGGGACCGACCAGAGTCACCGCGCGCATCCGGCATCGTCACCAGGACGCGCCCGCGACGGTCGTTTCGACTGGAGACGGCACGGCGCACCTGCGGTTTGACGACCCGCAAGTGGCCATCACGCCTGGCCAGGCGGTGGTGTTCTACGAGGTCGCGGACGCCGCGAGTGTGTTGGGCGGCGGCTGGATCGACTCGAGATAACGTTCGGCATCAAGCGCCGCCATGCAGCCCGATCCCGCAGCGGTGATCGCCTGGCGGTACACGTGGTCCTGCACGTCACCACACGCAAACACGCCTTCGACGCTCGTGCGCGATCCGTGGTGGGTGATGAGATAACCGCCGGCGTCGGCTTCGAGCTGGCTCTTGAACACACTGGTGTTCGGCGTGTGGCCGATCGCGACGAACACGCCCTCGATGGCCACCGTCTTCTGCACGCCCGTCTTGAGATTGCGCAAAACGATACCGTTGACTGCGCCCGCAGCTGGATCGAGCATCTCGAGCACTTCGCTGTCCCACTCGACCACAATCTTCGGGTTCGCCAGTGCCTTGTCCTGCATGATCTTCGACGCGCGAAACGCATCGCGCCGATGCACCAGCGTCACCTGCGACGCGAAGCGCGTGAGGAAGATCGCCTCTTCGAGCGCCGAGTCTCCCCCGCCCACCACCGCAATCGGCTTGCCGCGAAAGAAGAACCCGTCACACGTGGCGCACGTGGACACGCCGTGCCCCATCAACGCGCGCTCGGATGGCAGGCCCAGCAACTTGGCCGACGCGCCCGTCGCGATGATGAGCGTCTGCGTTTCGAAGCGATCGTCGCCGACGGTGAGCACAAACGGCCGCGAAGAAAGGTCCACAGAATGCACATGGCCGCGCACGATCTCTGCGCCAAATCGCTCCGCCTGCTCGCGCATGGCCGCCATGAGATCGGGCCCCATGATGCCGTCACGAAAGCCAGGGAAATTCTCCACCGCCGTGGTCAGCATCAACTGACCGCCGGCCTCCAGGCCTTCAATCACCAGAGGTTTCAGATTGGCGCGAGCCGAATACAACGCGGCCGTCAGGCCGGCGGGGCCCGATCCGATGATCGTGACCTCCCTCGACTGCGCGGCCATCAGAGGTGCTTGTCCAGGGCCTTCTTGAACTCGGCTTTGTCGGCCACCCCGACGATCTGCTCCACCACCTGGCCACCCTTGAAGAGCATCACCGTGGGGATGCCCCGCACCATGTATTTCACGGTGATCCCCGGGTTCTCATCGACGTTGAGCTTGCCCACCGAGACACGACCGGCGTAATCGCCCGCAAGCGCGTCAATCGTCGGTCCGAGCGCGCGGCACGGGCCGCACCACTCCGCCCAGAAATCCACCAGCACCGGCGTGCTCGCCTGCAGCACAGTGGTGTCGAAGTTGTCGTCCGTAAATGTTGTTACCTTGTCAGAAGCCATGAATCGCTCGTCCTCTCGAACCGGTCTCACTCGGCCCATCGCAGGGCGGCCGCATACCGCGCCTGTCTATACACTTTGACATACTCCCGAGCCGACGGGCCCCATGAGTGATCTTCGCTCATCCCTTCGCGCATCAGGGCCGCCCACGGGTCCGTTCTGTGATAGATCCGCAGCGCCTGCCGCACCGTGCGCAGCAACGCCTCAGGCGTGGCGTCGCGAAACTTGAAGCCGTTCGCGCGCCGCGCGCGGGGCGCGTAACCCCGCACCGTGTCGTCAAGTCCTCCGACCGCCCGCACCACTGGCACGGTGCCGTAGCGCAGGCTGTACATCTGATTGAGCCCACACGGCTCGAACCGCGAAGGCATCAGGAACAGGTCTGCGCCGGCCTCAATCAGGTGCGCCACGCCTTCGTCGAAGCCGATCCGCACCCCCATCCTAGAGGGGAATCGTCCGGCCAGTATCTTGAAGGCGGTTTCGTAGTGCGAGTCGCCGCTGCCGAGTACCACCCAGGTGGCGTCGAGTTGCATCAGCTGCTCTGTGGCCGCCAGCACCAGGTCGCACCCTTTCTGGTCCACCAGCCGCGACACAATCCCGATGACCGGCCTCGCCAGCGCATCGTCGCCCACCGGCAGGCCGAAGAGGTCAAGCAACGCGCGCTTGTTCTGGCGCTTGCCTGTCAGATCATCCGCTGAGTAGTGAGCCGTCAGAAAAGCATCGGAGGCCGGATCCCAGACCGACGTATCGATCCCGTTCAGGATGCCGACGTACCGATCGCCCACCGCACGCAACACGCCGTCAAAACCGAACCCACACTCGGGCTGCACCGTCTCGAGCGCATACGCAGGGCTCACGGTCGTCACCATGTCGCTCGACGCGATGCCGCACTTCAGGTAACTCAACTGATCCCAGAACTCGCCAACGGCCAGCGTGAACATGTCCCAGCCCAGCCCCAGGCGGCTCACCACATCCTTGGGAAACAGGCCCTGATAGGCAAGGTTGTGAATGGTCATCACGAGGCCCGCACGGGCCACCCGCGTCCAGCGGGCCGGCTGCTGCCGGATGAGAGCAGGCACGAGGCCCGCCTGCCAGTCGTGCGCATGCACAATGTCGATGCGGCCGCCATCCACATCGTGCTGAGCGAAGTCCAGGGCCGCGTGCGCGAGGCCGGCAAAGCGTTCCGCGTTGTCGGGATGGTCGCGGCCACCACGCGCGTAGAGTCCGTCGCGATCGTACCAATCCGGCACGTCCACGCCAACGACGCGTCGCCTGGCGCCCTGCGCCAGCACATGCAAACTCCCCCGCCAGCGTCGAGTTCCCAGGGTGATTTCGAGGGGGCGGATCTCGGCGCCAGGCAGGGCCATGCCGCGATACAGCGGGAGCACCGTCGTGACCCGGTGCCCGAGCGCGTCAAGCGCCAGCGGCAACGCGCCGACGACGTCGGCGAGGCCGCCGGTCTTGGCCCAGGGCGCGACTTCCGATGCGATGTGCAGAACGCCGAGCCGAGGCGTACGGCCGGCGAGGGACTTGCGGGGACGACTATCGCTCAACGATATCGCCGCCGCCTATCAATCCGTTCGCGCGTCCCACGACCCAGTTGAAGAGGTGGCGCGCCTCGGCGAACCGAAGTGTGCTGTTGGTGGCGCCGAGCACCACGACTGCCACCTGGCTACCGTGCGGAATCTGCAGCAACGTCGCGAAGCAGTAGCCAGCTTTCCTGATGAAGCCCGTCTTGCCTGCGACGATGTCCATGCCGGTGCCGAGAAGCTTGTTGGTACTGTGAATCTTGATGACGCGCCGGTTGGTGCGCACCTGGTATTGCGCCGCACTCATGACCGAGGCGAGCTGCGGGTTGGCGCTGGCAAACGCAATGAGATGCGACACGTCGTACGCCGATGACACATTCCGATCGTCAAGGCCCGAAGGGTCGGCATAGTGGCTGTTGGTCAGGCCCAGCTGCCGCGCCATGTCATTCATACGCGCGATGAATGCCGGCGTGCCGCCTTCAGAGGTGCGCGCGAGGATGCGGGCGGCTGCGTTGTCGGAGGCAATCAGCGTGAGGTTGAGCACGTCGCGCAGGGCGAGCGTTTCACCAGCGCGCAGATAGGTGACGTTTGCGCCGCGGACATCGGCGGTGACCACGGTGACCTGACGGCTCAAATCCGGCTCGTCGGCGATGAACGCCACTCCCGTCATCAACTTTGTCAGACTGGCAATCGAACGCCGGTCGTGTGAATTTGCTTCCCATAGCACTTCGTTTGTCTGAGGGTTGAACACGATCGCCGCGGCGGCACGCACGTCGGGAACGATGTTGCCGAGCGCGTCTTTCTTGTAGCGCGGCGTATTGGCCTCGCGCACCATGCGGGCGGCTGCGGCCGCACGCGCCAGGGCGGCGGCACGGGCACGCGCGGCTCGGGTGCGGGTGGCTGCGCTTCGGGTGGTTGTGGGCCTTACCAACGATTTCTGGGTGGTGGAGGTCTTCGCGGGCGGGCGCGATTGCGCCGCGGCCTGACCAACGAACGAAGCGCAGCACATGACTGCCAGCGCTGCAATGGAAACCGCTCGATTCAGTCGGCCGTACACATACACGTGAAACCCTCCGGCGACCCCATAAGCCCAATCCCCCCGGACGGCCGCGATAGTACCATCCAGATTCGCGGTTCCGCAACCTGACTCGTGTAGTATCGGCACCTCAGGAGTTTCTCTGCACCCTCTCGAAGACAGCGCTCCACGCTCCGAGTCCGAAGCCCTCCGGGCCGAGGAATTCCGCGCTCTGCGTGCCACGATCCGCGAGCGAGGCACCCTGCGCCTCGGCCTGGCGGCGGCTGGCCTGACCGCCTGGGCCGCCCTGCACGTGGCCGTTCAGGCGTGGCTGCCCTCCCCGGTCACCCTGCTTGTGCCGCTTCTGGTGCTGGCAGGCGTCTTTGAGGCGATCTTCGCGCTGCACGTCGGCGTCGAACGCATCGGCCGCTACCTGCAAGCCGCCTATGAGGCGCACTCAGACAAGGGGCCGCGATGGGAGCACACCGCTGAGGCGTTTGGCCGCGCCGCCACGGACCCGGCCGGCAAGCTCGACGCACTTTTCGCCGTCGCGTTCGTGTCGGCCACCCTGCTTAACCTGGTCCCCGTCATTCTCCTCACGGCCGGGCCCGGGCAGGCCGACCCAGGCGTCTTTGTGGAACTGGCCCTGTATGGCGGACTGCATCTGGTCTTCATCGTTCGGGTGGTCCGTGCCCGTCGCTTTGCCAGCCGCCAGCGGGCCCAGGAACTGAGCCTCTTCGAGCGACTCGGCCGCCCCGACTGAATCCAAGCGATTGTTTCAATCAATCCAACGGTCGTGGCCAGACTGACACAGCCTGGACGCCGTCGTCGGCGCTCGTACTGCAGTCCTGGGCTGGATCGACCGATTATTCAGCCAGGAACTTCAATGCAGACATCACTCACGGCCAAGGCGGAGTCGGGCACGTTGCTTGCATTAGCGAGCATGCAGAGAGGATTGGAGGAAGTCACTGCCATGAGCCTGGTTCGTTTGATGGGGTTCACGACGCTGACATGTGGGTGCGTGACGGGTCGATACCGTGAAGAGGGATCGAAGCGGGAAGTCACCTACATCGAGGAGAAGAGCACGGTGTGCGTCTCTTCGGGCCACGTCCGGAATCAGCCTGTAAGCGCCGACCGCGTGGCGCACGGGTTTACTCCGACGGCGGCGGTTCGGGCGTAGTTTTTTCACCCGGGGTCTGTACTTCAGACCCTGAACAGCCGAGAAGCTTGGTTACATGGCTCTCGCGCTTCACTCAACACGCCCGGTCCGGCGCCCACGCTCCCTGCGTCCGCCGGCTCCGCGACCCCGTCTCCAACTGGCCGGCCCCCGATACGAATTCTGCATCGGGACTTCCACTTTTCGCTTCTACCACGACGATTGTCTCTCGGTGATGCCGGCGCTGGAACGCGCCTCCATCGACGCGATCGTGACGTCACCTCCCTACAATCTGGGCATCAAATACCGTTCCTACGAGGACGACCTGCCCCGCGGAGAGTATCTGGCCTGGACGGACCAGTGGCTCCGTGCCGCCTCCAAGGTGTGCGGGCCGCAGGCGTCGCTCTTCCTGAACGTCGGGGCCAAGCCGACCGACCCCTGGATTCCGCTGGAGGTGGCGCAGGTCGCCCGCGGGTATTTCAAGCTCCAGAACACCATTCACTGGGTAAAGTCGATCGCCATCGACCGCGAATCCACAAGCGAGGCGCTCGGCCTTGAGCGCGATATGGCGGTGGGTCACTACAAACCGATCAACAGCGAGCGGTTCGTCAATGACTGCCACGAGTTCATCTTTCACTTCACGCCCGACGGCCGGACCAAACTCGACCGCCGTGCCGTGGGTGTGCCCTACCAGGACAAGTCCAACGCGGCCCGCTGGGCCGCCGGCGGCGACGGCAAGCGCTGCCGCGGCAACACCTGGTTCATTCCTTACGAGACCATCCAGAGCCGCGACCGCGACCGCCCGCACCCGGCGTCATTCCCGCCGAAGGTGCCCGAGCAGTGCCTGCTATTGCACGGCCTGTCACGCCTCACCACCGTGATGGATCCCTTCCTCGGCCTGGGCAACACCGCGATTGCCGCCGGTCGCCTCGGCGTCAACTTCGTCGGCATCGAAATGGATGCGCACTATTTGACCGAAGCCGTGGCCAGGGTCAAGAGCGCGCTCCGTCCGTAGCTCAGCCCGAGCTACGTTCACACCAAAAAAACGCCCCGGCCAGCAATGCTGACCGGGGCGTTCGTGTTTGTGCTCGTGCGCGCTGCGCGTTAGAACCGAATCCGTCCGCCGAGCTGCATCTGCCAGCGCGAGCGCAGGTCGTCGCGCTGCCACTTGCGGAAGCTTGACCCCGTCAGGAACGAGATGTTGTATCCCGTGACCTGTCCCGAGGTCAGCACCGGCGTGACCGGAGCAATCGCGTTGAACGTCGCGTACTCCTGGATGCCGCGCTTGGAGTCGATGAGGTTCAACACGTTGATGATGTCGAGCGAGATCTCCGCCTTGACGCGCTGGAACGGCAGCGCGACGTTGTAGCGGAAGTCGAGCTGGTTCGACCAGGGCGCGCGGCAGACGTTGCGCGGGATGATCTTGCCAATGAAGTCATCCAGGCAGCCGTCTTCCTGGAGGAAGTTCACCAACTGCTGATAGGTGCCACCCGTGAACGCCACTTCCGACGCGTTGGCCGGAATGTAGAGCAGATCGTTGCTCGTGCGGCCATCACCGTTCACGTCGCCAAAGTACGTCAGCGTGAAGGGCCGGCCCGACTGGCCCGCGTAGTACACCGAGGCCGTGCCAGTGGCGCCGCCAAACAACCCCATCGCGTACGACGCCGAGAAGTTGATACGATGACCGGGGTCGTAGACCGAGGTGCCCACCGGCGGATTGTTCGGGTCGCCCGGGTTGAGCACGTTGCCCCAATTGGAGGCGGCCTGGCTCGACGTGCCTTCCATGGTCGCCTTCGATTCGCCGTAGAGGTACGACGAGTTGAAGAAGAACCCGTTGCGGAACGGCTTGCGCAGTTCCACGATGCCGCTCCACGTGTGTCCCTCACTCGAGTTGGTGAGGAAGATGACGTCGCTCAGCGCGGTAGTGTCGCGCGTGAAGATCGGACGGCCGTCGAGGTTCTGCGCACCCGACTGCAGGTCGCGATTCAGGTTCTGGTACTTGACGTCCTGGATGTTTTTGGTAAACAGGAACTCGCCCGACATCACCAGGCCGCCCGGCAGCTTGGTCTCGTAGGCCAGGTTGCCGCGCAGCAACGTCGGGTACTTATAGTTGGGATCGATCAGGTCGATTTCGTTCGTGAACGCCGAGCCCGATGCGCCGGTGACCGTCGTCGGCTGCCCAGACGGATTGGCGACGAACGGAATGCGGCTGGCCGCGTTGTTCGACGCGCCGATGCGCTGGAACTCGATCCCGGTATTGCCGTACTGGTTCGACAGCCACACATAGGGTGTGCGGCCCGAGAACATGCCCACACCGCCGCGAATCTGCTTGGAGCCGTCCCCTTTGAGGTCCCAGTTGAAACCAATGCGCGGGGAGTACCGTACGCCCGAAGGCGTGGTGTCGGTCGCGAACCCGAAGTTCGCCACGGCCGCCGGGTTGGCCGTCGGCTTGTCGGGGAACATCGGCACGTCAACGCGCGCGCCCATCGTCAGGGTCACGTTCGGGCGCCAGCGCCACTGGTCGCCGACGTAGAAGCCCAGGGTGCGCACACCGAACTCGGCCGATGGCCTGGCGGGGTTGGTCGGATAGCTGTAGTCGAACTGCTGGGCCAGGCCCTGGTCGAAGAAGGCGAGGCTGTTGAAGGTGTAGGTGCCGAAGTTGTCGCGAATGAACAGGTTCCTGAACTGGAAGAACTCGTTGTGGGTGCCGAGCGTGATCGTGTGGCGCCCCTTCAGGATCGTGTAGTCGTCGTGCAGTTCGATGATGTCCTGATCGAGTTCGTTGGCGGCCGAAAAGTTTTCGCGGCCCACAGTAATCTGGATGCCACTGGCCAGACGCACGGTCACGCGCGGAAACGGCTTGCTCTCGAAGTCCTGTCCCGCCCGGCGGTCACGCACACGCGTGTAGGCGATCCGGAACTCATTGACGGCATTTCCGAACGTCGAATTCAGCTGGGCCACCAGGCCGTTCGACTTGTTGCGAATCCGGTAGAACCCGTCCGGCGTGGTGTAGCTCGATGTGCTCGTGCCGCCGATGTCATTCAGCGCGTCCACGTAGTTGTTGCGCAACGTGAGACGGTGGTTGGACGAGAGGTTGATGTCCATCTTCCCCAGGTATTTGTCCGAGTTGGTGGTGCGACTGAATTCGTCAGAAGCGCCGTCAATCGAATAGCCGTACTTCGTGTTCAGGATGCTGAAAAACGAGGCGACGTCCGCCTCCGCTCCGCGGAAGGTCTGCCCGCAACCTGAAATGCAGAAGCCAGTGGGGGTCCTCTTGCGGCCCCGGTCGGCGTTGGCGAAGAAGAAGGCCTTACCCCGCTTGATGGGACCACCGACGCTGAAGCCGCCCTGCTTGTCGCTGAACGTGGAGATCTTGGTGTCCGTGATGCCCTTGCCCACCCAGTCTTGGTCGCGGCCGAAGAAGAACCCCGTGCCGCTGAAGTTGTTGGCGCCGCTCTTGGTCACGGCGTTGATGCCGCCACCCGAGAAGCCGCCCTGCCGGACATCGTACGGCGACACGACGAGCTGAATCTGGGCAATGGCGTCGATGCTGATGGGCTGCGCTTCCGTCTGCCCGCCGGGCGTGCCCGTATCGGCCAGGCCGAACAGGTCGTTGAACACCGCGCCGTCAATCTGAATGCTGTTGTAGCGCGCGTTGCGGCCCGCGACAGACACGGCCGTCACGGTGTTGTTGGTGGTGATGGCCGCGAAGTAGGGATTGATGCGAACGATATCCAGCAGGCTGCGCGAAATCGTCGGCAGCGCTTCCTTGACTTCTCCGGCAATGTTCGCGGCGGCGCCGGCGCGCGTCACGTCGATGGACGTCGCTTCACCAACAACCGTCACGGTCTCGGCGACGGACTCAAGCTCAAGTTTGAACGGCACCTGGCGCTCTTCGCCGAGGTTGACGATGATGCCGCTTTCTTCCTTCTTGCGGAAGCCCGACATGGTCACGGTGACGGTGTAGGGACCGCCCACCTGCACGTTCTGCAGAATGTACTTGCCGTCCGACATGGTGACGCCTTCGTACGTCGTCCCGGTCGGCCGGTGAATGGCCACGACCGTGGCACCCGGCAACACTCCACCCTGCGCGTCCACAACCAAGCCTGACAAAGCACCGGTCGTCACGGTCTGCGCCGAGGCAGACTCCGCAACGGCAAGCGCCGCACACAGCACGAAGCTGAGAAACAGCGTTGACTTACTGACAAACTTCATCCCTGATCTCCAGTCCATAAAACGCACCATCCACCACAAATCGAGGAGATCCGATTATAGCAGTACGGCCCGTGACGCCCGAGGCACACGGGCGTCACGGGACGGTTAAATCAGGGGGTCTTCGGGTTATTTCCGCTTGGCGAACGGCAGGGTCCAGTCGGACCGGTGGGTGACGTCCACGTCCTCGCGCTTCACTTTCACCTCGATTTTCCGGACCCGGCGCATCGGATCAGGGTTCTTGGAGTAGTAGCTGAGGATGTAGTAATCAGAGGTTTCGGCGTCGATTCGCGCCAAACCCTTTTTGAAATCGTTGGAGTTGCAGATGCAGAACCCGCCCGTCAGGTCTGCGATGGTCCGGAGCGAATCCACCGACGTGGTGACATAGCTGCGCCACTCGGTGGTGGTGAAGTTCTGGTTGATGTCAGGACCGGCGATGAGCCCTCGCGGGTCGATGGTGTAGAACGTGGCATTCGCCCGGTTGGCCGCCCGTGTCAGTTCGGCCAGCTGCGACACCAGATCCGCCACAGCAAACGCCTGACTCCCCGTTTCGAACGGGTTCATCCCGTCGCGCTCGCGCGACGTGATTCCGGTCTCGAGCGGCACGCTGCCGTTGGCGTCGCGCTGCGGGACGGCGTAGCGCTCCTGCTCCTGCTTCCAGCGCGACTCGGTGAATGGGTTGAAGTCGTAACCGGAGCTCAGGTAGATAAACGCCTTCCGGCGGTTGTTGACCCGCTCGAGTTGCTTCAGCAGGTCGTACGCGGTGGAAAACGCCACGTGCACGCGGTGGCGCAGTTCCTGCGGTCCCGCCGTTGAAGACGGCGCCAGCAGGATGTCTTCGGGCGACATGCCGGCGCCCATGACCTTCTTGATGGACTCCGTCAGGCGGCCACGATCGTAGGTCTGCTGCACCTCGATCGAAGACGGGCCCGTGGACACGACCGAAAACAAATCCCCGTCATGCACAAGCGTGTTCGTGATCTGGGTCAGGAGGTTGCGCACACGAGGCGAATCCCCGGCCTGCAAGTGAAGGTCGTCGATGAAAATGATGAACACGCGCCCCGCCACGTCTGAGGGAGGCCGGGTGGGCGGCAGGATCATGCCTTCGGGCGCGGCCGTTGGCGCACTGAGCACCTCCACCGAGAGTTCGCGTCCGCCGTAGACCAGGCGGTAGTCACCGATCGACTGCTCCACCCCGTCTTCGAGGACGACGAAGTCTTTCATCTTCAGGTCGGGGATGAACTGCCCGCGTTTGTCGCGGGGGATCACGTCGAGCGTGACCAGGTCGACCTGGCTAACGAATGTCGGCCTCTGGGTCGTGGTCTGCGGCGACGACGTCGGTGGCGGGGGCTGTTGGCCGCTGATCGTCACTGCGGTCAGAAGGGCTGGAAAGATCAGCCAAGCCCGGAGGGTCGTGGGTCTCTGGTTCATGGGAGTCATCTCGTTGCCCAATTATGACATCGGCGGCGTCCGTCTGGTCTGCCCCGGTGTCCCCTGCGGCGTCTTCGCGGGGTTTTCCACCGCGCCGGCCGCGCCGGCGCCTGGGAAGTTCGGCGGCCACGGCTTCCCACCGGGCATCGATATCGGCCGTGTTGGCGCGAATCGCGGCCTCGTCGACCCACTGGTCAGGGTTCAGCCGCTGCGCGTCTTCAAGCAGCCGGTCGCGTTCCTCCGGGGTACGCGAGCGACGCGCGATACGGTGATTGAGGTCGGCAAACCGGGCTCGCAGCACAGCGGCCGCCGACGCGCCCATGGTCTGGCCCAACAGGGACTCGTCCACGATTTCAATCGGTGGCGCGGTCACAGGCGGGGCGTCTTCGCGCTCGCGGCCGGCCGGACGATCGCGACGGTTCTGCGACCGCTGGCGTGGACTGCGGTCGCGCGGATCAGGTCGCGCAGTTGGCATCGGCTCGCGCAGCAGACCCACCCAATCAAACGAAATATCGGGGTGCGTGTGCTCAAGCACCTCGCGCACTTCAGCATCAAGCGACTTGCGGCCGATTTGCACGTTGGGTGGTGAACGAAAGAGGTACAGCACACGAGCCCGGCCCGAACTCTGCCCTGCGCGATGCCCGTGCATCACGTAGGTGTGTTCGTAGCCGCGTTTGTCGCGCGCGTAGCGAATGAACGGCAGCTGACTTACCTCTTCTTTTTGGCGGCTTTCTTCGCGGTCTTCTTCGGCTTGGCTGCGGCAGCGGGCTTCTTGGCCTTCTGCGGCTTCGCGGCAGCCTTTGCAACCGGCTTCTTCACCGGCTTCGGCACGGGCTTCGTAATCTTGCCGGCTGGCTTGGCAGTTTTCGGCGCAGGCTTAACGGATTTGGCGGCAGGCTTCGGAGGGGCGGCCTTCGCGACAGGCTTGACCGCCTTGGGCGCAGGAGCCGGTGCCTTGGCCGCAGGCGCGGGGGCCTTGGGCGCAGGAGCCACGGCCTTGGCTGGTTTGGCCGGCGGCACCGGCACGGGCACGGGTGCCGCCTTGGCCGCGGAAGCGGCCTTGGCTGCCGCCTTGTTGGCCGCACGGGCCTGCGCGGAAGCGGCCTTGGCTGCCGCCGCCGCGGCCGCAGACTTGCCTGCTGCCGCCTTGAACGTGCGGTTGGCCAATTCCACAAGGTTGGCCATCTCCTGCTTCTGGTCGCGTTCGGGCTCAACGCGCGTATTGACCACCGGCGGCAGCAACTTGGCCACCACCGATGAGTGTTTCGGCGCATTGGCCACGGCAGACGGAGCGTGAAACACGCGCACCAGATCGAAACCGTCGTAGAGCGACCGGTACGTCCAGATTTCCGTGACACTCACTTTGTGCGCATCACAAAAACGGCGCGCCGCATCAAACATCAGCACGGGCACGTACAGATGGAACGGCACACGCGCGCGACCAAAATGTTGCCACTGCGCCAGTGCCTCGAGGTTGTTGGTGGACTCGCCCGTCTCGACCTCCACCAGCCCGGCAATCTTCGAGGCCGACAGCAGGACAAGGTCTGGAAAAAATGGGGCCGGACCAGCCAGCTTCACGGGCGCCGCCTGACCCTCACCGGGATTAATAAGGACTTCGAATTTCTTCTGGTACTTCAGCTGCAGGAAACGGATCAAGCGATCATGTTCCAGCTGCTCTCGAACGGGACGGATTAGGATGGGCGACACGCGGCCTCCAGGTAAGTTAGGTCGCATGCCAGAGCGAGCCAAGTGCCCGCCCGGCAGGGGGATAACGCGATCAGTATCCTAACACTAGTCGGGGTAGAATCGTCGTTCCCATGCTGTTTTCTCCGCGTAAACCGGCCCTGAGCTTCGCGGTGCCGGCCCTCATCTGCCTGGCGGCGGCCGCCTGCGGCGCCCCGGCACCCTCTTCTCAGCCCCCCGCGGCCCCCCCGGCAACGGCCCCCACCAACCAGACGACGCTGCTCGCCGAGATCAAGGCGAACGACGCCGGCCAGTTGGCCGTGTCCGAGGAAGATGGGCGCTTCCTGCGTGTGCTCGTCGCCACACGGGGCACCAGGCGCGCGCTCGAAATCGGCGGCGCCAGCGGGTATTCTGGCATCTGGATTGGCCAGGGGCTGCGCCAGACCGGCGGCAGGCTCGTGACCATCGAGTACGACCCGGTCCGCGCCAAGGAGGCGGCGGCGAACATCGCTCGCGCCGGCCTCTCAGACATCGTCCAGGTCATTGCCGGAGACGCGTTTGTGGAAATTCCGAAGCTGCAGGGCACCTTCGACATGATCTTCCTCGACGCGTGGAAGAAGGACTACAAGGCGTTTTTTGAACTGACGTTCCCCACGCTTGAGCCGGGAGGCGTGTTCCTGGCACACAACGTGGTGAACAAACGCGAAGAGATGGGCGACTTCTTCGATGCCATTGGCTCTGCACCCGGCGCATGGTCCACCATCATCGCGCCATCGGGCGAAGGCATCTCGCTGACCTACAAAGGCAGGTAGTCTCTATGGCCCCACGACACGTACACATCATCGGCGTGCCGCTCGACCTGGGCGGTGGCCGCCGCGGCGTGGACATGGGGCCATCCGCCGTCCGCATCGCTGGTCTGGGCGAGCGCCTGACTGCGATGGGTTGCACGGTTACCGACAAGGGCGACCTGGCGACACCGATCCCAGAGACACAGGTGGCGCGCGACCCGAGCAAGCGCTACATCAAGGACATCGCCAAGGTGTGCCAGCGCCTCTACCAGCAGGCGCGGCAGTCGCTTATTGACGGTGCGCTGCCGATTGTCATCGGCGGCGACCACTCCCTGGCCGCCGGGTCGGTCGGGGCGTCCGCGGACTTCGCGGTGGAGCACGGAGGCCAACTGGGCGTGTTGTGGATCGACGCGCACGGCGACATGAACACCCCGGCCACCACATCGTCGGGCAACGTGCACGGCATGCCGCTGGCCGCACTCGTTGGCACGGAACCAGCGGAACTGGCCGGTATCGGCCTGCGTTCGCCAAAGGTGAAGGCCGAGCATGTGGTGCTGATTGGCATCCGCAATCTGGACGAGGCCGAAAAGGCACAAATCCGAGCCGCGAAGGTGCATGTCTTCACGATGAAGGACATCGACCAGCACGGCATCGCCGTGGTGATGAAACGCGCGCTCGACCTTGCCACCACCGGCACCACGGGCCTGCACGTGTCTTTCGATCTTGACGCGTGTGACCCGGCCATCGCCCCGGGTGTGGGCACCCCAGTCAAAGGCGGCCTCTCCTACCGCGAGGCCCACATGGTGATGGAGATGATCGCCGACTCCGGGAAGATGACGGCCCTCGATCTGGTTGAGGTCAACCCCATTCTCGACTCGCAGAACCAGACAGCCACCCTCGCCGCTGAACTCGCGTTGTCAGCGCTCGGCATGGGGATTCTTTAGAGTACAATCAGCGTTCGTGTGGGCCGCTAGCTCAGGGGTAGAGCACCTGGCTTTTAACCAGAGGGTCGCTGGTTCGATTCCAGCGCGGCCCACCACATGTTCCACTCAGCCGCTGACCATCACGGGGCGCCCGCAGCTGTTCAGCGGATGCCTATCCGCTGCAGGCGGCGAAGATTGTCGAGTGCCGGGCCGTGGTTGGGGTCCAGGTCGAGCGCGCGCCTGACCTCGACCATCGCTTCGGAATAGCGTCCGGCGGAAGCCAGCGCGCCACCCAGATTGCTGTGCATCCCTGCAGATTCCGGGTTGAGCGCCACCGCCCGCTCGAAGTGCGGAATCGCCTCTTTGGTGCGGCCTCCTGCAAGCAGCAGCGCCGCGAGATTCACATGCGCATCCCCGTAGTCGGGATTCACGGTGATTGAACGCCGGAAGGCGGCTTCGGCTTCAGCCGTGCGATTTAGGGCCCCGAGCGCGGTCCCAAGGTTGAAGTGCATCACTTCGTCTCTGGGCGCGAGCGCAGCCGCCTGGCGGAAGTGCTCGACCGCGGCAGCGGTCTGGCCCTGCGCCATCATCGCCGCGCCGAGGTAGTTGCGAGTGGACGCAGTGCGGTCGCCCAGACGAACCGCCGCGTCGAGCCGCGCGGCGCCCTCGGCAAACCGCTCAACCTCCACATAGGCGCCTCCCAGAAGCCCGAGGTAATCGACGTTGGTTGGCTCAGCGCGCACGCGGATCTCTCCCAGGGCCACCTCGGCCTGCTTGTACCGCCGATCGAACTCCTGCACGAGACGCACCGCATCAGCCGGAGACTGCGTCAACAACTGCAGCCCCAGTTTGGCCATTTCGTCGGTAGATCGCGATCCCCCCTGCACACGTTTGGGCGGGATGTTCGGATTGTGTTTATTCGCCGACGAGTTGTCGAAGGTAAACCGCATGCTGACCTTCGTGCCACGCGGCAGCGGGATGGGCGAAACGTAGCGATATTCCTGCTGCCAGTGAAAGTCCCAATCTTCGATGTGCAGCAGCGACTTGACCGACCCGTCCGGCAGCGTGGCGAACGCCCGCACCTCTTTTCCGAGGAAATGGGCGTGCGGATAGACGCCCAACAGGTCCACAGCCACCGGAAGTTCGTAGGTGTCGGTCACGAGGTAGTCGCTCTGGCCTGCGGGAATGTCAATGACCTGGGATTCCAACCGAACGGTCACCGGCCGCTGCACGGGCGGCGTGGAGGTCAGGAACAGGCCGATCGTGGGCTGCAACGTCGACGCCTTGTCGGACTTGATGACGTGCAGTTCCACCACGACATCGGCGCCGCGCTCCAACCGCCAGGGCATGGTGGCGGGCGACACGATGGGCCCCCGCCCCGGGGTCCAGCCGATGAACTGCCCGTCGGGGTCGAGCACGCTGAGGGCCATGCCATCAAACCCTGGCTGACCGTCCGCGCCGGCACGCCGACGCGATGCGGACGTCCGGTCGACACGAATCACCGCGTGGTGAACTCTCGTGTTGTTCGTCTTGAGCTCCACGGCGCGCACGAACACGCCTTCAGTGATCGGGGTCCGAAACACCAGGTTGCGATACACATCATCGGCCCCCACGCGAATGTCGAACGGCTTGTCGGTGGTCAGGATCAGATCGGGTGTTCCCTGTTCCCAACCGTCGGGAAAAATCGGCGTCGCCGGTCTGTCCGCCGCGTGGCCCTCAGGGGCGCCCTCCTTCACCCAACGCTGAATGACCGCCACCTGCTCCGGCCGCAGCCGCCGGTCGCCGACGATGGGATACTGCCCCGGCGCCGGCAACCAGGGCGGCATGTGTCCTTCGCGCGTCGCCTTCGCAATGGCATCGGCATGTTCGGCCGCCTCGGCATAGGTCAGGAGTGAAAATGGCGCCACGCCACCCGGGCGATGACAGGAGGCGCAGTTCGGAAACACAATCGGCGCGATGTCTTTGTTGAACGTCACCGCGCCGGGCGCGGGCGTGGCGTTGCCACAGGCGGCGGTGAGTGCCACCATGGCAACAACGGCCAGGGCGCTGCAGAGAACATGCATCGTGGACCCGCGCTACGAGGACGCCCGAAACCGGTCAAGCGCGCGGCCTACCTCGACAAGGCCCTTCGCAAACACGTCGGGGCGCTGGCCGATGCCCAGCCGCAGATGTTTCTCGTAGCCGAAGGCGGACCCAGGCGCCAGCATCACGCTGTACTCAGTGGCCAGCGTGTCCGCGAGCGTCAACGAATCCACCGGCAGGTTGTATTTGAGCAACCCGAGCAGGCCGCCGCGTGGCGCGGTCCACGACAACACATCCTGGCGCGCTTCAATCCACGCCGATGCCGCCGCCAGGTTGGCCGTGATGATGGCGCGATTCCGCTCGACGATCTTGTCGTGATGGCGCAGGGCGAGGCACGCCAGCGCATCGTTGAGTTTGCCGGGACTGAGCGTGATGTAGTCGCGCATCCCCCAGCATCGTTCGATAACGTCGCGCGGTCCCGCCATCCAGCCAATGCGCAGGCCCGGCAGGCCGTACGGCTTTGACAACGTACCGACGCTGATGCCGCGCGCGCCCATATCCACCACGGGCGGCGCGAACGGATCGCCCCCCGGCACGCTCAACCACCGGTACGCCTCATCGCCAAGCACCCACGCGCCCACCGATTCTGCCAGCGCGTACACACGCGCCGCATCGGCCGGCGACAACATTGCCCCTGTCGGATTGTGCGGCGTGTTGACGACGATCAGCTTCGTCTTGGGAGTGATCAGGCGCTCGAGCGCGTCAACGTCGTAGCGATACCCGGTATCGGGCCCCACCCGCCACAACGACACATCACAGCCGATGGCCTTCGGCACCGAGTACAGCTGTTGATACGCCGGATAGGGCGCGATGACGTGATCGCCGGCATCGAGCAGCACGTTGAAAAGAAGATAGTTCGCTTCGATTGCGCCGGTCGTGACCAGGATCTGATCGGCCGCCACCGACTGGTACGTCGCCGCAAGCGCCGACCGCAGCGCCACTGTGCCGCAAGCCTCGCTGTACCCGACCGGCAATTGCAGTAGGGCTTCGAGCGTGGCCGCCCGCGCGCCTTCCGGCTCAAACTGCAGGAGGTCGTGTGTGGAGAGTGCCAGGATGCCACTTTCAGCGATGTCGTACTTGACGTGGGTCTCGTGCCGCGTCATCCACCGTTCGAGCAAGAAGGGTTCAATTTTCATACAAACAACGCCGCCAGGTTGAAGTAGATCAGCAATGCGCACACATCCGCGACGGCCAACACGATGGGCCCGGCCGCGATCTTCGGATCAAGTTTACCAGCGTGCAGCATTGTCGGCAGCAAGAGTCCGAGCAGGGCCGCCGCGGCCATGGAAAACGCGATCGCGCCGCCCAGGGCCAGAGCCATGTCGCCGTTGCCCTTCCATCCCAGGAGATGGCGCCCACGAGCAGGCCGCAGCCCGACCCGAGCAGCGCGGCCACGCTCAACTCACGGCGCATGGCGGGCCCCAGCAGAGCCCAGGTCATGCCACCGCTGTGCAGGTTGTGCAGTGTCAAGGTGGCCGACTGCATGCTGATGCTCTCGGCCAGGGCCAGCACCATCGGCAGGAACACGGCCAGCACCACGGCCGCGTCCAGCAGGTGTTCGTACTGACTGACCAACACCGCGCACAGCAGGCCGCCGGTCACGTTGGTGAGCAGCCACGGGAAACGGTCGCGGAATCCCAGCCACACCGTGCGACCCTGCGTGGCGTGGACGCCGATGATCTGGAAGATGTCGTCAAACGAGCGCTTCGCGTGCCCGACCACTTCGTCGGTAAACACCCTCACGTCCACCTGACCCACCAGCTCGCCGCTTGATGACACCACGGGGAAAGCCAGGAATCGCTGGCTGACGAAGTACTCTGCCGCTACGAGCACCGTGGCCCAGTCGGGAATGGCCACCACGTCGCCCTGCATGATTTCGCCCAGCGGCCGCTCAGGCCGGGACGCCAGCAGCGCGCGTGTCGGCACCACACCCGTCAGCCGCTTCTCGCTGTCCACGATGTAGATGTAGACAATGTCGTGATCGACACCGTGGGCGCGCAGCGCATCAAGCGCGTCGGCCACTGTCTGGTCGGGCAGGAGGCGGACGACGTCGGCCTGGATGTGCTGGAGCACCGAATCGTGCAAATCGATTTGCATGCGGCACCAAGATTACTGCACCGGCAGCATCACGAGCCCGAGCGAGTCGAAATAGGCCATGCGGTTGGGAATGAACTGCTGGATGGTGGCGGCAAGCGCCGGCGTGATCCGGCTCGCCCGGTAACGCACGGCGAGCCACGGCAAGACGCTTTCGGCCACGTCTTCGCGCGTGGGGTTGTCGCGGGCGTAGGTGGAGATGAAGTTGACGTCTTTGGCCTGGGCCGAGAGCCATCCGGCCGAGGCGGCGTGGGCGGCATCGAGGGAGGTGTGCGCGGCTTCGTGGACAAACGTCTCTTCGAGGACCCCGTCGGCGATATACAGGTCGCCCTGTCCCACGTGGATCAGCAGGTTGTTGTTACCGCCGCCGAATGGCTGCACGCCCTGGTGGATCCAGACCGTGGCCACCGACACCCGCAGCGCCCGTGGCAGGCGTCCAATCACGATGGCGTACTTCTCGGCCTGCACCCGCGCGGCGTCGGTACTGCCGAACTCAGGATTGACCTGCACTTCGGTGGACAGACCGTCGCTGAACGTCACGTTGAACAGGTAGGCCTGGAGCTGGATGAAGGCCGCCGCGCGCCGGTCGTACATGGTGCGCATGCCCTGGCCGTTTGGGGTGAGCGACGCGAAGGTCGTGGGGTCTTCGGCCGTGATGATGTCGGCGTCGATGAAGATCGTGCCCGAGAACGGCGGCGCCTGTGGCGTGGGCGTCGCTGGGGGCGTTGTCGTGGGCGGCGGCGTCGGTGCGGCCGGCGTCCCTCCTCCGCTGCACGCGGCGGCGCCGACGGCCAGGAGCACTACCAGGAGCAGCACTCGAAATGCGCTGGCACCACGCAAGCGGCGGTCGAACGTGGCAGTTTCTGAACAACCGGCATCACGATTGGACGTGCCGATGAGATAGTCCGCGAAGTCGGCGCGGCCAACACGATAGGCCTCAGACGCCTCACGGACTCGGTCTTTTTCTGTAATTTGGAACTGCTGTGTCGCGAGGATTTGATCGAGCGTTTTTACCAGATCGGCCTTTGGAGTTCGATAGGCGTCGCGCAGGACCCAGATCAACTCACACAAGACAATCGGGTCTATCACGCACCGCTCACCACGTGCGACGGAATCCGCAATCACGGCGTCGACTTTTCGCGCCTGTGCCTGATCATCCTGCGTCAGATACCGCACGAGCACGTTCGTGTCGAGCCCAATCACGATCGCCGAGTCGCCGCACGAATGGCCTTGTCCATCGCCTCTATGCTCACAGCGCGGCGCCCTGGTCGGTGGAGCAGCCCCCGCAATTCGGAGACATCGGCCGACCCGGCGCGCACCCGGATCTCGCCGTCGGCGCTCACGACGAAGTCCACGGCGTCGCCGGTCTTGACCCCCAGAGAGTCCCGGACGGCCTTGGGCAGCGTAATCTGCCCTTTGCTGGTAAGGGTGGCTGATGGCATTCCTTACTGTCGCACATTATCCTTACCGAAGGCCAGAAGCCCCTGCCCTTCCCAGGCCTGATTCTGCTAGAGTAGTTCGGTTAGACCTGCCTCTTGGGTCCCCATCGTCCAGAGGCCTAGGACGTGGCCCTTTCAAGGCCAAGACCCGGGTTCGAATCCCGGTGGGGACGCCATCCCGAGTTGGAACCAGATAACGGCATTTCTTAAGAGCATGCGGATTCTGCGGGATTCCTCCGGTGACTTAAGCGGCGTAGTTAAACCGTCCACGCGATCGGATCAAGCTCACCGAGCACTTGGCGTCTTTGTAGACTTTTTCGCCTTTGACCTTGTCACCGCAAGCTGCCAGTGGCGCGACCACCAACGAAACCAGAGCCAGCGCCATCAGCACCCACACGAAGCGTCCCTTTGCCATTCCAGAACTCCTTGTAAACAGTTTTGCGAGTCCTATTGAGCAAGGGCCATGCCAGCACGCGGCAGAGGCTCCTTAGGCCCAACTCCACGGTTTCACACCTTAAATAGGTAGTCGAGGTGGGAAATCTCCCGGGCGCGACGTGGACTTTTCCCCCACGCCACCCGCATACTTGGCCGCAGGTAGCCAATGCGTGTCGGGATCCTGCTCTGCGTTTCACTCGTCCTTGCGCTGTCGCCTGTGGCCAGGACCCAGTCCCAACGCTTCGATGTGGCCGAAGCGACCATCGCAGACATTCATGGAGCGATGCGCGCGGGCCGGATCACCTGCAGTGCCCTGGTGTCGGCCTACCTGGCCCGAATCGAAGCGCACGACAAACGTGGCGCGGCGCTCAACGCGATCGTGCAAATCAACGACGCGGCACAACGCGACGCGGCCGAGTTGGATCGAAGGTTCGCGGCGTCGGGCCTGACGGGGCCGTTGTACTGCATCCCGACAATCGTGAAAGACAACTTCGAAACGATCGGCGTGCAGAGCGCAGCCGGTTCGCTCGCGCTGCAGGGCTTTGTCTCCGACCGTGACGCATTCCTCGTGGCCCGCATCAAATCCGCCGGTGCCATTGTCCTCGCCAAATCCAACATGGCGGAGTGGGCGTTCAGCCCGCTCGAAACGGTGAACTCTCTCCTTCCGGGCTACACGCGCAACCCGTACGCCACCGATCGGGTTACGGCCGGCTCCAGCGGCGGCACGGCTGCGGCGGTGGCCGCCAGTTTCGGCGCCGTCGGCCTCGGCTCCGACACCGGCAATTCCATTCGCGGGCCATCAGCACATCAGTCGCTGGTCGGCATCCGATCGACGATGGGTTTGACGAGCCGTACGGGAGTGGTGCCGCTCTACCTGCTGGCGGACATTGCCGGGCCGATGACGCGCACGATGGCGGATGCGGTGGCCGTGTTTCAGGCGATTGTGGGTGAAGACCCCGATGACGCTGTGACCGCGCAGAGCCGGGGCCGCGTTATTCCCGTGTATGCAGACTCGCTCAAGGCCGACGGCTTGAAGGGCGCGCGCATCGGCGTGCTCCGACAGGCCTATGAACGAGGCGGCGTGGATCCGGAAGTCGTGACTGTGTTCACGGCGGCCCTGTCAGCGCTGGAGCGCGCGGGCGCGACAATCGTTGACCCGGCCGCGATTGACCTGACCACCGTCCGGCGCGCCCAGGGGGGTGGCAGTTGCGGCGGATTCAAGTACGACATCACGCAGTGGTTTGCCCGGCACGCCGGCAAGACGCCGGTCAGTTCACTCGCAGATGTCATCAAATCGCGCAAGTTCCACCCGTCGATCCAGGCGCGCCTGCAGTCGGCCGAAGACAGCACACCGGCCGAGCCCGGGTCACCCGCGTGCCTGGCCGAAGCCGAGTATCGCAAAGCCTACGGCGCGGCGGTCACGGCGCGCATGGACGAGTTGAAGCTCGATGCCTATGTGTACCCCACCTGGAGTTATCCCCCACGGCTCATCGGCGATCTCAACACGCCGGGCGGCGACAACAGCCAGGTCTTTTCACCCACGTCGGGCTTTCCGTCCATCAGCGTGCCGATGGGCTACACGCGCGAGAACCGCCTGCCTGCCGGCATCACCTTCTTCGGCCGCGCCTGGGACGAAGCCACGCTCATCCGCGTCGGCTACGCCTACGAGCAGGCGACGAAACACCGGCGCGCGCCCGTGCTGCGCTAAAACGTGATCAGCAAATTCAGCGTGTAGCGCCGTTCGCTTGTCGTCGTCGGCGTGAGGCCACTGAGCCGCACTTGCTCCATGTGCGCGAGCATGGCCGCCGTGGCCGTGCCCTGGCGCGGGAACCAGTACGCCGCGCCGGCAATCAGCCGGGTGCGCCTGCCGTCCACATCCACATCCGGATCGAACGAGTCGAACCGCAGCAGCCCTTCGAGACCACGCCCTTTCTCATCAAAGAACGGCGTCACAAAAAACGAATACCCGCGCCCGGTGATCTCACGTGATGCGGGCGTCGCCTGGTCCACACGCTGCGCGTAGTCCACGCCGGCGTTGAACCGCGCGTGCTCAAACATCACGCTGCCTGCCGCACGACCACGCGGTGCATCTTTGACGTAGTGATCGCGGTGGTAGTAGCCGATGAGCCGCAGACCCTTGCCGAGGCTGTGCGTGGGCATGGGCTTGACCGTGGCGCGCATCATCAACGCCTTCTGGTTGTTGACCTCGCTCCGCGTATAGCCCTCCCCGTTGTAGAAACCGACGTGAACGTCGCCGTAGCCCTTCGGCAGCGGCTTGAGCACCGTGAGTCCCGTGTCTGACGACGAGAGCCCGGCCTCGCGTTCGACGAACGTAATGCCCTGGAAGCGGTAGCGATACACGCCCTCCTGACCGTCAATCATCGGCGTCGGCTGGATGCCCAGGCGGATGATCGTGTCGTCACCGGCGCGCATCTGCGCGTAGGCGTACTTGATCCGGAAGAGCAGGTTCCCTGAAGTGCTGCCCGCGTCGGTGTTTCTGACAATGTCCGGCGTGATGCGGAAGGCGATACGAGCGCTGACGTTGCCCGTCAGGTTGATGTACGACCGCGTGAGATTAAACGCACTGAGGTTGACCTGATCACCATTGGCATCGGTGGTTTTGGGCAACTCGGTGAACGTGTAGTCCGCGAACATCGTGACGCCCACGCGGCTGGCCGGCGCGGGTGCTGCCGGCGCCGGGGGTGCCTGCGGCGTCGGCGTCTGCCCGGCAGCCGCACCCGGCAACGCCATCACCAGCAGCAGGCCCAATATCTGTCGTTTCATGCCAGTCCCCTTTTGAAGTTCTGCGACGTCATGCAGCAGTTACTTGCCTGTTCAAGATGCAACCGCCGTGTGTCGGACAAGCGACGGTCATGTTAACTCTGGGAAAACTCGGTCTATGCTTGGCGGGCTTGCGCCTGCTGCCCCTGACCATCTTTGCACTGATGGGTTTTGCCACCAACTCGCTGCTGACGCGCGCCGCGATCCGTGCCGAGCACCTGGACGCATGGACATTCATGGTGGTGCGGTTGATCACGGGCGCGATCATGCTGTGGGTACTGGTGGCCCTGCGGGGGGCCAAGGAAAAGACGTCGGGTGTCTTTTTGGCGCCAGCAGGCAAAAAGACACCCGACGTCTTTTCCTCTTCCTCCTGGCTCATGGCCATCTGGCTGGCCGGGTACGCGGTGCTGTTCACGCTGGCCTATGAGCGCATCGAGGCAGGGCCGGGCGCCCTGCTTCTGTTCGGCAGCGTACAGCTAACGATGTTCGCGGCGGCCCTGGCGCGCGGCGAGACGTTGTCGGTGCGCCACGGCCTTGGCGTGGCGATCGCGCTGGCCGGCTTCCTCGTGCTGACCCTGCCTGGTCTGAGCGCGCCCGATCCGCTGGGCGCGGTGCTCATGGCCGGGGCCGGCGCGTGCTGGGGTGCGTATTCGCTGGCCGGACGCGGCGCCACCGATCCGCTCGGCGTAACCGCCCACAACTTCCTGCGTGCCGCCGTCATCGGTGTGCTTATCGCCCTGGCGGCAGGCGCGAGTGGCCAGGTTGGAATGATGACCGGGCCGTTTACCCTGACCGGCCTCGCGCTGGCGTCGGCGTCCGGCGCCTTCGCCTCGGGCCTGGCGTATGCGGCCTGGTACGCGGTGCTCCCGGCCCTTCCGGTCTGGCGCGCCGCAACCGTCCAGCTCGCGGTGCCGGTCCTCACGGCACTGGCCGCGACGATCTTCCTGAATGAACAGATGACCTGGCGGCTCAGCGCCTCGATGGTGCTGGTGGTCGCAGGCATCGGACTCGCCACGATGAGCCGCTCACGAACACGCTGACGGGAAATCGGGTCGGGCTCTGATGCGCTCGGCCTGTTCGAGGTGCCGTCGCGTGTGCGCCAGCATCACCAGCACGCCAGTCGCCACATTAAACACCCGGATCCCCCGCGCGAACGGGTTGGCGAATCGCAGTCGGCCCGCATCCACGCCGACCGCGCGTATTGCGAGTGCCTGCAGGGACACGAGTGCGCCTTCCGCCTCCGTGCGGACGATAGCCGGATCCAGCGTCGAACCCGGTTGCACGGACTCGGGAGCCGGAACCTTCAAGCGCACCGGCGGCTCGATGGCCCAGATGAACGCACGCCCGAGCCAGTTTGGCCGCGCGCCCGATCCCGCTGCCGGTGGAGCCACAGCTATCGCCGTCTCAAGGGGACCGCCGTACAGGTTTGTCGTCCGTGTGACATGGTCCAGGCACTGCCCCACGCTCCATTGCCGGCCGGCGTCGCCCTGCCAATTCAACTGCGCCGGGCTCAGCCCTGCGCACAGGCGATCGAGCCGCACGCGAATCTCGGCGATCTGATTGGCGACATTCTCTTCAATGAGCACATACGATGGCGTCATAATGCGGCTCTCGGGGACAAGGCGGCGCGAATGACCACTGCCATGGCCTCATGTGCCGGCGCCAGCGACACCAGTTCCGTCACCGACGGGTCGGGACTCGGCCGGCGCGCGCGATTAAACCACACCGGCGCCACACCGATCGCCCTTGCGCCCTCGACGTCGGCATTCCACGCGTCGCCCAGCATCACGGCTTCGCCCGGCGTCGCTCCGGTGCGCGCGAGCGCCTGATCGAAGATGCCCCGCGCCGGTTTGCTGACACCAGCTTCCTCTGACGTCACCATCGCATCAATAAGCACATCAAATCCGCACCGCACCAGCTTCAACTGCTGCTCCGCCACGCCGTTGTTTGTGACAATCACGATGTGGTGTCCCGCCGCGCGCACTGCCTGCAGGAATTCGATCGCGCCTGGCACGGGCTGCCAGTTGGAGGCGTACTTCTCCCGGTACGCGCCCGCCATGGCCTCGGCGGCGGCCGGGTCATCCATGCCTGCCTGCGCCAGCAACCTCCCGAATCGCTCCCGCCGCGCCTCGTCTATCGACAGCCGGCCGTTCAGCACATCGAGATGAATGGCCTCCAGGAGCACCCGGTTCCGCTGGTCGAGTTCATCCAGCGACCACAGGGTGAGAACCTGATACACGCCGCGCAGATGTTCGAGCGCGTCGCGTGTGGCACCTTCGTGGTCAAAAAGCGTGTCGTCGAGGTCGCAGAGCAGGACGGGCACGGTATGATTGATGCTATCAGGAGAGTGAATAGAAGATGCCTTACCCCGAATACCTCGTTGCCCCCATGCGCCAGGAACTGACCGCCGTTGGCGCCCGCGAGTGCCGTACGGCCGCTGACGTGGACGCCACTGTGGCGTCACCGGGCGTGGTCATGATGATTGTCAATTCCGTCTGCGGCTGCGCTGCGGGCAAAGCTCGACCTGGCATTGCGATGGCGCTGCAACATGCGCACAAGCCGGATGTGGTCGCCACCGTGTTTGCCGGCGCCGACATCGAAGCCACCGATCGTGCGCGCCAGTACTTCACCGGCATCGCGCCATCCTCTCCGTCGATCGCGTTGTTGCGCGACGGCAAGGTGGTCTACATGGTGGAACGCCGCGACATCGAGTCGCGATCGGCCGACGCCATCGCCGATGTGCTCACGATGGCGTTCGACCGCTTCTGCGTGCCGACACCCGCAGGAACGCCGAGCTAAGGGCGCGGCTGCCGGTACGAAGGTCGCGGGCTTCAGCCCCCGACGTTTTGGCACGGGCTGAAGCCCGTGCCCTCCGTACGAGCCGCCTAGCGGAACCAGGCGGCGGCGACGGAGTCGTCGCGGATGATCGTGTGGTCGCGTTCTGAGCCGGTCGACACAATGGCCGCCGGAACGCCGGTCACTTCCTCGAGCCGTCGGACGTAGGCGCGGGCGTTGGCGTTCAGATCCATGTATCGCGTGATGCCGCGCGTGGGCTCGCGCCATCCAGGAAGCGTCTCGTAGATTGGCTCGCACAGCGCGAGCTGTGCGGTGTCACCGGGCATCTCGGTGAGCACGTCGGTGCCGCAGCGATACCCCGTACAGATATCCAGCGCTTCGATGCCGTCCAGTACGTCCAGTTTGGTTAACGCCAGCGCGTCCAGGCCGTTGATGCGCACCGCGTATCGCACCGCCACGGCGTCGTACCACCCGCAGCGCCGCGGCCGACCGGTGGAGGCGCCGTACTCCTGACCGCTCTCGCGCAGCCGTTCACCCATCTCGCCGAGGAGTTCAGTCGGCAGCGGCCCCTCACCCACGCGCGTGGTGTACGCCTTGGTCACACCAAGCACAGCGCCAATCGTTTTTGGCCCGATCCCCAGGCCCGTGCACGCGCCGCCCGCAATGGCGTTCGACGACGTAACGTAGGGGTAGGTGCCGTGATCGATGTCGAGCAACGTGCCCTGCGCGCCTTCAAACATCACGCGCTGGCCCGCGGCCATCGCCCGGCTCAAGTACAAAGACACATCAGTCACGAACGGCTCAAGACGCACCCAGGCGGTGCGCAGGTCGGCCAGCACGTCCTGCCACTTCATTTCAGAGTTGCCCACGAGCCGATTGCGTGCGTCCACGTTTTCGCGGATCGCGCCAACGAGCGGTCCATCGGCAGAGGTGTCGCGCAAGTCGCCCACACGCACACCGCGGCGGCCGATTTTGTCTTCGTAGGCAGGGCCAATCCCTCTCGACGTGGTGCCGATCTTGCGGTCGCCGCGACGGGCCTCCGAGAGGATGTCCAGCTCGCGGTGATACGGCAGGATCAGATGGGCCTTGTCGGAGACGAAGAGGCGCCCCCGCACGTCAAAGCCCATCCCCGCCAGCTCATCGACTTCGGCAAACAACGCGCGCGGGTCTACCACCACGCCATTGCCGATGAGGCAGATGACGCCAGGATGGAGAATCCCTGACGGGATGAGATGGAGGACAAACTTGCGTCCGCCGACATAGACGGTGTGGCCGGCGTTGTGTCCGCCCTGGTATCGCGCCACGACATTGAAGTGCGGCGTCAACAGGTCAACAATCTTGCCTTTGCCTTCATCGCCCCACTGGGCCCCGAGTACACACAGATTCATGCGGATAAAATGATACCTTCAATCCCAATCTCATGGTTCTTCTCGACGGTCACTCCCTCACTCTTGACGACCTGCACCGTGTCGCCTTCGACCGGGTCCAGGTCGGGCTGTCGCCCGACGCCGTAGTGCGTGTCAACGCGGCGCGCGCGGTGGTGGATGCACACGCCGCACGTCCCGAGCCGGTCTACGGCATCAACACCGGATTCGGCGCGCTGGCGGAGGTCGCCATTCCCGCCGACCAGCTCGCCGCGCTGCAGGTGAATTTGCTGCGCAGCCACGCCGCGGGTGTGGATGCGCCGCTGTCGGTGCCCGAAGTGCGCGCGGTGATGACGCTGCGCGCCAATGTGCTGGCGTGCGGCCGCTCCGGCATTCGGCTCCCGACGCTCGAAGCGCTGCTCGCGCTGCTCAACGCCGGCATCCACCCCCGCGTGCCGTCACGCGGCTCGGTCGGCGCCAGCGGCGACCTCGCGCCCCTCGCCCACCTCGCCCTGGTGCTCATCGGCGAGGGCGAGGTGCTCAGCAACGGGGACGGGTGTCGATCTGTGGAAAACTCGCCCGCGGAAATGACGGCGGGGGTCTTTTTGGCACCCACCAGCAAAAAGACCCCCGACGTCATTTCCGTTCACGAGTTTTCCACAGATCGACACCCGT
>SHUF01000012.1 GCA_009694745.1 Acidobacteriota bacterium
CGTCCCTGCGCTCGTGGCGGCCATCAACGAGTACGTGCAGCAATACAACGAGGCTCCACGGCGCTTCGTCTGGACCAAGAGCGCGAACATGATTCTCGACAAAATCACGCGATGTCCTAAACCGTTATCCGCATGACACTAGCGAACGCTTTGTGGGGAAGCCCTGAAGGTGCGCGCGGTCACGTGGGCTCCGCCCACGACATCACTGGATGCCTCCAACCGTCTCGGAAACGGCCCGTTGGTTGTCTGCGTGATTCGTCGATGGTTGTGCCAAAGCGTGGAAACGCCGACGGTTTTGTGACCCTCACTTGTTGTCTGACCAGACCGCGGACTTCGGGCTTCCCCTCCACATTCTTACCAAAACCGTGAAAAACGACGGTAAATGTATAAATGTTCACGATTATAGAATCAAAAGCGTGAAAAAATGGCTCACATGGCGAAGGTCCTCGCCGTCTTCAGAAGGGTCCATTCCCTCCGGGAGCGGTACTACCAGGCGGCGATCGGAAAGGAGGCGCTGATTGCCCTCATCGGCGAAGCCGAAGTCGCGGAGCAGGTCTACAACTCCAACGCCATCGAGAACAGCACGCTGACGCTGGATGAAACAGAAAAGATTCTCCGCCAGATTGATCTCGACAGGTTCATTTCAGAACGGGACATCTTCGAAGCCAAGAACCTCGCGCGCGTGGTGTCCTACATCGACAAGACGGCTGGAGCGCAAGAACTCACGCTGGACGTCATGCGGCTCCTGCACAAGATGCTGATCGCCAACATCCGGGACGGCATCGTGGGACGATTCAGGGTCTCCGGAGAATATGTTCGCGTCGGAAGCCACATTGCTTCGCCGCCGGAGGCGATCCTCGGACAACTCGAACAGATGATGGCGGTCTTCCGTGCCAGTCACCGGGACCACATCATCAAACGTGTCGCGAGATTCCACTTGACGTTTGAACACACCCACCCGTTCGTAGACGGCAACGGACGCATCGGACGCGTGCTGAACAACTACGTCTTGATCCGGGAGGGATTCGTTCCGATCAATATCAAGTTCATCGATCGGCAGAAATACTATGACGCGTTTGTCGAGTTCGATCGCCACGGCCGGACGACCATCATGGAAGACATCGTGGGAAAGGCGCTGACGAACAGTTACCACAGACGCCTGATCTATCTCGAAGGCAGAACGATCATGCCCCTGGTCGAATTCGCCAGGTCTCAGGGCGTGTCTCATTCCAATCTGATCAACAAGGCCCACCGACAGACCATCGAGGCGTTTTTGGAGAAGGGTGTGTGGAAGATCGGCGCATGAATCGGAGGCGCTTGACTGCGCCGAGCCCACGCGACTGAGCAGGTCAACGAAATTCGGAGGCTGCTTCCTCGTAGCGCGGCCTGTTCCTCAAGGCCGAGGACTCCTCGGGCTTGAGGAACAGCCCGAGTTACGTGCGGGTAGGCCGAGCTACGGACGGATGACTACAGATTCGGGCCGAGCCAGCGTTCGGCGTCGGCTAGGGGCATGTTCTTGCGCTTCGCGTAGGCCTCGAGTTGGTCGCGGCCGATGCGGCCGACGGTGAAGTACTTGGCCTGAGAGTGGCTGAAGTAGAGGCCACTGACTGAAGCCGCGGGCCACATGGCGAAGTTTTCGGTCAGGGTGATACCCAGCGCGGGCGCGGCCAGGAGCTTGAACAGCGTCTCCTTCTCGGTGTGATCTGGGCAAGCCGGGTAGCCGAACGCGGGACGGATGCCGCGGTACTTCTCGGCCGCAAGTTCGTCAGAGGTGGAGGCCTCGTTTTTGCCGTAGCCCCAGTCGTGGCGCGCCCGGGAGTGCAGATACTCCGCGAACGCTTCGGCGAGCCGATCGGCCAGCGCCTTGGCGATGATCGCGTTGTAGTCGTCGTGCTGGGCCTCGAACTCCTTCACCAGCGCGTCCACGCCGATGCCCGTCGTCACGGCAAAGGCGCCGATGTAGTCGGGCGCCATGCTCTCTTTCGGTGCCACGAAGTCTGCCAGCGATCGATTGGGCCGCTTGTCCGCGATCGGCTCCTGCTGGCGCAACATGTGGAACCGCGCGAGCTCCACATTCCGCGCATCATCCTTATAGACCACGATGTCGTCGCCTACCGAATTCGCAGGCCAGAAGCCGTAGACGCCGCGCGCCTTGAACAATTTGTCCTTGACGATGCGCTTGAGGAGCGTCTGGGCGTGGTCGTAGAGCTCGCGCGCGGCCGGGCCGTACTCGGGATGCTGGAAGATTGCCGGGAAGCGGCCCTTGAGCTCCCACGCGCTGAAGAAAAACGTCCAGTCGATGAACGGCACAATCTTCTCGAGCGGCTCGTCTTCCAGAATCCTCTTGCCGACAAACCAGGGCACCGCAATCTCCTGCGTGTCCCAATCCGTCACGAGGTGATTGACCTTGGCCGCCTCGTACGTCAGCAGCGCGCGCTCGGACCGGTTCGCGTACTTCTCACGCAGCTCGGCCTGGTCCACGCGCGTCCTGGCAATGTAGTCGTCGCGCTTTTCGTCGCTCAGCAGGCTCGACACCACGTCCACCGCTCTCGACGCGTCCAGCACGTGCGCCGTGGAGCCTGAGTACATCGGCGCAATCTTCACCGCCGTGTGCTGCTTGCTGGTGGTGGCGCCGCCGATGAGCAGCGGCAGCTTCATGCCGCGATGCTCCATCTCCTTTGCCACAAACACCATCTCGTCCAGCGACGGCGTGATGAGGCCGCTCAGACCGACAATGTCCACGTTCTGCTCGACGGCAGTCGTGAGAATCTTGTCCAGCGACACCATCACGCCCAGGTCCACCACCTCGTAGTTGTTGCAGCCGAGCACGACGCCGACAATGTTCTTGCCGATGTCGTGGACGTCGCCCTTGACCGTGGCCATGAGCACGCGGCCCTGCGGCTTCTGACTGATGCCGGCGGCAATCTGCGCGGCCTTCTCAGCCTCCATGAACGGCTCGAGGTACGCCACGGCGCGTTTCATCGCACGCGCGCTCTTGACCACCTGCGGCAGGAACATCTTGCCCGCACCGAAGAGGTCGCCGACGGTCTTCATGCCGTCCATCAACGGCCCTTCGATGACTTCAAGCGGTCGCGCGAACTTCTGACGCGCTTCTTCGGTGTCCACCTCGATGAAGTCCACCACGCCGTGCACCAGCGCGAACGCCAGGCGCGCTTCCACCGGCTTCTCGCGCCACGTGAGATCCAGCTCGCGCTTCTTGCCGGATCCTTTGACCTTGTCGGCGAACGTGACCATCCGCTCGGTGGCGTCGGGCCGGCGGTCGAACAGAATGTCTTCCACGTGCTCGAGCAGGTCGGCCGGGATGTCTTCATACACCACGAGCTGACCGGCATTGACGATGCCCATGTCGAGGCCGGCTTTGATGGCGTGGAACAGAAACGCCGAGTGGATGGCTTCGCGGACGATGTCGTTGCCGCGGAAAGAGAAGGACAGGTTGCTGATGCCGCCACTGATCTTCACGCCGGGGCATGTGGCCTTGATGATCTTGGTCGCTTCGATGAAGTTGATCGCGTAGCGGTTGTGCTCCTCAAGACCCGTGGCGATGGCCAAGATGTTCGGGTCGAAGATGATGTCCGACGGATCGAAGCCGGCTGTTTCGGTCAGCAGCTTGTACGCACGCTGGCAGATCGACACCTTGCGCTCCACCGTATCGGCCTGGCCGGTTTCGTCGAAGGCCATCACCACGCTGGCCGCGCCGTAGCGGCGCACGAGCATGGCCTTGTGCAGAAAATCTGCCTCGCCTTCCTTGAGCGAGATGGAGTTGACCACCGACTTTCCCTGCACACACTTGAGGCCGGCCTCGATGACGGACCACTTCGAGCTGTCCACCATGATCGGCACGCGCGCGATCTCGGGCTCGGTGGCGATGTAGTTCAGGAATGTGGTCATGGCGGCCTCGGAGTCCAGCATGCCCTCGTCCATGTTCACGTCCACGATGTTCGCGCCGCCACGGACCTGGTCCATTGCCACGGCCGCGGCTTCGGTCCAGTTGTCGTCTTTCACCAATCTCGCGAATTTCTTCGAGCCGGTGACGTTGGTGCGCTCGCCGATCATCTGGAAGTTGGAGTCTGGCCGGATCACCAAAGGCTCCAGGCCGGCTAGGCGGGTAAAATGAGTTTCGAAAACTACCTCAGAAGTCGTTTCCGCTGGTTGGTCCGGAAACGACCTCTGAGGTAGTTTTCGCGGTGCAATCCCCTCAATGGCTCGGGCTATCGCCGCAATGTGCTCGGGGGTTGTGCCACAACAGCCCCCGAGCACATTGGCGAAGCCTGACTCCGCGAAATCGCGGAGCAGGCGGCCGGTTTCTTCGGGCTGTTCGTCGTATTCGCCGAAGGCGTTGGGGAGGCCGGCGTTGGGGTAGGCGTGCACCCAGCATTCGGCCTGGCGCGAGAGTTCCTCGAGATACGGGCGCATGTCAGCGGCACCGAGGGCGCAGTTGATGCCGACGCACCACGGCCGGGCGTGCTCGATCGACAGGTAAAACGCGTCGATCGTCTGGCCCGACAGCGTGCGGCCGCTGCGGTCGGTCACCGTCACCGAGATCATCAGCGGCAGGCGCACGCCCTTCTCCGCCTGCACTTCTTCGATGGCCACGATACAGGCCTTCACGCTCAACGTGTCGATGATGGTCTCGACCAGCAGCATGTCTACGCCGCCGTCGATCAAGCCGCGGACCTGGTCGAGATACCCGTCTTTGAGCTGGTCGAACGTGAGCGCGCGGAACGACGGGCTGTTCACGTCGGGCGAAATCGAGAGCGTGCAGTTCGTGGGCCCGATGGACCCGGCCACAAACCGCGACTTGTCGGGATTCTTCGCGGTGTATTCGTCGGCCGCCTCGCGGGCAAGGCGCGCCCCCTCGAAGTTGAGGTCGTACACGGCCGACTCCAGACCGTAGTCGCGCTGCGAGACCACATTGGAACTGAACGTATTGGTCTCGATGATGTCCGCGCCGGCTTCCAGATACTGCCGATGAATCTCTGCGATCACCGCCGGCCGTGTGATCGAAAGAATGTCGTTGTTCCCCCGCAGGTCGCGGTTGTGCGAGGCCCATCGCTCGCCACGAAAGTCGGCTTCCGTCAGCTTATGCCGCTGAATCATCGTCCCCATCGCGCCATCGAGCACGAGGATGCGTTCCCGCAGAAGCTTGTCGAGTGTCGTCGTCATTTCGTTCGAGTTCCAGCGGCAATGAGCACCGCAAAAGGATCGCCAGCCTTTCGCGCACCGGTGCGCACCGTCACGCGATCGAATCCGGCGCCGGCAATGAGCGTCTCCAACTGGTCGGCGCTGAACCCCAGCCACTGGTCGCCCAGCGTGTCCTGCACCCAGGCCTCGTCATGCTGCCGAAGGTCCAACACCAGCACCCGGCCGCCGGGTCGGACGATGCGATACGCCTCGGCCAACGCTTTCGCCGGGTCTTTAGCGTGGTGCAGGGCCTGTGACGCGATGGCGATATCCACGGACCCATCAGCCAGCGGGACTTTTTCCAGCTCGCCGCGCTTCCACGTGATGTTTTTCACTCGGCGGCGCAGCGCCATCTGCTTGGCCCGGTCCAACACATCGGCCGAACGGTCGATGGCATACACCCGCTTCGCCCAATGGGCGGCTTCAATGGTCAGATAGCCCTCGCCGCACCCCAGATCGGCCACTTCCACGGCCGGCAGCAACAGCCCGAGCGCGCGCGACCAGGCCGCCCAACTGCGCCCAGGCACCAGCTGGGTCTTTTCATCGCCGCCACCATGCTGGTCAAAATTTTCGCGACGCACCCGCCTCACCTCTTCCAACCGCGCATCGTCTGCCCGGGTGGCGGCATTTGCGGCCTCGAAGGTCTCGCTGAGCCAGGGCCAGATGGTGGCGTAGGGACCGGCGGCCGCCGCCAGGTCGGCGTTGAGCCGGTACCAGGTGAAGTTTCCAGTGCGTTCCTCAGTGACGAGCTTGGCGTCCTTGAGCAGGCCAAGATGCCGCGAGACCCCGGACTGGGCCAGACCCATGACCGCGGTCAGCTCGGTGACGTTGAGCGCCTCCCGGGCCAGCAGCCTGAGCAGACGCAGCCGGGCCTCGTCGCCGAGCAGACGCATCAGGGCGGACGCCGTTTTCATATCTACTAATCTACATAAACAGATGTAGAGAAAGCAACCCAGCCCCGGTACAATCCGCGGTCGAAACGGATGGTCGTCGCGCATGTCTGATCAGTCGCCGGTACTTCTGCTTGCCCATGGGGCGGGTGCCGGGTCGTCGCACCCCTGGATGCGTCACGTCGCCTCGGAACTCGAGGCCCGAGGCGTTCGTGTCGTCACGTTCGACTTCCCCTACATGGCCGAAGGCCGAAAGATTCCCGACAAAGGCCTGGTGCTGGAAGCGGCGTTTGCGGAACAGTGGGCCAAAGTCGCGGCCACGACCACCGGACCCATTTACGCCGGCGGCAAGTCGATGGGGGGCCACATCGCGTCGCAGGTGGCAGCCAAGGGCGGCTTCTCGCCCGTGCCGGCCGGGCTGGTCTTTTTCGGCTACCCCCTGCATCCGCCGGGCAAGCCAGAAATGCGACGCGACCGGCACCTGCCCGACATCAGCATTCCCATGCTCTTCATGCACGGGACCAAGGACCCGTTTGCCTCGCGCGAGGAAATGCGCGAGCTGATCGACGAACTTCCGACGTCCACGCTGACGTTGGTGGAGGGGGGCGACCACTCGCTCGTGGCCGGGCGAGGCAAGCCAATCTCGGGTGAGCTGCTGGACCTGGTCCGCCGGTGGATGAAGTAGCATTTCCCCGGTAGGCCTTGCGTAACCTCTGCCGCCCCCTCGTTCTGTGCGCCCTGCTGGGCGCGGCTGCGTGCGAGAACACGACACCAACTCCGCCCACGCCAACGCCCAACGCCCCGACGCTTTCCTGTCCGGCGTCGTCATCCCTGGTGTCGCCCGACGGCGCTGCCGTGCCCCTGACGTTCACTGTGCCGACCGCGGTTGGGGGCCAGCTCCCGGTGCCGGTTACGTGCTCCAAGCAACCAGGCTCCACCTTCCCGCTCGGCTCCACCATCGTCACCTGCACAGCGGTGGACGCGCTGGCGCGACAGGCGTCGTGCAATTTTGCGGTGACGGTGACGGCGGCGCCGCGGATTTCGAAGACGAAGTTTCTGGCCATGGGCGACAGCATCACGGAAGGCCGTTGCGGGCCGAAGCCGAATACATGTCCACCCTGGACGGTGCGATTCGACGAACTGCTCCGTGCGCGCTATACGCAGCAGGCGTTCGTCGTGACGAACCGCGGCATTTCCGGCGAGAAGGCGACTACGGGCGTCGATCGGCTGCTCGGGGAATTGCTGACATACAACCCTGAAGTGCTTCTGCTGATGGAGGGCACCAACGACATGACGGCTGAGCCGCTGAACGAAACGGCGGCCCTTGCGGCGCTTGAAGGCATGATCGACATCGCCCGCGGCCGCGGCATCACTGTGTTCCTCGCGACGATTGCGCCCGTGGCACCGGGCGGCCCCAACAGTGTTGCCATCTCTCGCGTGGTGGCGTTCAACATCAAGATACGCGAGCTGGCCTCTCGCAAGGCCGTGCCGCTGGTGGATGTCTTCGGCGCGCTCAACGCCGATGTGCCGCGCTACTACGTGGGGGACGATCTTCATCCCACCGGCGAAGGCCTACGACTGATCGGCGAGACGTTCTACGCGGCCATCCGCACGGCACTCGACAACACGCCGACGGGCTCAGCGCCCTCCTTCGCGCCAACGTTCGGAGGGCACGGGCTTCAGCCCGTGCCAGCGCGTCCCGGGCTAAAGCCCGGGACCTCCGTACAGTAGGGTTGGCGATTCAGCCTCGATGCCTGCCCAACCCGTCATTCAGGTCGCCGGTCTCCGGAAGCGCTACGGCTCCACGCTCGCCGTAGACGATGTGTCGTTTGAGGTGTACGACGGGGAGATCTTCGGTCTGATCGGTCCGAACGGCGCGGGTAAGACGACGATGGAGTGCGTGGAGGGGGTGCGGAAGCCGGACGGCGGCAAGATTTCGGTGCTGGGGCTGGACCCGATCCGCGACGTGTATGCGCTGCAGCAGCGCGTCGGTGTGCAGCTTCAGGAAGCGCATCAAAGTGCGCGAGGCGGTGGCGCTGTGGGCGTCGCTCTACCGGACCAAGGTCGATACCGACAAGCTGCTGGGCCAACTGGGCCTGCAGGATAAACGCAACGCATGGTTCATGACGCTGTCGGGCGGCCAGAAGCAGCGCTTGTTCATCGCGCTGGCGCTCATCAACGACCCTGAGCTGGTGTTCCTGGACGAACTCACCACCGGGCTTGATCCTCAGGCGCGTCACGCCATCTGGGATCTGATCAGGGGCATTCGCGCGCGCGGCAAGACCATCTTCCTTACCACACATCTGATGGAAGAGGCCGAGCGACTGTGCGACCGCGTGGCCATCATCGACCACGGGCGCATCGTGGACATCAACTCGCCGGCCGGTCTGATCCGCCGGCATTGTCCTCAGCGCACAGTGATTGTCACGACCGAAGACGCCACTGCCGAAGCGAAGCTTGCAGCGCTTGTCGGCGTGGAAGTGTCGCACGGAGACAATGGCGCGCTCACAGTGCGGGGCGATGCGGCAGGTCTGATGACCGGCGTGATCCAGTGCCTGGCCGACCATCGCATCAGGGTCACCGATTTCCAGACCGTGGTGCCGACGCTTGAGGACGTGTTCTTGAAGCTCACCGGCCACACCATTCGGCAGTAGGAGACAGCCATGCGAGGACTGTGGAATCTGACCTGGCTGGAAATCAAGATCTTCGCCCGCGAGCCGCTGGGTTTCATCGGCACCATCATCATTCCCGTGATCATGTTTGTGGTGATGGGCCGGTCGCTTGGTGGACGGGCTGATCCCAGCGAACGCCTTCGCGCCTTCGTCAGCGCGGACCTGCCGGTGTTTGCCGTGATGTTGATCGCGCTGAACGCCGTGTTGTCCCTAGTAACGATCATCGCGATCTATCGAGAGAGCGGGATCCTCAAACGTCTGCGCGCCACGCCGCTTCGGCCGCACACGATCCTGACGGCGCATGTGCTGGTGAAGCTGATCGTCACGTCAGTCACACTGGCGCTGCTGGCCGCTGCAGGCCGCCGGTTCTATCCCGTCGCGCTCGACATGTCGTGGTTCAGCTTCGCTGCCGCGCTCATCGTCACCAGCGTCAGCATCATGTCCCTCGGGTTTCTCGTGGCGAGCCTGGTACCGACGGCGCGCTTCGCCCAACCGGTCGGCACGCTGATTCTTTATCCGATGCTGGGCATGTCGGGCTTATTCGTGGCGATCAATTCCATGCCGCCAGCGATGCAGGCCGTGGCGCACGTGTTGCCGCTGACGTACGCGGTTTCACTGCTGCGCGGCATCTGGATCGGCGAAGGCTGGCTGGCGCATGGCTGGGATGTGGCGGGCCTTGTGGCGGTCTTCGCCATTTGCACGGCCGTGTCGTCGGGGGTGTTTCGATGGGAGTGAGTGTTCCATCTCCGCTCGGGGCCACGTGGGATGGCCTCGGCGTACACTTCGCGCTGTTCTCCGAGCACGCCACTGGGGTGGAGTTGTGCCTGTTCGAGCGGACGGACGAGCCTGCCGAATCCGGACGGGTACGACTGACGCGGGGCGAAGATTTCGTGTGGCACCTCTATGTGCCAGGAGCGAGGCCTGGACAGCTTTATGGCTATCGTGTCGAGGGACCGAATCAGCCCGAGCTCGGTCAGCGGTTCGACCCAGCCAGGACTCTGATCGATCCGTACGCGAAGGCCTTTGCCAAGGTCGAAGACCTCTCGGACGCGCCGCTTGGTGTGGTGATTGATCCGGCGTTTGACTGGGCCGACGACCGGCCGCCTCGCACCCCATGGCACGAGACGGTCATCTACGAAGCGCACGTCAAAGGGCTCACGGCGCGGCACCCCGAGATTCCGCGCCACCTGCGGGGCACGTACGGCGCGGTGGCGATGCCGCCGATCATCGAGCACTTCCGACAGCTTGGCGTCACTGCGGTGGAGTTGATGCCCATCCATCAGCATTGGCCCGAGCGTCACCTGACTGCGCGCGGCCAACCAAACTACTGGGGCTACAGCACGCTCGGCTTCTTCGCGCCTGACATCCGATATGCCTCCTCACAGGCTCCCGGCAACGTCGTTCACGAATTCAAGGCGATGGTGCGTGCGCTGCATGCGGCCGGCATCGAGGCCATTCTCGATGTGGTCTACAACCACACCGCCGAAGGCGATCACGAGGGGCCGACGTTGTCGCTCAAGGGCATCGACAACGAGGTCTACTACCGGCTGGTGCCAGAGGACCCGAGCCGCTATGTGGATTTCACCGGGTGCGGAAATACGGTGAACGCGTATCACCCGAGCGCGCTGCAACTCGTTGTCGATAGCCTGCGGTACTGGGTGGTCGAGATGCACGTGGACGGGTTCCGGTTCGACCTGGCCACCACGCTTGCGCGCGAGCATGTTGACTTCAGCCGATCGGCCGCGTTCTTCGACGCCATCCACCAGGATCCGGTGCTCTCGCAGGTCAAACTCATAGCCGAGCCGTGGGACCTGGGCCCTGGCGGTTATCAAGTGGGTCACTTCCCTGCGCGCTGGAGCGAGTGGAACGGGCGCTACCGCGACACCGTGCGACGGTTCTGGCGTGGCGATGCGGGTGCCGTGCCTGAGCTTGCCACGCGACTAGCCGGCAGCGCAGACCTCTTCAACCATGCCGGGCGACTGCCGCAGGCCAGCATCAACTTCGTGACCGCACACGATGGCTTCACGCTTCACGACCTTGTGTCGTACAACCAGAAGCACAACGAGGCGAACGGCGAGCACAATATCGACGGGGAGAACCACAACAACAGTTGGAATTGCGGCGTTGAGGGACCGACCACTGATTCGACTACCAGGGTGCTGCGAGAACAACAGAAGCGCAACATCATCGCCACGTTGTTCCTGTCGCAGGGCGTACCGATGCTGAGCGGTGGCGACGAACTCGGCCGCACGCAGCTGGGTAACAACAACGCGTATTGCCAGGACAACGAACTGAGCTGGACGCACTGGGATCTGGGCCCGGACGAGCGCGCGCTGTTTGAGTTTGTGTGCCTCGCGAGCCGCATCCGCAGGGAGCATCCGACGCTGCGCCAGCGCTCGTTCCTGCACGGTCTGCCGGTACCGGGCTCAGACGAGAAAGACATCACCTGGCTCGCGCCTGATGGCCGCGAGATGACCACCGTCGACTGGAGCGACCCGAACGTGAAGTGCGTGGGCGCCGTGTTTGGCGGCGACCGGCCGGTGCTCTATCTGATGAACGCCGGGGCCGAGGGCGTGACGTTCCTCCTGCCCTCCGGGACCCCGGGACTCCCGGACCCCAGGACCCCGACGATCGCATGGTCCTGCGTGCTCGATACGGCCGACCAGGCGCGGCACGGTCGCACGTGGGCGCCTGACACGCCCTATGTGCTGACTAACCGATCCGTTGCAGTGTTTGTCGGGATTGCGCGGTCGCTGGGAGGTCAAGCGCGCTGAACTCCTCGGCCTTGAGGAGCAGGCCGAGCTACTCTCGGAGAAGATCTCAGGCCGGTACGTAGCTCGGGCTGGTTCTCAAGCCCGAGTGTCGCCTCGGCCTTGAGAAACAGGCCGAGCTACGTTCGGAGAGCGGCAACCAGCCGGTCAAAGGCATCGGCTGACAACCGGTCAAGTACCTGGACACTGACCGTAGCGGCGGAGGTGGCGTCGCCGCCGACGCCGATGCTGCGCATGCCGGCGCGGCGAGCGCCTTCGATGCCAGCCGCTGCGTCCTCGACCACGACGCAGCGTTCGGGCGGTACACCCAGCGCGGCGGCGGCCGTCAGAAACACCTCGGGATCAGGCTTGCCGTTGCGCACGTCCTCGGCCCCGATGAGCGCATCCATGAGTTCGGACAGGCCCAGCACGCGCGCCATCAGTTCCACATTCAGCTTCGGGGCGGATGACGCGATCGCCTGGCGCCACCCGTCGTCATGCAGGCGCCGGACCCAGTCTGCGGCGCCGGGGAGCGGCACGATGCCTTCGGCCGTAATGAGCGTGCGATAGAGCGCTTCCTTCGCATCACCGAGTTCGCGCACCAGTTCAGGTGTGGCGCGGTCGCCAATCCACGCTGGGATGATCGCGTCGTTGCGCTGACCGAAGCTCGCAGCAAACTGCGCTTCCGTCACGCTGAAGCCGGCGGCCTCCATAGTGTCGCGCCAGGAGCGCCAGTGAAATTCTCGTGAATCTGCGAGGGTGCCGTCGAGGTCCCAGAGAACGGCGCGAGGATCAATCATTTCTGCCCGTAGTAGGCGCCTTTACCGTGTTTGCGACTGAAGTGTTTGTGGATGAGATACTCGGCTGGTTCCGGTGCATCCGGTGCAATGCCGCGCCGGCGGAATTCCACGCGGGCGAGGAACTCGAGCACATCTCCCCTGTCCACGGCTTCAAATGCGTCGCGACCCCAGGTAAACGGCCCATGGTTGGCGACGAGCGCGGCCGGCACTTCCTCAGCCGACAGACCAAGAGTGTCGAAGGTTTCGACAATGACGAGGCCGGTGTTGCGTTCGTAGTCGGTCTCCACTTCCTCGATGGTCATCGGGCGTGTCACTGGAATGTCGCCGTGGAAGTAGTCGGCGTGTGTGGTGCCCATACACTTCACCGGCGTGCTGGCCTGCGCAAACGCTGTGGCGAACTCGGAATGTGTGTGCGCCACACCGCCGCACGAAAACGCCCGATAGATCTCGTGATGGGTCGGCGTGTCAGACGAAGGCCGGAAGCGGGTTTCGAGGGGCTTTCCGGTCTCGAGCGAGATAGGGACCATGTGCTCACCGGTGAGTTGGTCGTAGGGGACGCCGCTCGCCTTGATGACAAACAGCCCGGCGTCGCGGTCCACACCAGAGACGTTGCCAAACGTTCCCATGACGAGGCCACGCGCGACCAGATCCAGATTCGCGCGACAGACCTGTTCGCGCAGTGCTTCAGCCATCAGGCTCATGAGGTGTGATCTCCAATGGCATGCTCGCGAATGACGAGGAGCCGCTTCATCAGGGTTGGAAAGTCGGCGCGCGCACCATCGACACCACCAAACGTATCGTGGAGTTCGCGATAGAGGCCGTACAGGTCATCGTAGACGCGACGGGCGTCGGCGTTTGGCAGATAACGGGTGTCCGCCAGTTGCGTCATCTGCTGCTGCGCTGATTCGAAGTCGTCATAACCGCCGGCCTTTGCGCCGGCCGCAACGGCCGCGGCAATTGAGGCGCCCAACGCGGGCGTCTGCGGGGAGCCGGCCAGCAGCATGGGATAGCCGAGCACGTCCGCATAGATCTGCATGAACAGGGGATTCTTCTCTGCGATGCCACCACAGGAAACTACGCGTTCCACGGTGACGCCGTTGGCATTCAGGCGCTCGATGATTGCGCGTGCGCCAAACGCCGTGGCCTCGATGAGCGCGCGGTAGATCTCTGCGCGTGTCGTATGAAGCGTCTGGCCGATGATGAGACCCGTCAACCGAGGGTCCACCAGGATCGTGCGGTTGCCGTTGTTCCAGTCGAGGGCCACAAGGCCGGACTGGCCGGGCGCCAAGCGCGCCGCTTCAGTCGAAAGCGCGGCGTGCATCGCTTCGTCGCCGCCGCAGACAACCTCCACCCACCAGCGCAGGAGATCGCCAACGGCTGACTGGCCGGCCTCAACGCCGTAGTAACCGGGCATGACCGAACCGTTCACGGTGCCGCAGATGCCGGAGACGATAGGCGCGGCGGCCGTCGCAGGGGCAATCGCAATGTCGCACGTGGAGGTACCGATGATTTTCACCAGGGTGCCCGTAGTGATGCCCGCGCCGACAGCGCCGTAGTGCGCATCGAACGCGCCCATCGCAATGGGGATGCCCTCGAGAAGGCCAAACGCGGCGGCCCACTCGGGGCTCAGTGTTCCGGCCGGCCGATCGGACGACCAGGCCTTGTCGAACAGCCGGCCGCGCAGAGCAGCCAGCTTTGGATCGAGACGCGTCAGAAACGCTTCCGACGGCAGGCCGCCCCAGTCGGGCGAGTACATCGCCTTGTGGCCTGCGGCGCAGACGCCGCGCCTGATGTCAGCCGGCGTGCGCACGCCGGCCAGGACCGCGGGGATGTAGTCGGCCAATTCCACCCAGCTGTCAGCAGCGTCGAACACATCGGGCGCCACTTTCAGACAGCGCCAGATCTTCGACCAGAACCACTCGGAGGAATATGTGCCGCCGAGCACCGCCAGGTACTCGGGCGCAAACTCGCCGGCGATGGCGGTGATGGCCGCCGCTTCGTCCGCTCCGGTGTGATCCTTCCAGAGCCACGCGTGGGCAGCCAGATTCTGCGTCCACTTCGGGTCGAGCGCAAGCGCCTGCATGCGGGCATCAACCGGAATGGGCGTTGACCCTGTGGTGTCAGTGCCGATGCCTATGACCCGATTGTTCATGAATCCAGGGTCGAGCGCGGCAGCGGCGGCCAGGGCCTTCGGCACCGTCGCCCTCATCCCCGCGAGGTAGTCGGCCGGGTTCTGACGCGCCAGATGGGGATCGTGCGCGTCAACAATGACGCCGCCGACACCGGTCGGGAAGTCGAAGACGCTGGTGCCAAGCACGTGTCCGTTTGCGCAGTCCACGACGACAGCACGGACCGATCCCGTGCCGAAGTCGAGGCCGATGGTGAAAGACCGCGCCGCCATACGCCGATCAGCCGACGAGAATGGGGCTGACGATGTCGAGGATGTCGGGTCCGGTGCCGGCGGTACGGGCAAGGTCGAGTTCGTCCTTCTTCGCGTAGATGCGGACGGCCTTGAGCGCCAGGTTCGCCAAGTTGATCATGCTGCGCTCCATGGCGCGCGTCGGGTCATCACGGTACGTGAACTGGTCCTGGCTGTAGAAGCCGCGGTAGTTGCGCACGAACGTAGTGAACAGATAGTCCACCGATTCAGGGATCGAGATGGTGCCGAAGATCAGATCTTGGTCGTTACGGCCCTGGCGCGCGTCGTTGATGTCGAACTTGTGGATGTCAACGCCGGCGTACGCCGCGATGTCACAGGCTGTAGACGCGGTGGTGCCTTCCATCTTCTGGTGGCCGTAGTCAATTGTCAGGCCACAGTTGTTGCCGCCGCACGTTTCGTTGACGCGTCGCGCGACGAGCACGGCCGACGCCGCCGTGGGCACAATCATGAACAGTTCGCGCGGCTCGTAGGGCTTCGGTTCGATGGCGAGTTTGATGCCGGCGGCGAGGCAGGCGTGATTAACCGTGACCAGCGCCTCGGTGAACCACTCGAGCGACTGCAGGTAGTCCACCTGGAAGTGGTAGTCGGCGCCGTCAGAGCCTGGCCACACGCTGACGACTGGAATGTTGAGAGCCTTGGCGATTTCGACAGCCTTGAGGATCTCGTCGAGCGCCGCGCGCCGCAGCGTGGGATCCGGGTTGCACGGTCCGCCGAGGCGGAAGATGGGGTTGGTCCACGTGTTGATGTTGCACGCAGGGATGGTCAGGCCCAACTCGGCGAGGAACCCGTTCTGCGCGCGTTCCACGGCCTGCCAGTCGATGTCGCCGTTGAGGGTCTTTTCAAACACACTCTGATGGATCTCGATGGCGTCGATGCCAGCGGCCTTGGTGCGGCGGCACTGGCCCTCGAAGGTGTTGCCAAACTCGGCGTTGTCCGAGTGGTACCCGAGCGGCGCGAACCGATCGTAGAAGTCGCCCGCCGACCAGTGGCCGACGCTGTGGCGAATGTCCATCGTCTTTAGGAAATCAAGGGCGCGCGCGCGGTCGAGCGGGCCGGACTGGGCAAGGGCAAACGCGATCTGGTCACCGGTGAAACGAGTCATCTGGGTCCTTTTACCAGCCCGCATGAATGCGCGGGCGAATGTGTTCATCGTATACCTCTCGGGCGGCCGTCATGGTGGCAGCATCGAGGAGCGGCACATCTGCCGCGGCGCAATTGGGTCGCGCCTGGTCGGGAGTGCGGGCGCCGGGGATGACGACGGTCACCGCGTCCCACATCAGAATCCACCGAAGGGCGAACTGGGCAAGCGTGGCGCCACCGTGAACGAGTAGCCCACCTCCCCACTTCCCAAGTTGCTAAGTTCCCAAGTTCCCAAGTGACTCCGCGGCAAGGAAGGCGCCCGCAGCGTCTCTGAACTCCTCAGTCCACTCATGTCCGCCCTTGAACCGCACCACCGAGTGTTCCACGCCGCGCGCAGTCAGAAACGCTTCGTCCTGATCAACCTTGTCGCTCGAATACCACTGCTCCAAATGCCCCACACCAATCAGCACCTTGGGCCAGGGATGACGATGGGCGACGTCGGTCTTCAGCTCAGGCGGGATGTCGCCCGCGAGCGCGATGATGCCGGCCACGGGCCGCGCGCCCAGCAATGCCGCGCGATAGGCCATCGCGACGCCTTGGGAGAAACCGGCGAGGACCACTTGTCCCGGGCTAAAGCCCGGGACCTCCGAACCCCCACGGCCCGGGACCTCCGTGGCCTCCGTTTGGAGGGCATGGGCTTTAGCCCGTGCCACACGATCAAGGACCGCGTCCACGTACGCGATGTTGTCGGCGATGGCCTGCTCGCGATCTTCGCGCGTCATCCAGTTCGCCACCACCTTCGCGTCTCCGCGCGTGTAGAAGCGATTGAGCGCCTGAATCGAGACGCGGGTCCATTGGTCTGCGCCGGGAATGCGGCGCAGCTCTTCGATCATGTCCTCGGCCGACTGCCCGTAACCGTGGAAGCCGACAAGCACACGCAAGGAAACGGCCGCGTCCCCATCGGTATCGATGAGGACGCGGCCGTGGACTGTTGCAGGAACCAAAATCATGCTGGTCCCCCGGGGCTAAAGCCCCGGGGCTCCGAACCTATTTGACCGCCGGCGGAACCGTCAGTGTCACGCCGTTCTTCGCCAGCGCCTGGCTGAGCGCCGTTGCGCGAGACAGGAACGCATTGAGTTCAACGACCGCCTTCGGCAGCGACAGGCGAACGTCCGCGTACTGATTCATCAGCGACATGCTCGGCATGTCGTAAAACGCCAGGATCTGGCTCTTCACGTTGCCCGCCTTGCCGACGATGTCGGGGGAGTTGGCGGGCGCGCCGCCGCCACCACCGCGGCCACCGCCTGCCGCACCAATGGCCGGAGGCACGCCGAACTTGGCGCGCACGGTGTCCCATTCCTTCTGCACGGCCGCGAACTGCGTCTTGACCGCGTCAGGCACATTGGCCATGCCGGAAATCTTGCCGGCCAGGTCGGTCATCTGCGTGTGCAGCGGCATGACAGCGCGCGCCGCTTCCACACCGCGCGTCTGCATCTGATGCAGGTCCATCACCATGTCGTAGTAACGCTTGCGCTGGACGTCGCTGAGCTGATTGGCCGGGTCAAGCACCACACGCATGGGCTTGGTGCCCACCGACTTGCCATCAACGAGGAGCGCCACATTAAACGTGCCTGGCAGCACCAGGGGCCCCTGGTTTGCACCACCGCCACCGAATCCGCCGCCACCACCGCCGCAGGGGTTCGTGGGATCAACACCTGATGCCGGTTGGGGCGCCGGCACTCCCGGCACTGCGCCGCCGCCGCCGGCGCGTCCACCACCCGGTCCGCCGCCCTGACGACCGCCGCCAGGCGAGCCGCCACCCGGGGGTGTCACCACTGTGGGCGCCGAGTCCACGCGCATGTCCCAGCACACGCTCTGGATGCCGGCCACGTTGCGCGCGGCCGGAATCGCGATGGTGCGCACGTCTTTGCCCAGCGCGTCAGTGATCTTCAACGACAACGCGCCCACGGGCTTCTTCAGGTGGAACTGAATCACCGCGTCGGTCGGCGGATTCTCGCCGGCGAAGAAGTGATGACCCCAGAACTCGTCGTTCTGATGGTCCTTCGAACGCCACTGCAGCGCCGGACCGATGGAGAACAACGTGGCATCAGACGCCGACGCCTGCGCGGCCGCGTATTCCTGGATGGGTTCGAGGTGATCGAGAATCCAGATCGACCGGCCGTGCGTGGCCAGAATCATCGCGTTGTCGCGCGGGTGAATGGTGATCTCGTCAATGCGCACCGTCGGCAGGTTCCCTTTGATCCTGCGCCAGCTCTTGCCGCGATCCAGCGACGCGAACAGACCTGTCTCAGTGCCGATGTACAGCACATCCGCGTTCTTCGTGTCTTCGGTCAGCGTCTTCACCACTTCGGTGCTGAGGTTGGCGTTGACGGATCGGAACGTGGCGCCGAAGTCGTTGCTCACCCACATGTAGGTCTTGAAGTCGTTCAGCCGATGGGCGTCCGCCGTGACGTACACCGTGCCGGCATCAAAGCGCGACGGCACCACTTCGGACACCCACGCACCGGCCGGGAAACCGGGCAAGTTCGCTGTGACGCGCGTCCACGTCTTGCCGGCATCTTTCGACACACTCACCACACCGTCGTCTGTGCCGGTGTAGTAGACGCCGGCCTGCTTCGGTGATTCGGCGAGCGATACGATCGTGCCCCACGACACGATGCCGTCGTTGCGGGCGATGCGGATTTCGTTGCCGCGCAGGCCCATGACCGCAATCTCGTTCCTGTCGGCATTCATCGTCAGGTCAGGACTGATGACCGACCATGAATCGCCGCGGTCACTGGACTTGAAGACCTTGTTGGCCGCCGCCAGAATCGTTCCATTCTCGTTGGGTGAAAGGATGAGCGCGGTGTCCCAGTTGAACCGGAACGGCAGCGCGCCGTCGGCCGCCGGCGGATCGGTGTTGGCGAACGTCGGCCGGATGCCGCGGGATTCACCCGTCTCTACGTTCTTGCGCTGGATGTTGCCGTCTTGCGATTCGCTGTAGACGATGTTTGGGTTGAGGGGATCAACAAGCACCACGAAGCCGTCGCCGCCCTGCACTTGGTAGAAGTCGCTGTTGAGGATGCCGCGCGTGAACCGGGTGGCGCTTGGTCCGCACCAGTTGTAGTTGTCCTGCAGACCGCCGCACACGTTGTAGGGCGTGGCCATGTCCACACTCACGTGGTAGTAGAGCGCCAGCGGCAGGTTGTTGTGTTGGAACCACGTCTTGCTCATGTCGTAGGAAATCGCTACGCCACCGTCACCACCGATCAGGATGTGATTGGGGTTCGCGGGGTTGATCCAGATCGCATGGATGTCGTCGTGGATGGCCTGGGCCGCATCGGCCTGGAAGGTGCGGCCGCCGTCGATACTCATCTGCATGCCCACGCCGCCCATGTAGACGCGGTCGGGGTTGCTGGGGTCGATTCGCACCTGGCTGAAGTACATCGGCCGCGGATTGACGTTGCTCACCTGCTTCCACGACGCCCCGCCATCGTCAGACCGGTAGAGGCCGGTGGGATTCGACGCAGCCGCAGGCGCCGGAGCGCCGGCCGCACCAGCCGCGCCACCCGCCGCAGCACCAGCGCCCGCGCCCGCGCCACGGCCACCGCCGCGGCCGCCATCACCTGCACCCGCCGGGCCTTGACCCTCAACGAGCGCGTAGACGATGTTGGCCGACGCGCGATACGCGTCCACGGCGATGCGTCCCATCGGGCCTGTCGGCAGACCGCCTTCGACACGGGCCCAGGTCTCGCCGCCGTCCGTGGACTTAAACACGCCGGAGCCGGGACCGCCGCCATTCATGCAGCACTGCGAACGGCGCCGCTGATACATGGTGGCGAACATGATGTTGGGATTGGCATCGGCGATCACCAGGTCGTTGGCGCCGGTGTCCTCATCACCCTTGAGCACGAGCTTCCACGTGGCGCCACCATCGGTGGTCTTGTAGACGCCGCGATCCCCGCCGGGTCCCCAAAGCGAACCGGTGGCCGCAACGAAGACGACGTTGTCGTTGGTCGGATGAATCACGATGCGGTTGATGTGGTACGAGGTGGGCAGCCCCATGAGCTTCCAGGTCTGACCGCCGTCGGTGGATTTGTAGACGCCATTGCCCCACGACGTGCTCTGGCGGTTGTTCGACTCGCCGGTGCCCATCCAGACCAGGTCTGGATTCGCCTGCGAGACCGTGACGTCGCCGATGGACATCAGGCCCTGATTCTGGAACTGGGCTTCGTACGTGGCGCCATTGCTGGTGGTTTTCCACACGCCGCCATGGGCCGTGGCCACGTAATAAATCGCCGGGTTCTTTTCGTACACCGCCAGGTCCGAGATGCGGCCCGACATGGTGGCCGGACCAATCGATCTGAAGTGCAGGCTGTCGAGCGGGTCAGCGGGGGCGGACTGCGCCGTCAACTGCCCACCAATGGAACCGGAAAACGCCACGCCGAGAACCAGCGCAGACAACCCAACGAATCGAAGATGCCTCAACATTCAACCTCCAGAACCGGGAGCACGAAAGAGTCAGGATTATAGCCCGGCAGGTATGATCGGGGGACCATGACCACCGCCGCCGTGAAGAGCCGCAATCGGGCCGACATCCCAGTGGAATACACCTGGAACCTGGCCGACATTTACCCCGATTGGCAGGCCTGGGAAGCCGACCGCAGCCAACTCGAGCTCAAGATCGATGAATATGCGGCCCTCAAGGGCACGCTGGGCCAGGGACCTGAGCAGCTGCTGAAGGCCTTCCGGCAGAGTGACGCCCTGGGCAAACTGGCGCACACGGTTTACTACTTTCCTTCGCTGAAGTACGACGAGGACCAGCGCGACAACGACATCAACGCAAAGCGCCAGACCATCGAGGCGCTGTTTGCCCGCTGGCAGCAGGTCACGTCGTGGTTCAGCCCCGAACTGCTCACCATTCCCCTGGCCACCGTTCGCCGCTGGATGGAGGCGACTCCGGATCTGGCTCTGTACCGATTCGCCATAGAAGAGGTGTACCGGCAGCAAGAGCATGTGCTGGACGAAGCCGGCGAACGCCTGCTGTCATTGGCCGCTCGCGTGAACGCCGCGCCAAATGAGGCGTACAGCGCGTTGTCCACAGCGGACGCGAAGTTTCCCGACGTGACCCTGAGCATGGGCGAAACGGTCAAGATGTCGTACGGCCAGTACCGCGCGGTGCTGGCGGGCAACCGCAATCAGGCCGACCGGCGACTCGCATTTCTCGCGCACTACGGCACCTACGCCGCCAACATCAACACGTATGCGTCGCTCTACCACAGCGTGTGCCAGCGCAACTGGTTCCAGGCGCGCGCGCGCGGCTACACGAGCAGCCTGGATGCCGCACTGCACGGCAACGCCATTCCCGCTGCCGTGGTGGAAAATCTCATCGCCGCTGCGCGCGCCGGCGTGGAGCCGATGCGCCGGTATCACCGGTTGCGGCGCGACCGCCTGAAGCTCGAGCGTTATTACCCCTACGACTTCTCGATCCCCGTCGTGGAATGGGATCACCGCTACGACTACTCCACCGTGGCCGCGCCCATCGTGGAAGCCGTAGCGCCGCTCGGCGCCGACTACCAGGCGCGCATGCGCCGCGGGTTCTCGGAGCGCTGGATTGACATCTTCGAAAACGACGGCAAGCGCAGCGGCGCCTACTCCGCCAGCGTCTACGGCAAACACCCGTACATGCTGATGAACTGGAACGAAACGCTGGACGACGTGTTTACGATGGCGCACGAGATGGGCCATTCGATGCACACCATGCTTTCGCACGAAACCCAGCCGTTTGTGTATTCGGACTACACCATCTTCGTGGCCGAAGTGGCGTCCACACTAAACGAAGCGTTGCTCCTCGATCACCTGCTGGAGCGCACCAGCGGCGACAACGAACGGTCGGTGCTGCTCCAGCACGCCATCGACAACATCACGAGCACGTTTTACACCCAGGTCATGTTCGCGGACTTTGAACTGCAGGTGCATCGGCGGGTGGAGCGCGACGAACCCATCACGGCCGATGTCCTGAACGCCCTCTACAAGGACTTGTGCGAGGCGTATTACGGCGATGCCGTGAGCCTTGAAGAACTGACCCCGATCACCTGGGCCCGGATTCCGCACTTCTTCAACTCGCCCTTTTACGTCTACCAATACGCCACGTGTTTCGCCTCGGCGGCGAAACTGTCCAAGACGCTGATGGCGGGCGACGCCGGTGACAGGGAGGCGGCCCGAACGAGATACATCGAATTACTCTCCTCTGGGGGCAATGACCATCCCATGAAGCAGCTCGCCAGGGCCGGAATTGACCTTTCGCAGCCCGACACCGTGGCGGCCGTGGTGGAGCAACTCGACCGGATGGTGACCCAGCTCGAAGGAATCTGATCGGTCCACTCGCTTGGATCGCGGGATTCAGGCACCCGGATTCCGGGGTCTCTGGCGCTTTCCGACGTCCCCCCGAGTACCTGCCGTAACTGGTTGAATCGAAACGGACACGGCGCCTGTACGGGACCGAGCCAATCAGAGGCCCCGGTACGGCACGGCCTTTCCTTATGGGGAAGGCGTGGGCATCCTCGACAAACTCAAGCCGCAACCCCGCTGGAAACACGCTGACCCCGCCATCAGGCTCGAGGCGCTTCGCGAACTGACGGACCCCGTCGAGTTGGCGACCATGGCGGACAGTGATCCGGACGCCAAAGTCAGGCGCGCGGCCATTGACGTGGTGTCGGACCCGGCTGTTCTTGGGCGTGTGACCACAACAGATGCGGACCAGGCTCTGAAGGACGCCGCAGCGGATCGCCTGCTGGCGCTCGCGACCGACCCGGCCAACCCCACCCTGTCGGTGGCGGCCGCCGGCCTTCTGGCCGACAACCGGCGCCTGGCGACTGTGGCCAAGAGCGCGGCGGCCGACGCCGTGCGCGAAGTGGCCCTGAGCCGACTCTCTGACGAACGTTCGCTCGGCGGCGTGGCCCGCCAGGCCAAGGGTGAAAGCACGGCCCTTGCGGCCTGCGCGCGACTGACCTCGGCCGACGAATTGCTCGACACCACGCTCAACAGTGCCCACAAGGATGTGGCGTTGGCCGCGTTTGATCGGTTGGCTGCGACCGCCGCCACACCGTTGGCTGAAGACGCGGCCCTGCTCAAGACGATTGAATCCCGGTCGCAACAGAAAGCCGTGGCACGCCGAGCAAAGACGATGCTGCAGGCGATTGAGGATGCCGAGGCAGCACGGCGCGCGGCCGAAGAAGAGCTGCGGCGCCAGGAAGCGTTGCTGTGCGATACGGTCGAAGGTCTCACTGACATTTCAGATCCCGACCGCACCGAGGCCGACCTGACGCGCATCAGCGCCGCGTGGCAGGCCCTGTCGGGCCCGGACGCGGCCGCTGCGCGGAGATTTGCCTCCGGTGAAGGAGCGACACGCGCGCGCATCTCGCAGCGTCGCAACGAAATTGAAGCGGCGGTTGAAAAGGCGCGCCGGCGTGGTGAAGCGCTCGCGAGCCGCGAAGCGCTCTGTCAGCGCGTGGAAACGATCGAAGGCGATGACATCATCGAACAGCTCGTCCCGATCGAAGAAGAGTGGGCGCAGCTCACGCCGCTTGTGGGCAATGGCCCCGAGGCGGATCAGCTGGCCTCGCGATTTGCGCAGGCCGTCGGCGCCTGCCGCAAGCGGCACGCCCTTGGCGCCGCCCTGCAAGAAACCCGTGCCTCGCTCGAAACGCTCGTGGTCGAGGCTGAAGCCCTGCCCGCACAGGAAGATGAGGCCGCTGCCGGCCGTTGGCAGGCCCTGTCGCGCGACGCTCGCGCGATGGTGGCCACACTTGCCGACGCGTCGCGCCCTGCCACTGACCTGGCGGATCGCCTGGCCGTCGTCTCACGCGCATTCGAAGCGCGTGAGGCGGCGGCACGCGAAGCGGCGGAAAAATCGAAGCTCGATCTGGCCGTGAAACTCCAGCGCCTGGCCGAACGCGCGAAGCGCACGGCGGAATCGGAAACGATCACACTGCGCGAAGGTGAGCGCGTGCTGCGCGACGTGATGACAGCGCTTGAAGAAGTGGGCTCGGGCGACCACACGAAGGAAGTGACCGAGGCCATCGCCGCGTTGCGCGTGCAGCAGGAAACCGTGGCACCGCGCGTGAAGCATCTGCGCGATATGGACGACTGGCGCCGCTTCGCCAACGCCCAGCAGCAGGAACAGCTCATCGCAATGGCCGAAGCCATCGTGGCGTCGCTCAAGGTCGAAGAAGAGGCCGGCAAAACCGCAGAACTTGCGGCCACGGCGAAAGCGCTGCGTGAGTTTCACCTGCGGTGGCAGGAAGTGGCCGACGCGCCGCGCCACTCAGCGCAGCGGCTCTGGGATCGCTTCAAGACCGCCACGGACTTCATTCGCAGCCGGTGCGAAATCTACTTCGCCAAGTTGCGCGAGGAATGCGGCATCAACGTAGCGGCCAAGGCCGCGCTCGTGGAGCAGGCCGAGGCACTGGCGACTTCGACCGACTGGGCCAAGACCGCCGCGAAGTTCCAGGAACTTCAGAAGGCGTGGCAGGAGACGGGACCCGTGCCGCGCGATGCCGCCCGCGACCTGGCGCAGCAATTCCGTGCGGCGTGCAACACCTTCTTCACACAGCGGCGCGACGACCTGGTGTCCAAGAAGAAGGAGTGGTCCGAAAATCTCGCGCGCAAGGAAGCGCTGTGCGTGCGCGCAGAGGAATTGGCCGAGTCCACCGAGTGGGATGCGGCATCTTCCGAGATGAAGAGGCTGCAGGCCGACTGGAAGACCATCGGCCCCGTGCGCCACAACAAGAGCGAAGTCATCTGGAACCGCTTCCGGGACGCAGCCGACAAATTCTTCGAGCGGTATTACAACCGGCACCAGATCGCGGCTGCAGAAAAGATCGCTGAACACGTGGCGCTCGTCGTGTCGCTCGAGACCCTGGCGGCCGGCGAAGAAGCGCCTGAAGATCTCGCAGCCCAGGTGCAAACGTTGCGCACCATCATTTCGAAGGCCCCGGTCGTGGTGAGCCCCGAGATGAAGGAGCTGCACGGGCGCTGGAAGGCCGCGCTGGCCACGCTCGTCGCGAAGTGGCCGGCCGCGTTTGCGGGCACCGACCTCGACCCGGCGGCCATCCATGAACGCATGGAAAAACTCATCGCCAAGGTTGAGGCGCTCATCAAGGAAGAAAAGCCGGCGGCGGCGTCCAACAAGTCGGCCACGGAACTGCTGGCCGAGCGGTTGCGCTCAGCGCTGGCCAGTAACGCCATGGGCCACCGCGCCGACGATTCGAAGTGGCGCGCGGCGGGCGAAACGGTTGAGGAAGCTCAGGACGCGTGGCAGCGGATTGCGCCGGTGCCAAGCGAAGACACACACGCGCTGGAAGGCAGGTTCAAAGCCGCCTGCAAGCGCGTCATGGAACAGGTGAAGCTGCACGTGAGCGCGCCTGTGGGTGGCCCCGGCGGCGGTTTCGGGGGAGGCCGCCCCGGAGGCCGTCCAGGTCCAGGGTCCAGAGTCCAGGGTCCAGGGTCCGGGCGAGGTCCAGGGTCCGGCGGACGTGACGGTGGTCGTGGGCCGCGTCCGACCGGCCCGAGTAACCGGAAGAACGACGCGCAACCTGTGGGAGCCTAGTGAAATTAGGAAGTTGGGAGATTAGGAACTGAGGAACTGTCGGAAATGTGTGAATCAGTTCCCAAGTTCCTGAGGTTCCTAATTACCGATAGACGACCTTTCCGCCAACGATGGTATACACCACCTTCGCTTGGCGGATTTCGTCGTCTGGAACAGTAGTGATGTCTTTCGAGAGCACGACGATGTCGGCGAGTTTGCCGGGGGTGAGTGAGCCCTTGGTCTGTTCTTCAAACGCGCCGTAGGCGGCCCAGAGTGTGTAGGACTTGAGTCCCTCGATCCGTGACATCCGCTGGTCGGGGTAAAACACCGAACCATCCGCCACCTTGCGGGTGACTGTGGCATAGTAGCTCGCGATTGGATCCACGTCTTCCACCGGGGCGTCGGTGCCGTTGATGACCATGCCGCCAGACTTCATCAGCTTCTGCCAGACGTAGGCGCCTTCTTCCGCGCGCTCGGCGCCAAGTCGCGCCGTGACGTACGGCGCATCCGACGTGGCGTGAATGCCCTGCATCGCGGCGATCACACCGAGTTGACCGAACCGCGGAATGTCGTTGCGATGGATGTGTTGCGCATGCTCCACGCGCCACCGCAGGTCTTTGCCGTTCCGGTTGTTCTTGCGGAACGCCTCTTCATAGATGTTGAGCACTTCGCGGTTGGCGCGATCGCCGATCGCATGCAGGCACAACTGATAGCCGTGGTCGATCGCGAGCTGCGCCGTGGTCCGCACATTCTCGAGGTCTCGCCCAAGGCCCGAGCTGGTCACTGAATCCGAATACGGCGCGAGCAACCATGCACCACGCGACCCGAGCGCGCCGTCCACCGCAATCTTGATCGCGCGCACCGTCAGGTGTTTGTTGCCGTAGTCGATCACACGTCCCCGCGACAGCTGCTCTGGGCTCCCGCCGCCGCGAATCATCACCCACAGCCGCGCTTGCAGCCGGCCGGCATCGATCATCCGCTTGAAGCGTTCGACGTCGGTGAAACTCGACCCGGCATCCTGGAAGCTGGTCACGCCCTTCGACAAAATCTCGCGGTTGGCCAGTTCAATGACCTGTTCGCCTTCCGCTTCGCGCTCCTCTGCCGTCGGCACCGGCTGCCCGGCGCCGCGTCGAATCAGGCCCGATGCGGTTTCGCGAAGAAGTCCCGTCGGATTCCCCGCTTTGTCTTTCAGAATTTCGCCGCCGGCCGGATTCGGGGTCTTCGCCGTCAGGTTCGACAGCTCCATGGCCTTGGCATTCGCAAACGACGCGTGGCCGCTGGCATGGGTCAGGTACACGGGATTGTTGGGCGAGACCTTATCGAGCGACTCATGCGTGGGAAACCCTTCCACGCTTGGTTGCGGCACTGACGACCACTTCTCCTGATGCCACCCGCGCCCGATGATCCACTGCCCGGGTCGCGCCTTGGCAGCCGCGTCGGCCACCATCTTGACGATCTCGTCCCAGCTCTTTGTGTTCATCAGTTCCAGGCCCAGCTTCGCCTGGCCAATGCCAGTGAAATGGCCGTGCCCTTCAATGAACCCGGGAATCGCGGTTTGCCCGGCAAGATTGATGACCTGTGTCGCTGGCCCGATGTAGCGGCCAATCTCAGCATTGGTGCCGAGCGCCACAATCGTGTCGCCGTTCACCGCGATGGCCTCAGCCACCGGCCGCGCGTCATCGGCGGTGACAACCCGGCCGTTGTTGAGCACCAGGGTGGCGGGTGCCACTTGTGGCTGGGTAGATGGCGCGCTCACCAGCAACATCCCGAGAACAGGCGCAAGGAAATGTGGCTTCAGGTTCATATCGTCAAGACCCCCAGACAGGATAAACGGATCACTTGAATCCGAATCGTTTTTCGGCAAACAGGAAATACGGCAGTGACAGGACGGCAAGGGCCGCGGCGATGCCAAACGCCGGACGAAATCCGAGTTGGTGAATCAGACCGCCCATCACCGTGGAGCCGCTGCCGACGCCCGTATCAAACGCCGCGAGCATGGCGCCAAACGCCGCCCCACGCCGCCATTGCGGAATGCGCTTCATGATGTACGCGGTGTAGGCCGGATAGACCAGGCCGAACCCTGCACCGAATACCAGTGCCGCGAGCAGGAACATGACGATGCCGTTGGCCAGGGCCAGCAAAGTCATGCCCAGCGCGGTGGCGGCCAGGCACGGCAACAGGGCGCGCCGGTGGCCGACCTTGTCGAGGAAACGACCCACCGAGACGCGGCCGACGAGAATGGCCGAGGCCATCACCGTGAGAAAGAGGCTGCGGGGCGAGACACCCAACTCGTCGGCAAACATGGCTGAAAAGCTAGTGAGGCTTCCGTATCCGAACGCAATGAGCGCCATGGAGACTGACAGCGCGAGCACGCGCCACTCCACCAGGTCCTGAAGTGTGCGAGGCCGGGGTGGCAGCGCCGCCGCTTCGTCGCGATCATCGGGCAGATGCCAGGCGATGGCCGCCATGATCAGATTCAGCGCGGCCACCTCAAAACACATCGTGGCCCAGCCGAAACTGAAAACCCAGAACCCGAACGGCGGTGCGATCGCCAGCGCGGTGACCGACGACAACCCCCAATAGCCCAGCCCCTCAGCGCGCCGCGTTTCAGGCAGCGTGGCCGTCATATACGCGCCCGATGCCGCAAGCAGACCCGACCAGAACAACCCGTGCACAAACACAAAGCCGAGCAACACGCGGTAGTTCGTGATGAAGGCGTAACTCACCGAAAACACGGCGAGCACGAGGCTGACGACGATCAGCACGCGGCGATGTCCGAGACGGTCGGCGATCTGTCCGGTAATCGGCGCTGAGAGCGCGGACGCATACGTCAGGAAGCCGAGGAACAACCCCGCCGCAAACGTGGTGCCCCCAAGCGCCAGCACGTGATACGGCGCCGCCGGCAACAACTGAAACAGCGACACGAACACGGTGAACGTGTACGCGCACATGACGAAAAATCTCGGAGTGAACAGACGATCCGGCAAGTGACAAGTCTATATGGACCCTGGGCCCTGGACCCTGGACAACAAGTACAATCTCCCCATGCGCCCGAGTGCTTTGTGGAAAGAGCTGCCTGCGGAGAAGCGGCTGATTGCCGCCACTTCCTTCTGGAACGATGAACACGGCGTTGAGCAGCAGGTGGAGGTCATCGTAACCATCGCCCGAAAGCTCAACTTCAGGCCGAAGAGTGTGCCGTCGCTGCCGATCGCGCGCCGTGCGAAGCTTCTGGCGGGCATGGATGACGTCTCGGACGTGGTCGCGTCCAGGGCGCTGATTGCCTATCACCTGGAGGCCGAACGGCCGATGATGGGCGCCTTTCTTGATGCGCTGGGGATCACCCACGACAACGGTTTGATCTCTGCCGAAGACGTGGCCGCGCCCGATAAGGCCCGGCTCACCGAGGCCGTGCAAACGCTCAAGGCCACATTCTCCGCCGACGCAGTGCAGTTGTATTTGCACACCTTGGTGTTGCTCGATGGGGACACATGGGCCAATCTCGACGGGCTGATCAACCCAGTCGCCTAATGTTTCCGGCCACATCGTCGTGGCACTCGACTTGCTTAGGTCAGGCTGTGGGAGGGCGGTGTGCGTCCTAACGACGTGGCAGCACGATCCCTCTTGTGTCCAATCTTTCTCCTCCTCCTGGTTGGAGACGGGGGCTGGCTGTCACAGGCGTCGGCGCAAACCGTCCCTCCCACCACCCCTCCACCAGCCGTCACGCAGGAAGCGCCTCCAGACCTGCCAGTGGACCTCGGGCGCATCAAAATCGCACTCGAACGACCGATTCGCGTGAGGATCGACGACGGCCGCGTGCGTTTTTACACTGAGACCATTGCGCCAGGCGGCCCGTCGTTCAAGGAGTTCTCGAAGAACTTCGACCTGCGCTTTGGACCCGTGCCTGGCGCGGGGATGACGCACCAGGAGTTCCTGGGGTTGGTCACACCGAAGGAACTGTATGGCTCCGGGGGGATCAAGCCCCTGGAGATGCTGGAATGGGGCCTGGTCAACCACGTGGGTTGGTGGGCCATTCGCAAACTCTACAAGGAACTGAGCGACGCCACGGACGAACGCCGAATCAAGTCCATCCGCGATCAGATCGATCGGGAACTGGCGGCGCTTCGGGGCGGCAAGTAGAATCCTCTCGTGTTGATTCGCGCCACACTCGCCACGTTTGCGCTGTGGGCACTGGTGGGCCAGATGGCCCCCACTTCCAGGCCGCCCGATGTCGTCACGCCCCCCGTGGCGGACCTCGCGAAAATCCGGGCCGAGGTGGATGCCCTCATCGCCGCGAGCGGCGCCGAAGTGGCTGTGGCCTGGCGCCCACTCAACAGCACGAAGGGCGAAGAGATCCTCATTCGCCCCGATCTCAGATTCCACGCCGCGTCCACTATGAAGGTGCCGGTGATGATCGAGCTGTTCCGGCAAGTGGAAAACGGCTTGCGCAAGCTCGACGACAAAGTGCTGGTCACCAATCAGTTCACGAGCATCTTTGACGGCAGCCCGTACGTCCTCTCGGCCACGGAAGATTCCGACGGCGAAATGTACAAGGCCATGGGCAAGCAGCTCAGCCTTCGCGCGCTTGTGGATGCGTCGATTACCGCCAGCAGCAATCTGGCCACCAACATCCTGATCGAGCACCTGCGGGCGGCAAACGTGCAGGCCACGGTGGACACGATGGGCGCGGTCGGGATGCAGGTGATGCGCGGCGTCGAGGATTAGAAGGCCTTTGATGCCGGCAAGAACAACACCACTGACGCGCGCGGCCTGTTGGTGCTGTTTGAGGCCATCGGCCGCGGCGCGGCCGTCAGCCAAAAAGCGAGCGCGGCGATGATCGAGATCCTGAAACGCCAGAAATTTAATGACGGCATTCCCGCCAGCCTGCCGGCCGACACGCCCGTGGCGCACAAGACCGGATGGATCACCCGCATCCATCACGACGCAGGCATCGTGTATGCCGCGCGCCCCTATGTGCTGGTGATTCTCACTCGCGGCATTACTGACCGCGCCGTCAGCGAGACGCTGATGGCCGACATCAGCCGCGTTATTGCTCGCGCAGCAAGTTAACCGGATCCACTTTCATCGCACGGCGCGCCGGCCGCCAGCACGCTACTGACGCGGCCACCAACAGCAGCGCAGATACACCGATCACAGCGATCGGATCAGACGGCTCCACTTTATAGAGAATCGTCCGCATCACGCGCACAAGGAAATAGGACGCGACGAGTCCAATCGCAAGCCCTGTCACGGTGAGGCTGAGTCCATTGGAGAGGATGAGCCTGAAGACACCTTCAGGACTGGCGCCCAGCGCGAGTCGAATACCAATCTCGCGCATCCGCTGCGTCACGAGGTACGACAACACGCCGTAGATACCCGCCGCGGCAAGCACCAGTCCCATGGCGGCAAACGTCAACAGCAGAACCAGCACAAGCCGGGGCCGCGTAATCGCCTCGTCGAACAGGTCGTTGACGACATTGGTTTCCCAGATGACCAGACGGTTGTCAATGCGATGCGCAGCCTGACTGAAGGTTGGGATCACTGTCGCCACGTTGTCGGCCCTGACCACAAACGTGCGGTAGTCGATGATCGACGACGGATTCGGTCGGGGCCGCGTCGTCGCTCCCGGGGGCAGCCGCATCGGTTGAAACCACTCAAACACCCCCTCCGCATCGTCCAGGTTCAACTGGCGGACTTCGTTTGAGACGCCGACGACGGTGAACGAGCGCGCGCTTTCCGCATACCGGAATGATTTACCGGGCCAGAACTTCTTCGCAAAGCTCTGGGACACAATGGCCGAGGCGACAAGGTCGTTTTTGGTAAAGGGGCGGTTTTCGATAATCTTCAACCCGATCGTGGAGAAGTAGTCGGGCCAGACTTTGTAGACGGGCACCACCACCTCATCGCTCAGCTGCCCGGGTCGATCCAGAAATTCGAGCTAGGCGAAGGCGATTCCGTCCGTGTCGGGCGGCACGGAGCCGGCGCTGGCGGCCAGCACACTAGGCAGGCGCCGAACTTTTGTGAGTACGGCATCAACGAGTCGGTCTCGGACGGCCGGGTCTGCATAAGGCCCCGAGGGAAAGCCGACTCTCATGACCACCAACCCATTCGAATCAAAGCCGCGGTCGGTCGAATGCAGCTTCTGGAAACTCCTGGCCATCAGCGCCGCGCCCACAAGCAGCACGATGGCGATCGTCACTTCAGCCACCACCAGTGAGGAACGAATACGTCGCGAGGCGATCGAGCCGACCGAAGAACGCGACTCCTGGCGCAGGACGCCGAGCACATTGGCGCGGGATCCGATAATGGCCGGCGGCAGCCCAAAGAGCAGTGAGGTGAATAGCCCTGCGATGACGGCAAAAGACAACACACGCCCATCGAGGTCGATCGTGTGCATGCTTTGAAACACCATCTCTTCGGGGATCAGCGCGCCCGACAGGGCCAATGCACCCCACGCCACGGCCAGGCCTGCGGCCGATCCCAACCCGCCGATAACAAGGTTTTCGACGGCGGTCTCGCGGATCAGATCGCGACGGCTCGCGCCAAGGGCCGACCGCACGGCGAAGTCGCGACTGCGCGCAAGCGTGCGTGCCAGCGAGAGGTTCGCGATGTTGGCACACACAATGAGCAGCAAAAAGCCCACCGCACCGCCGAGGACGACGAGTGATTGGCGAGTGCATGCGTCGCCGATCTTCTGGCGCGAACGCAGTGTGGCGGTCATCCCATCGTCTCCGCCGGAGGCCTTGGCCAGACGACCCCCGCGCTCCTTGACGCGAGCGGCGGCTTGCTCAAACGCCAAGCCCGGCTGGAGGCGCGCGAACGGCACCACCTCGGCGCCGTCGGTGCGCCAGGCCGGCGGCTCCTGCACATTGAGCGGGAGCCACAAGTCCTGCGCCTTGTTTGGAAAGTGGAACGTGGATGGAAGTACGCCGATGACTGTGTGCGGGCGGGCGTTGAGGACGAGCGTGGAATTCACAACGCCGGTCATCGAGCCAAGTGATTCCCGCCAGAAGCGTTCACTGATCACCACCTGGCCGTCTGTGCCTTGCCGGCCGTCGCCTGCTCCGAACAACCGGCCCTGAGCGGGCGCCACTCCCAGCATCGAAAGTAGTTCGGGTGACACGAAGGCGGCATTCACTGTGCGGGCCCCGTCGGTGGCCTGATAGATCACCGAGTCGAGGTCGTACGCCTCGACGCGATCGAACAGGTCGCGCTGGCCCTGCCACTCCCTGAACAGGTTGCGTGTGAATCTTGGAAACGAGACCTTCGATTTCTCTGCGAAGTTGTATAGCTCGACGAGCCGATCGACCTGGGCGAAGGGCATCGGACGGATCAGCAACGAGTCGATCACACTGAAGATGGCGGTGTTGGCGCCGATGCCAAGCGAGAGCGTGAGAATCGCGATAGTGGATTGCACGCGGCTGGCGAGCAGGCTGCGAACGGCCAGGCGGATATCATGCGCGAGGGTCTGTATCAAGGACCGGCCTTTGTGCGGCGGAATGTTCGGTGCATGGCCGCCTGTGATCGGCGCGGGGATCCCGGCGCGCGCTTTGACGGAGGCGCGGGCAATGTCAGCGATTTCGGCGAAGGCGGTGTGCGCCAATCCCCACCACCCGCGAGTGGCGCGGGCCTCTCGACACACCTCCATCAGGGTCTCTTCGCCATCATCGCGCCACATACTTTGATGCGATGCGGGCGACAGGCGCATCACCCATCGGGCGGGGGACGAGTGCCGATCGGGTCACCGTTACACTCCCCCCGCGTCGCTGAGGACGTGTTTGCGTCGGGCGTCGCCGATGAGGACTTCCAGGCGCTGGGCTTCGGCACGGAGCACCGCGTCGCCCAGGATGGTCAGTTGGTAGTAGCGTCGGCGGGAATCGGCGCGGGCGGCGGGGCCGGGGGCGTCGCCGCCGCTGATCGGGGTCCTGGGGTCCAGGAGTCCAGGGGTCAGCTCGACGGATGCTAGCCCTGGTTCGGCAATCAGTTCCTGCTTCATCAGGCGTTGCAGAAGTGTGTACAGCGTGCCGGTCCGGAGCCTGACCGATCCCCCTGACCGCTCTTCGACCTCTTTGATGATGGCGTAGCCATGCCTGGCTCCGTCTGCCAAAGCGAGCAATACCTGGAAGGCGAACGGTGTAAGTGGCAGAAAAGAAAGGTCGCTCTTATTGTCGGCAGGCATAGACACCAGCTTGGCACATGACTAAGTAGATAATCAATCTACTTGTCTTCTGTGCATTTGACGGTTGAATGCCGCGAAAGGTTTGCTGCCAGGTCCTCGGCCTTGAGGACCAGCCCGAGTGTCGCCCTACTTGATCCTGATCGCGGCCATCGCGGCGGCGTCAACCGCTTGCGCCGCGCCGATGCTGCCGTTGGTGACAATCACCACACCGCGGTCGGCCGCGGCATCGAACGCGACGATGGCGTACCACATGGTGTTGGAGCCGTTGTGCCAGATGACGCGCCGGTCGGGCATCGTTTGCGAGACCCAGCCCATCGCATAAGCGCCGCTCTCGGGCTGATGCAGCCGCTTGAAGGTATCGGCTTTGACGATGCCGTCCTGCCCGCGTTCACCTTGCAGGTGCGCCTGTCCCCAGCGCGCGAGATCGCCCACGGTTATGTGCAATCGACCCGCTGGCCCAAGGTACGGCGGGTTGTCGGCACCGATACCTGGTTCGACTGGCGTCAGCGTTCCGCTCGTGGCACGACGATGGCCTCGCGGTTGTGTGAGCAGGTTGGGCACGCCCGGTGGGCCATTGCCCGCACTGGCGAGCCCCAGCGGTGACAGCACTTCGTCGCGCACCAGGTCTTCCCACGCCTTCTTGGACCTCGCCTCGAGGATCGCGCCCGCGATGATGTACCCGAGATTCGAGTAAAGAAATGCCGCTCCGGGTGCAGCAGTCGGTTCGGTGGCGAGCGCCGCGTCGAGCACGCGCTGCCGCTGCAAATCAACCGTGGGTGATCCTTGCGCCACCGTCGCCATCATCCCGGGCAGCACATTGGCCGGAAGGCCGGCGCGATGACTCAGCAACTGTGACAGTGTGACGGCCGCGAACTTCCCCGCTCGTGGTCCAAGCAGGTCGCCCAATGTGGATGTCCACGCCATTTCACCCCGCTCAACGGACTTGGCCATCAGCATCGACGTAAAAGACTTGGTGATCGAGCCGATGTGCCAGAGGTCGGCCGATGTGACAAGTGAGTCGTCACCCAGTTTTCGCACGCCGATGGCGCTCACGGCTGACACGTCGGCTGACGTAAACGTCGTGCCGGCTACTGCGGGCAAGTTGGACTGTGTGCGCAGGGCTTCCAGGCGCGCACCAAATGTCGGCTCCTGCGACGCGATGGGCCGAAGGCCAAAGACCAGGCCAATACAGGCCACTAAAGCAGCTGTTCTCACTGGCATTGCTCCCCCTCACATATAATCCGCCAAACCGTGCTGGATTCCCCGCTCCCTTCGTTGGGCCGCCGCCACCGGTTGGCCGCGTTCGTCGTCATCGCCATCGGCGCCGGCGCGCCCTATCGCGTGGCCAACGACGAGCCATTCGTCGTCGGCATGGCCCTCCAGATCATGAAGACGGGCGACTTCAATCCGCACTTCTTCGACTATGGTGGCCTCTCGATCTATCTGCACACGGTCGTCGGAGTGTTCACCTTCCTGCTGGGAGCCGTGGCCGGGCAGTGGTCCAGGGTCGATGCGGTCTGGATCGGCGATCTCCTGCCGAACGCGGACTGGTGACTGCCGCGCTGGGCACGCTGACGGTCTACCTGGTCTACCGGATCGGGTTGCGACTCGGCCCACAGGTGGTCCTGATGGCCGGCTTTGTGATGGCGGTGCTTCCGCAGCATGTACGCGAATCACACTTTGCCCTGACCGACACGCCACTGACACTGCTGATCACCGCAACTCTGTTAATGTCATTGCGCGCCGTCGAGTGCGGTCGTATGCCTGCAGTGGTCGCCGCAGCCTGGATGGCAGGGCTGGCCGCGTCGGTGAAATACAACGGCGCGGTAACGCTGATCATGCCGTTGACCGCGGCGCTGGTGCTGCCTGCCGGTTCACGGCTGCGCGGTCTCGGCCTTGCGCTGCTCGGCGCAGGTGGGGCTTTCCTCCTGACGTCGCCGTACACCGTGCTGGACCTGCCGGCGTTCCTCAACGGGTTTGGCAAGCTTTCGCAAAGCTACACTCAGGGCAGACATCCATTTGAAGCCGCGTGGATCTACCTCAAGTACATGCGTAACTGGTTCTCGTGGATCGAGATGGCACCCACCAATGTCGGCTATGTCGCCATTGTCCTCGGCGTGGTCGGCGTCGCGCTCGTGGCCCTGCGCCGCGGCATGCCGCTGACTCTGTCGGGCGCCGCCATCGTGCTGGTGTTCCCCTGCCTCTGGTTTTTCATGCTCGGCAAGCAGGGAGGTCTGCAGTACGGCCGTTACCTGCTGCCGATGATGCCCATGTTCTGCCTGTGCCTGGGAACGGCGCTCGTCGCGAGGTGGAACGGCTCGACGCGGTTCGCGTCCGCTGGAATCTGGGCCTTCCGCATCGCCGTGATCGCACTGTTGGTGCTGCCTGCGAGATCGGCCATCGGCTGGGTACGCGACCACGCGCACCCGCGTACGGAGGAACTGGCCTGCGCGTGGATCGTTCGCGAGGTGCCACCCGGGCAATTGGTGTTTGTTGAGGCGGCCGCGGTGGCCCTCCCACCGACGATCAAGGCGTACTTTGTTCACCGGCTCGTGGATCTTCCGCTTGAGACTTAAGACTTACAAGGAACAGGGCGGGATGTACCTGGTCACCACTGCGGCGGAAACCGATCCTTATTTCACGGGGCCGTTTGCCGACCAGGCAAAGGCAGCGGCGTATCGAGATCTGGTGGCACGGACGGAGCCGGTAGCCACGTTCCACGCGGATACCAACACGCTGGGCCCGCACATCTCAATCATGCGCATCCGACCGTAGCGGCTCATCTCACTGAGACGCCGATCGCATCGCTGACCGCGCGTGGACCCGCGGCGTCTGACGGTCGATTGACGATCTTGCCGCGCACCACCATCGTGCTTGATCCGCCTCCGTCCAGATTTAGCGCATCGGTGAGTTCCAGCCGATCGGCCAGACGCTGCAGCTCGCTGAACGACATCCCCACGCTCACCTGCTGCCTTCCGTCCACCACCGCCAGCCAGATAAACCCCATCCGGTCCACACCCACCATCGTCCTCGGGTGACGCGACTGGATGAAGGCCGTGCCGCTGAATTTCTCCACGTCCCAACTGGTCAGCGACACACCACCCCGGCGAAGGAGCCCCGCGCCATTCACCACGTGATCGGCAGACTCGAGCCGATCGCTTTCGAGTCCGTGGACTGATGTCCATGTGCGGCGCACCTCAAGGGTCACGCCCGGCACGAGCAGGCTCAAGGGTTCGGGAAGTTCGAGTCCGCCAAACGACAACACCAGGCCATCAACGGGAATCGGTGTACTGCCGGCGTCGCGCCTCACGGCAGTAACCGTGAGTGGCTTGCCGCTGAGCACCCATTCCACGCCGTTGCCCGCAGTGTCAGTGTGTTCGTGGTACTTCGGCGAATAGAGCATGAGCTTGCCGCGCGCGCGCGTGGTATCAACGCCGTCGATCGGCACGACGACGGAGCGGCCCGCGCTGAGGGCGTGGAGTTCCACTCGGGCGCTCACTTGATCGAAGGCGAGCGAAGTGCGCCCATCGGCAGGAGACCAGATCGCGATGGCGCCCTTGGAGATTGGCGTGTCGCTGACGAGTTCACCGGCCACTTTCAGCAGGCCGATGGGCTCACCGTTGTTGATGTTGAAGAAGCCCGCGTTAACCGCGGCCAGCGACTTGGCGCGTGTGGCCATTTCCAACACGGGCTCGGCGTACATGACCTGATCGTTCGAGAGCAGGCTGCTGAGCCGGACGCGGGTGGGGTCGAGGCGCAGGAGCGACACGGAAATCGGCCCGGCGGGATCAACCAGTGTGGGGTCGGTGGAGGTGAAGAACTCCACGCCGCGGGCCACCTGATCGGGTGCGCTGAGCCAGGCACCGGGAGCCTGGGGACCCTGGGCCACGCCGCAGGCCAGCGTCAGCAGCGCGAACAACATCGAAGCTCGACGTGTCATGGGCTATTCTTTCACGCGTCATGCACCGCCGCACATTTCTCCTCGGTTCCGCGGCTCCGTTGATTGCGGCTGGCTCGTTCAGGCGCACTCCGAAACCGGCGGGCGCGATCAGGCCGGCCCGATTGCGGGCTGGTGACACCGTTGGGCTGGTGGCGCCGGCCTCTGCGACATTTCAACAGGTGGAGCTCGACATCGCGCGTGAGTCGCTTGAGGCGCTGGGCCTGAAGGTCAAAGTGGGCAGGCACATCATGGACCGGCATGGGTCGCTGGGCGGCCAGGACAAGGACCGCGCTGACGACATCAATCGCTTCTTCGACGACTCGAGCGTGAAGGCGGTGCTACCAACGCGAGGTGGCTGGGGCACGTCGAGGTTGTTACCGCTGCTCGATTACGACACCATCCGGCGCAATCCGAAAGTGTTGATGGGCTTCAGCGACATCACGGCGTTACTCAACGGCATTCACGCGCGCACGGGTCTTGTAACGTTTCACGGTCCGAATGCGGGCGGGCGTTGGGATGAGTACTCGGTGGCTCTCGTTAAGCGCGTGCTGTTCGACGGAGAAGCGGTGACGTTTGACAACCCGAATGAGACGAGCGCCCGCAACGTGCTGACGCAGACGGAGAATCGTATTCGCACCATCACGCCTGGCCGGGCTACGGGGCGGTTGCTCGGCGGGAATCTGACGGTGCTCACGGCGATTCTCGGCTCACCCTACGTGCCGAACTTCGATCAGGCGATTCTCTTCCTCGAAGATGTGGGCGAAGACTGGTACCGGGTGGACCGCATGATGACGTCGCTCAAACTTGCCGGCATCTTGAGCAAGGTGCGCGGCGTGATTTTCGGCACGTGCAGTGAGTGCGGACCCGGCGAGGGCTTCGCGTCGTTTACGCCCGAAGAGATTTTCGCCGATCACCTGGCGCCGCTCGGCGTTCCGGCCTGGCATGGCGCAATGATCGGCCACGCGCAACCTCAATGGACACTGCCCGTCGGCGCGATGGTGACGATCGACGCGAGTCTTGGCACGGTGGCGATGGTCGAGGGTGGGGTGCGAAACGACCTCTGAGGTCGTTTCGCTCTATCTCAGCGCAATGATCGGGTCCACGCGCGCGGCGCGGCGGGAGGGGATCCAGGCCGCGAGCAGACCGATCGCGACGAGCAGCGCTGCGGTTGATCCGTAGACGACCGGGTCGGCCGGCTCCACGCTGACCAGGAACGCGCGCACAGCACCCGACAGCGCATAGGCGCCGGCCATGCCGATCACCAGGCCTGTCGCCACAAACACCATGGCGCGGCCAAGGACCATCCGCTGCATGCGGCCTGGCTGAGCGCCCAAGGCCATGCGCACTCCGATTTCTTGGGTCCGCTGGTCCACCACATAAGCCATCACGCCACAGATGCCGACGCCGGTGATCACGATGGCGAGCGCGCCAAAGATGGACAGCAGCAACATGTTGAACTTGCGCTGGGCGATCAGCCGGTCAAACAGCAACTCGAACATCTGCACGTCTCCCAGCGTCAGGTCTGGCGCGATGCCCCAGATCGCGTTGCGCACCGCAGGCGCACGATGACGCAGGCCTCAGTCGCGACAACCTCACGATCGCGTTTCGCGTGAATACCGTATGGCGAATCGACGAAGGTCGCGTGCTGATGTTCATGGATCGCTTCAGCACGACGGTCAGCAATGATTCCATCGAGCATAATCCCGACGCCATCGTTAAGGTCGCCTACGCCAACTTCATCCGCGAGCCCCTTCGCACGTTTGCGCGGGATGAAGTGCAGCGCCGAAACGGACTGGACGTCAAAGAGACGCTGATTCCGATCGGCGACGCGGTGCTCGCGCGCATCCGGCAGTACGCCACTGAGTCCCCCTGCGTCTTTACAAGCGTCGTCGTGGGCAACGTCCAATATCCCGCCGCAGTGTCTAATGCGGTGTCGCTGAAGTTGGCGGCGACGCAGGAGGTGCAGCGCAAGGATACCGAGATTAAAATTGAGCGCAAGGAGCGCACCAAGCGAGAAGTACAGGCGCAAGGCATCGCGAACGCGATGCAGATCATCCGTGGTCAGCTCAGCTCGATGTACATCCAGCACGAAGCGATCGAAGCGCAGGAGCTGATGGTGGGTTCACCAAACCACACGGTGGTGTATATCCCTGTGGGTCCGATGGGCGTGCCGATCACGGGCACGTTCCCGACGACGGCTCCCGCCGGGCCCGAGGGGGCACCGGCGAATCCGGTGGTTCGCAAGTAGAAATCTGGTATCGTGTGCCGATGCGGCTGACCCTCTTCGCGCTATGTCTTACGCTGGCGGCCTGTTCCGGCTCAACGAAGCCCGTTCCTGCACCTGAGGCGGCGGCGCCACCCGCCTCAGGTGTCGGCGCGTCGAACGACATCGGCTTCGCACCCGTCTCGCCGATCCGTAGCGACGAGGTGAATCACACCGACGCGCATGTGGACGGACTCATCGCCACCCTCACGACGCTGGTCTCGAAACAGGCTGACGCGACCAAGTGGCAGAAGGACGCTGAGATCCACTTTTGGCGCCTGCAGAATCGGCTCGAACGCGGCCGGCTCTCAGCAGATCAAGAATCGCGGGTCGTCACCGCCATCGACGAGATGGCCGCGGCGCGGCCTGACGCCAAGGCCTATCTCGATCACCGAAAATGGATGGTGCAGCATCTCGCTGTTGGCAAAGCCGCGCCTGAGATCGTGGGCAAGGACTTCGACGACGCCGAGTTCACACTCAGCGAAACACTCGGCAAGGTGACGCTGGTGGTGTTTACCGGCGAATGGTGCGGACCCTGCCGAAGCGAGTATCCCTATCAGCGGCTGATGCTTGAACTGTACAAAGACAAACCGTTCGCGATCGTGGGGATCAACAGCGACGCGAAACTGGACGTCGCGCGGAAGGGAAAGGTCGATAGCCGGCTTCCTTACAGGTCATGGTGGGACGGCTATGCCGCCAAAAACACCGATGGTCCCATTGCGACCGCGTGGGGTGTGATCGGGTGGCCGACGATGTATTTGCTTGATAAGGAAGGCGTCATTCGATTCGCGGGTCTGCGACACGAAGACCTGCTGAAGGCCGTGTCGCAATTGATGGCCGAAAAGGCCACCGAGTAACGACCATGGAGGCCCGCTGTGCAATGGGGTACAGGCAGCTGGCGCCCCGATGCGTACAGTCGAGTCATGTCAGACAAGAACATCGCCGTATTCGGTATCTATTCGACGCGCGTCGATGTGGAGCGCGCTTCGGAGGCGCTCAACGTTGCCGGTTTTCCGGCATCCGACATCTCGGTGCTGATGCCCAGCAGCCTCAGCGACTCGGCGCCTGACGACGACACCTTGCTCGTGGTTGCCGAGGTGGGCTCCTTGGTCGCGACGGGTCCGATTGTCGCCAGTCTGGCTGAGCCTGGTGTGGGTGGAGCGGCCCGTGGGATCGCGGACGCGCTCGTCGCCATGGGCCTGCCGGAGTACGAGGCCAAACGCTACGCCGAACACGTGCAGGATGGCGCCGTCATGCTGTCGGTCAGGTGCGACACGCCCGGCGAGGTCCTGCGCGCCAAGGAAGTGGTCTCCGGTTCAGGAGCCGAGCACGTTTTGTCTTGTGGCGAATCGATGGTTGAGACGATGTCGATGGCTGCGGGCCAGGCCTACAAGTAAGGCGCCACAAGCGCTTCAAGGCGCGCCGACAGTGCGGGCGAAACGGGCACCGTCACAAGGCGCGTGACACTTCGAACCGCCTCCGCCGACCACTTGCGCCACGCGGCAAGTGCGTCGGCGTGGTCCGGCATCTTCGATCCATCGCGAAGCTCGACGGCCAACCGTGCGCGGCCGGCCGCGGCCACCAGCTCGGCCACCTGCATCGACAGGGCCTCATCGGCAGACGCGAGCACCCAGGCCGACGAGGCCGTCGCGACGCCGACATTGCGCATTTCTTCTGGACTGGTCTTGTCCGGGGTATCCAGGCTCGAGTGGTAATACCGATCGGTGAAGTGCCAGTTCAGGAGTGACGGCACACCCGTGGAGCCAAACACCGTATGGTCGCTGCCGCCTTCGTACGGATTCGTCTTCACCACCCAGGCCGTCTTCTTCGCCACGAGCTCGCACACGGCGAGGTGCAGGTCGTTAATGAGATCGCCCTTCAGCGTGTTGGCTCTCACGTTACCGGCGCCCCACTCAGAGTGCGGGTCCCACGGGCGCGTCCAGACCGCACCGGGATCAGGCCAGCGCTCGACAAGAAAACTGCCGCCGGTTTTGGCCACGTCCTCACCGGTCATGTCCATGGAGAACATGTAGCGCACGCCGGCCATCAGGTCGGGGTGCCTGGCGATCCATGCGCGGCTTCCGCTGATCTCGTTGAGCCACAGGAACGTGATGGTACGAGCTGGCGGTGGGATGCGCCCAGACGCCACGCCTGCGCCGAGTGATCGCGCCAGTTCCATCAGTGTCGCGACGCCGCTCGCATTGTCATTGGCGCCTGGCTCCTGCAGGTGCGCGGCCAACACCACACGTTCGTTGGGTAACGTGCGGCCGGGAATTTCGTAGACAAGCGTGCGCTCGGGCTTGTTGGCGAACATACTGGCCACTTCCACGCGCACCCGTTGGGGACCCGCTTTGAGCGCCTCTCGGAGTGTGGTTGCCGCGCGCCGAGACGCCTTAAAGCCGAAGGCCTTCCGCGTGGCGTCGAGCGGGATACTGCCCCACTGCAACACGTCCGGGTCGTCGGCGATGTACTTCGCGATAGACGTGGAGATAGCGCCGAGCGCACCGCGCTGTGTCACCGCCTGCCGGAAGAGGCCGCCAAGGTCCGCGTCGCCGATCACCACGGCGCTTTTCACATCCTTGCCTTCAAAATCGGCGGCTTGGCCCCGGCCCACGTCGATCAGGGGTGCATCAATCTTTCCATCCGTGGAGATCGAGTTGATGGCCAGGGCCACGCGTTCCTTCTCTTTTGACAGCACCACAAGGTCGGGCTGGTTGGGTCGAATGAGCGCCAGCGTGCCGATGGTGTAGTCCCAACCGGGGCTGGGCGTGGTTGCGGTTTCGACAAAGAGGCTCCCCGGGGCTGAAGCCCCGGGGCTCCGTGCGTCTTCGAGCCGAGCCCGCACGCGGTCGAGGGTCGCGTCGTACCCTTCGTTTCCCGCGAGGCGCCAGTACCGCGACGCGAACTCCACCTGCGCCATTGCCGCGGCCGGATCAAACCCGGCCCACGCCTGGTCGATCACCGGTTGCACGCGCGCGGCCATCGCGGCGGGCATCTGTCGCGCCGCCGCCAACTCGGCGCGGACGCGAGGTTCGGGATCCTGCTGCGCCTGGCCCGCGCTAAGAACGAACAGTGCGAACAACAGGAGCGTCTTCATTGCACACTCCATCCCAACATCTGTGTTTCCAGGCTCAGGGGATACGAGATCGCCACATCGACAATCTCGCCTGCGGCATCTCGTACAGGCGCCAGTTCCGGCTGCACGAAGCCGGTATAGGACGGCAACTTCAGGCGCTCTACGCGTGCCACCACCTCATCGCGCAGGCTCGGGTTGAAGTGAATGCCGTACGTCTCGAACAGCGCCTTCGCCGACGCGTAATCACCGGTGGACTTGATGCGCTGCACTTCAGCCAGCATACGGCCAACACCGTCGTGGAACGCCGTGACATCCACCATCACGTAGTAGGTCTTGCCGTCGCGCTTGCGCACCTCGATGGCCGAGGTGTGCGCCATCAGCCAATGCACAATCGCCTGCCGATTGCGCATGTGGTCTTCCTCGATCTGCGTGCCCTCACGGACTCGCCGAAGTTGGACCAGAGCGTTCCGCGCATACGCTTCGTACTCGGCCAGCACAATCTCGGCCTGGTGCTCGGCGGGCAACATTCCGAGGTCGGCGACTTTGGGCTCACCTACAAAGTACAAAGCCACCAGATCGGCGCGCGATTCCTCGAGCGCCGCGTACTGCTCCTTGATCGCCAGTTCCGGCCGTCCTTCAAGATTCGCTTCAACCACGCCGCTGCCGTGCCCCAACACTTCATGAATTCCCGTCGTGACCTCGCTGGCCAGCGATCCCCAGCTTTCTGCCCGCGCCACTTCCTCCGGCGACCAGCAGAACTCTTCGCGATACGCCTTGGGTTGTGACTTGTCGTAGGCCTCAGACACGTTGGCGATAGTGACGGACTTGCTGCCGTGTTGCTCGCGGATCAATTGGTCGTTTGGCAGGTTGATCCCGATTGGCGTGACCGGGCCAGAATCGCCGGTTTCCATGACCACGTCAATCGCGCGCGCCGTCACACCCTTCACGCTGGTGCGTCGCCACTGCGCATCCCACGGCATCCTGTCTTCGAACCACTGCGCCGATTCGGCCAGCCGCTGGATGCCGGCGGTCTTGCCGGGATTGACGTAGAACACCAGGGCTTCCCATGCGCCCTTCACCCCGCGGGCGTCCATGTAGTTTTCGATGAAGCCGTTGATGGTATCGACCGGCGAATCTTTGTCTTCCACCCACGCGATGTCGTACGCCACACGATCGGCGTCTTCACCCGAGTGGTAGAACTTGATCAGCGCCTCAAGGGCCTTGCGCATGGCGGGCGTGGCGTAAGGCAGTGCAGCCGTCAAATGCTCGCAAATGGCTTCGATCTGCGAACCGTACTTGCCGCCGACGCGATAGATCTCCTCTTCCAGGCGCCCGTCTCCGGTCCTCACGACACGGGAGTTCAAACCGTAACGTTCATCCAGCCCGGCCATATCGGCCATGGTGACGCCCAGGTACAAATTGTTCGCGCTGCCCTCAAGGATGTCGCGACCCTCGCCAGGAGTTTTGTTTGTCACGAGCGGCTCGAACGACGCGTCGAAGAATGCCTGACGGAGCCGTGCCAGCGTATCGGACAAGGCGTCAGCCTCGAGCGCGATCGTGCCGGCGTTTCGCGCTTCGGACGCTGCGGCCGACAGTTCCTCAAACGAACACTTCAGGACGAACTTGCGCGCCGTCAGGTTGTTGTACGGACCACAGTTGATCCAGAACAGCTTGGTGTAGCGGCGAATCTCGCCGATCACGTCCGGTGGGGCCGTCGCGCCCGCGTCCCGATTTGCGGCCCGTACGATGCCCTCGAGAATCGCCCGCATCTCCAGATTGTGGCGATACCGCTGGTCGAAATAGATGTCGCGGCCAGCGAGTGCCGCCTGCGACAGGTGCCAGATCAGGATCTTCTGGTCGGTCGGGAGTGCCTTGAAGCCATCGGCATACAACTGCACAACAGCGGCTTCGTCGATTTGTTCAAGCAGATAGGGTCGGTCCATCAGATGTCGATCTTCTCTCGGTGGCCTGGGGTCTTGACGTTCCATTTCAGTTCGCGTTCCACGCGCGCCTTCAGCGTGTCCATCGGCCCGGGTTCGCCATGCACCAGACACAGCGTGGACGGTGGGCGTTTAAAACTCTTGAGCCAGCGCATCGTTTCATTGCTATCGGCATGCGCGGACACAGAGTCGAGTGATTCGATGCGCGCTTTCACTGCGATTTCTTCACCGTGGATGCGCGTGGTCTGGGCGCCGTCCTTGAGCTGCCGGCCGCGCGTCCCTTCCGACTGATACCCGGCAAACAACACGGTGTTGCGAGCGTCTGGCAACACCCGCTTCAGGTGATGCAACACGCGACCGCCTGTAGCCATGCCGCTGGAAGAAATGACGATACCAGGGTGCAGGTCGTCCTGAACCTTACGCGACTCCGGGATCGACGCAATCACATGCAGCCGTGCTGTGAGGAAATTCCGCAGCCCCGCATCGAGCTCGTGCGTCCGATCACGGTACTCGGCCATCACTTCGACGGCCATCGGACTATCCACGTACACCGGCAACTCGGGAATGGCCTTGCGCTCTTCAAGATGCCGCACCCAGTACAGCAACTCCTCGACTCGTCCGAGCGCAAACGCCGGAATCACAATCTTCCCCCGGCGTTCAACGGTCTCGTTGACGATCCGCGCGAGGTGCGCTCCATCATCGTCTGCCTCGTGCACCTTGTTGCCGTAGGTGGACTCAACGAGGACGACGTCGGCATCGGGCGGCGGCGCGGGGTCCGGCAACACGGGACGGCCGTAGCGACCCAGGTCGCCGCCAAACAGAATGGTCTTGCCCTCAGATGCCACCGTGATGCGAGCGTATGCGGACCCGAGGAGGTGGCCGGCGTTCAGAAACTCCAACTCGATGCCCGGCGCGATAGGCACGGGCTGGTCGTAGCCGATGGGTTGAAGTTGCAGCGCCGCACGCGCGGCATCGTTTTCCGTAAACAGCGCCAGCGCCGGTTTGTGTTTGGTGTAGCCCTTGCGGTTGGCCCGCCCTGCGTCTTCTTCCTGCAGGTGAGCGGCGTCCGACATGACAATCTTTGCCAGTTCGGCGGTGCCACCTGTGCAGAACACCCGGCCGGTGAACCCTTGTGCCACCAGTCGCGGCAGGAGGCCGCAGTGGTCGAGGTGCGCGTGGGTCAGCACCACGACGTTGATCGAACTGGGCGGCACTGGAAACGCTTCCCAGTTGCGCTCGCGCAGCACCTTGAGGCCCTGGAACATCCCGCAGTCCACCAGCACTCGCGTGCCGCCCACATCTAGCAGGTGTTTGGATCCTGTGACCGTCCGCGCTGCGCCGAGAAATGTCAGTGTCATGCAAATAACCCCACCTGGCCGCCCGTGTGCCAGAACAATACGGATTCGCCAACCGGGAAGCTGTCTCTTCGGATACGTTCGATCAGCCCGGCCATGGCCTTTGCGGTATACACGGGATCGAGCACGATCCCCTCGTGCCGCGCCACCAGTGTGAGCGCTTCGCGCGAGCCTTTCGTCGGAATGCCGTAGCCCTCACCGACAAAACGATCGTCCACCACTACGTCGCGATCCGCACCAAGCGAGGCATGCGAACCACCAAGGAGGCCGGCCATGCCTTCGACGATATCGCGAACCACAGCTGACAGCGCCGTAGACGACTCATCGGCACTGATGCCGATGATGCGCGTCTTCAGGCCGAACAACGCGCATCCGGCAATCAGCCCCGCCTGCGTCCCGCCTGAAGATGTGGAATGCACGATGACGTCGGGCCGAAGGCCGGCGACAAGCACTTCCTGAATACCGAGCGCAAAACCCGCCGCGCCAATCGGCGTGGACGCGCCTAGCGGAATGACACACGGACGCCTTCCGGCCGCTCTCTCCTCTTCGGCCACACTATCCATCATTGCCGCCCGTTCTTCTCGCGACGAGGCGTAGCGAACGTCGGCGCCGAAGAGTTGATCGAGCAGTGCGTTACTGGTGGGACGTTCCTGTCGAACGCCGTTGACGACCAGAATCACGCGTAGGCCCAACGCCGCGCCTGCGGCCGCAGTCGCCCGGCAGTGGTTGGACTGCAGGCCACCGCAGGTGATGAGTGTGTCGGTGCCGGCGGCCACGGCTTCGGCCAATACCGTCTGGAGCTTGCGAACCTTATTACCACCCATCCCGAAGGAGAGCAGATCGTCGCGCTTCATGTAGAGCGACGGGCACGCGGGTCCGAGCGCTGCGCGCAATCTGGTGAGCGTGTCGATCGGCGTGGGATGGGGCGCCAGAATGACGCGGGGCAATGACGACAGCGACGCGAGTGCGGTAGCCACCACTGCAAGTCTATACTTACTGGTCGTGACCAATCCGTTAGTTGACGCACTGGAGAACACGCCGAATGTGCTCTCAGTCGAACTCCGACCACCCCGGGCTGAACTGGATTCAGCGGCCGGCATGGATGCGTGGATTGATACCTATCACGCTGTTCGCGGTCTTGTGCACGACCAGATGTTTGTATTCCTGACCGACAGCGCCGTTGGGGCGAGGGAAGAAAACAATCTTCGGCACCTGGTCATCAATCTGGGCACCGACGTGCCGCGCAGCCACGTCATCCCGTTTCTGACCACCAAACACACGCGCGAGTATTGCCTCTCGTACGCCGAGAGCGCGCTGCACCAGGGGTTTTCGACGATGGTGGTGCTGGGCGGGGATAAGTCGGTGGGGCCGCCCCGGTGTGTGGAGCATGCGTGGCAGTTGCGCGAAGACATTCGCCGGCACGTGCCCGACGTGGCGCTGGGCGGATGGGCCAACCCTCATCAGAGCCCAGAGTCGCAGGTGGGCTACCTCCGCGATGCCCGCTTCTCGGCGGAGTTTTTCCTGACGCAAGTGGTCTCACACCACGACCTGCCCAAGGTGGAAGGCTTCCTGACCGCCCGGCAGAAGGCCGGCGTCACGACGCCTGGGATCTTTGGGGTGTTCTATTACCGCAGCGCCAATTCGAAGACACTGGCCACGCTCAAGCAGTTCCTGACAGTGCCTGCCGAGGCGCTGACGGCCGAATTCGGCGCGGGGGAGAGCCCAGAGGCCATCTGCGCCCGATCGATTCGAGAACTCCGCCGCGTCGGTGTGCGCCACCTGTATCTGTCGAACCTGCCGACGCAAGGCACGCGGCAGACGTTGGAGCGCATCCTGGCGCTGGTGTGATCACGACGGATCAGATCACGACGGATCATAGGAGGCTCAGAGACGCAGAGAACTTTCTGGGCAAGACCCTTGGCTTTATAGGCCTTTCCCTAAGAACCTCCCTGACTCTGTGTCTCCTGTAATCCGACGTGGGCGATCGAAGGCGGCGTGATCACAGGGTCTTTCCCCAGGCACCGTTGAAGACGAAGTCGGCGGCGCGGCGGCGGCGACGTGGGGTGACCTCGGCCGCGCGGTGCTTTTCACTCGCCAGGGCCTCTGGTAGCCCGGGGTATCCGACAGCCATCACCACCGCGGGTTCGAAGCCATCGGGCACCTGACAGACCCCTCGCGCGATGGTGTGACTGAAGCCTTCCATCTGCCGGATGGCCAACCCCTGTGACTGGGCCTGCAGCGTGAGGAAAGCGACCGCCTGCCCGGTGTCGTAGTACGCCAGACGGTTGGCTTCTCCGGTTTGCTCCACGTTGAGTTGGACGGCGGCCAGGATCAGCACCGGTGCTGTGCCGGCCCACGCTTGATTGCTTGCGCCGAGCGCGGAATACAGCGCCTGGTGCGCCTCGGGCGATTGCTGCCGGTGCGTCACGACGAAACGCCATGGCTGTTCGTTCCGCGAGGACGGCGCCCAGCGCGCGGCCTCGAACAGGCGCCAGAGGTCGTCCATCGAGACTGGACGAGCGGCATCAAACGCCCGCGGGCTCCACCGTTCGCGGATGAGATCCAGCACTTCATGGTCGGCGGCGGCGTGCTTGGGATGGGTCATTGATGTGTTCGGGGGCGCACTTTCAGTATCATCTCAGGAATGGCTCAGTTCCTCGACTCCGTGCCTTTCTCTGGAATTATCCGCATTCGCGACATGATGTATTCGGTTGATCGGCCGTTCCGGCTCGATCAGGGCGACGTCAGCTTCGACGCGCCTGAATCCGTCAAAGAGGCGCTTCGCAAGGGCATCGCCGAGAATCGCACGCACTACGTGCAGACGACGGGCATTCCGCCGCTGCTCGACCTGCTGGTGAAGAAGATGCGAACCGTCAACGGCACTCCCATCGGCGGCGCAGACGAGGTCATGGTCACCAACGGCGGCATTCACGGCCAGTACATCGCGTGCCTGGCGTTACTTGAGCCGGGCGACGAGGTGCTGGTGCCCGATCCCTGCTGGCCACCGACCGTGAGCAACATTCTGGCGGCGCAAGCCGTGCCGGTGCCGGTCCCTGTGTACGAGTCGCTCGGCTGGCGGCCCGACATGGACGAACTGGCGCGCCTGATCACGCCGAAGACCAAGGCCATCCTGATCAACACGCCCAGTAACCCCACCGGCGGCGTGATGACGCGCGAAGACGTGGACCAGCTCGCGGCCCTCGTCATGGAGCGCAACCTCTGGGTCTTCTCAGACGAGGCGTATGAGGACTTTGTGTTCGACGGTCACGAACATTTCAGCATCGCGTCGTGGCCGGGCCTCTACGAGCGCACGATCCCGCTCTACACGCTCAGCAAGACCTATGCGATGACCGGTCTTCGCCTGGGCTATCTCGCGATCAAGGACAAGAAGATCAACGAACGCGCGCGGAAGATCGTGTCGTTGACCACGTCGAATGTGTCGTCGCTGATTCAGTACGGCGCGGTGGGTGCGTTTCAGGGGCCGCGGCAGGTGGTGGACGATTTCAAGATCGAGTTGGGCGCGCGGCGCGACTTGTTCTACGAGAAGTTGCCCAAGGCGTCCAAGGGCATCCTCAGCGGCGTGCCGCCTGTAGGCGCGTTTTACGCATTCGTGAAGATCGATCCGGCGTGGAAGTCGCCGCTGCCGAACGCGCCGGAGTCGCTGTCGTGGGCGATGACCGAGTTCCTGATCAAGAAGGCGCGGATCGGGTGTGTGCCCGGCGTGGACTTCGGCTCACGAGGCGAAGGCCACATCCGGCTGTGCTTCGCGCGCGACCGCAAGGAACTGGACGGCGCGCTCGAGTCAATGGAAGCGCACCTGTAGAGGGTGCGCCGTCCCTCACTTCGCGACGAGCACCGCTTTGACGAAGCCCTCGCCCATCGAGCCCAGCTCCTTGATGTAGCCGCCGGCGGCGGGGCCCATCACGACGAGTTCGTCGGACTTCTTGAGCGTGGCGACCACCTTCGAGGTGTCACTCGCTGTGGCCATGAGTTTCACGCCGTCGATCTTCGAGTGGACGACGTCGCCTTCGTTGAAGCCCGAACCGGCCGCGGGTGATTCACCGCCGCCGAGCGCGGCCAGCCGGTCGACCGCCATCGGCTTGAGCGAAGACGCCTGCACCTTGGCCACAACCGCGTTGTAGTTGTCGAGCAGGCTGGCGGCAATGACCTTGCCCTCGGCCGTGCTTGAGTAGGCGCCGGCGCCGCCAAGCAGTCCGCCCGCGATCCCCAGACCGCCCAGGCTGAAATCGCGCTGACGCGCCTTGCCTTCAGCCGACGCCACCTACACACCCGTGCGCGTGGAGGACAACGTGATGCTCGACTCGGCTTCCTTGAACTTCAGGCTGCCACCAACACCGATGCCAACCCGGCGACCGAGGGCCCCACCGACCGCACCACCGACGCCTCCCGCGTTGTTGTCCGCAAACTGGACGTACGGCGTCAAAACAAAGTCGGCCGCCACCATCTGGCCCTTGCCCATGTTCGACCCCGACTGCAGTTCACCCGACGCACCCAGCGCGCGCTCCTGCTGAAGGTTCTACATCCTCTTGCCGCGTTCAACCACCACGAAACAGTTGGACTCCTGAGCGTAGATCCGAATGAGCGCCGAGGGCGACTCGAGCGAATACCGGCGCAACCACGTCAGCACTTCGTCGGTCGGTTCATTCACCGCGAGTGTGCCGTACGGCGTGGGGCACTTCTCAATCTTGTCCTTGTCCTGAGCGGACACGGGCGCGGCCACGGCCAGAGCGGCCACACAAACCAGGGCGGATACGATACGGCGAGAGTGATGAGTCCTAGGTTGCAAAGCTCCGTTTGGGTGGAAATTTTAGCGCAGGTGGCGGCCGCCATCGACGCGAATCGTCTCGCCCGTCATGAAGTCTGAATCAATCAGCGCGAGTACGGCTTTGGCCACTTCGTCGGCCCCACCCCACCGGCCCACTGGGGTGGCGGCTTCAACGCCTGCGCGCTGCTCCGGGGAAAAATCATCAGGCGCCAGCACGGGCCCGGGCGCGATCGCGTTGACCAGGATTCGCTCCCCGGCCAATTCCAGCGCAAAGGCCTCCGTCAACGCCTTCACACCGGCCTTGGCCACGTAATAGCCCGTGTAACCCTTGTAACGGGGACGGCCGCTGGCCGCGGTCCAATCAGTGAAATTGATGATGCGGCCGCCGCCGGCGCGTCGCATGTGCGGAATGGCGGCGCGCATACAGACGAAGGTTCCGCGCATGTCGACGCCGAGCGTCCGCTCGATTTCCCAGGTATCAAGGTCGTCGAAGTGGGCCTCCACATACCGCGACGCCATCATCACCAGCACATCGAGACGGCCCATCTCATCGGCCACCTGCTGGAACGTGGCTTCAACAACCGGCGTTTCGTCGGTGACATCGCACCGCACCACCATCGCCTTTCGCCCAAGCGCACTGACGGCGTCGGCCGCCGCTTCGGCGGCATCAGGGGAGGTGCGATACGTGAGGGCGACATCGGCCCCGCGCGACGCAAGCGCCGTAGCCAGAGCCAAGCCCATCCGACGGGCGCCGACAAGCACGGCAACCTTGTTCGTAAGAAGCATCGGTGTCAGTTCATTTCACACGAGACATGAAGGTCTGAAAGTTCGTTCAAAGGGAAGTTCCTTCAGTCCTTCATGCCTCGTGTAAAAAGCCTAGAGTTTCCCCCGAAGTCGGGCTCTTCCCGCCTGGCGCGAGGCGCGGGAGGCTTCGCGCTGGCCGTCCAGGGACCACTCTCCGCCGCCGGTGAAAGTCAAACAGAGCAAGGCGCCAAGCAGAATGAGGCTGAACTCGAATCCCTGGCCGCGATCGGGCGCGCCCGTCCAGTTGAGGAAAAACCCATTGGCCCACTGGCCCTTCCACATGGCCACTACGGTCACCACGGCCATCGCCGGCGCGGCGAACCGGGTAAACCGCCCGACCACCAACAGGAGTCCGCCCAGGGTTTCGACGACACCCACCAGCACTGCGAGGGGAAACGAGGGATTGAGGCCGAGGCCGGCGAACAGCTGTGCGGTCATGTCGAGACCGCCAACACCAATGGCCGGGCCGGCCCACAGGCCGAACAGCTTGTGTGCGCCGTGTGCGACGAATACGACGGCCAGTGCGAGTCGCAGCACCACCAGACCAAGTCCGTTCACGCAAAGCCCCCCTGCTGTCCACGGCTATTGTGCCACCATTCGCGCTATGATTCGCAGGAAATTCGGTCTGACAAAAGGAGGATCAGCGATGTGGACCCGACGGCAATTCCTGAACCGCACGAGCACGGCCGCCGGCGCTGCGCTCGCCGCCTATAACCCGAACGGACTCACCCGCCTGCTTGAGGCGAGCGCCGCCCAGAATGGGCGCGCGCCCGTCGATGTGGCAACCGACGAAGACTTCTGGCGCGTCGTCCAGGAGGGCTTCACCCTCGACCGCACCATCGTCAACCTCAACAACGGCGGTGTCTGCCCCAGCCCGCGCGTCGTGCACGAAGCGTTCAAGCGTTACCTCGATATCTCGAACCAGTTGCCCGCGTATCACATGTGGCGGATCCTCGAGCCCAACATCGAGAGCGTCCGACGTGACCTGGCGCATGACATTGGCGCGGACCCAGAGACGATCGCGATTACGCGAAATGCCAGTGAGTCGCTCCAGATTGCCCAACTCGGCATCGACCTCAAACCCGGCGACGAGATCCTGACCACCAATCAGGATTACGGCCGCATGATGAACACGTGGGAGCAGCGCGTCATTCGCAATGAAGTCAAGCTCACGAAGATTCCGTTTCCAGTGCCGCCCACGCAAGCCGATTTGGTGCAGCGCTTCGAGCGCGCGATCACTCCCGCGACGAAGGTGATTCACTTCATGCACATCTCGAACCTGACGGGGCACATTTTTCCCGTGAAGGAAATCTGCGAGCTTGCACGCAAGCGCGGCATCCTCACCGTCGTTGACGGCGCCCACGCGTACGGGCACTTTCCGTTCAAGATCACTGACTTCGACTGCGACTACTACGGGTCAAGCCTGCACAAGTGGCTGCTCGCGCCGATCGGAACGGGATTGCTCTACGTGCGGCCCGATCGGATCGAAAAGACCTGGGCCCTGCAGCCGGCGGCCCCGTCGCAGTCGAAGAACATCCGCAAGTTCGAGGAAATCGGGACGCACCCGGCTGCGAACCATAACGCGATTGCCGAGGCGCTCATCTTCCACCGTGGTATCGGGAGCGAACGGAAAGCCGCGCGCTTGCGCTATCTCAAGGCCCGATGGGTCAATGCACTCGCCAAGTTCGACCGCATCCAGTTGCACACAGGAATGGATCCTGCCCACTCGTGCGCCATCGGCACTGTCGGTATCAAGGGCGTGCCGCCGAACGACATCGCCTCGAAGCTTTGGGATAACCAGAAAATCATCGTGACAGGCATCTCAGTGGGTGAGCCCACGGCCCTGGAATACCAGGGTATTCGCGTCACGCCTAACGTCTACACCACGCTCGACGAGGTCGATGTGTTCATCGAGGCGATGACAAAACTCGCCAAGAGCTGATCACGACGACTCTGCCTCTTCTTACACGAGGCATGAAGGATCTGAAGGAACTCCCCTGGGTTAAGAACCTTCAGACCTCCATGTCTCGTGTTGACTAGATCGGGCGGCGATCCTTCGTGCTTCGGGGTAGGATCATGACCATGCCTACACAGGCGCCGGTGCACGTCGCCACTCGTATTTCGGGCTTCACGTATGCCATTCGCAACGTGGTGGCCGAAGCCCGGAAAGTGGAGGCCGCAGGCCGCACCGTCCGGTATTTGAACATCGGCGACCCGATTCCGTTCGGGTTCCACACACCGCCTCATCTCATTGAGGCCGTGGATCGCGCGATGCGTGACGGCCACAACGGCTACACGGCATCTGTGGGCATTCTCTCGGCGCGCGAAGCCGTCGCCCGCGAGTACGAATCGCGCGGCATGCCGGTGGGTGTTGACCGAGTGATTCTGACGGCCGGCACCTCGGAAGGTATCGAACTCGCGCTGGGCGCCATGGCCGACGCGGGCGACGAGGTGCTGGTGCCCACGCCCACGTATCCGCTCTACACAGCCGTGCTCGCGAAACTGGGCGCGAAGGCGATTTTTTATCGCACCGACGCTGAGAATCACTGGCTGCCCGATGTGGCCGATATCGCGGCCAAGATCACGCCGCTTACCCGAGCCATCGTGGTGATCGACCCGAACAACCCGACCGGTGCCGTCTACCCCGAGGCCACTCGTCGCGCGCTCATCGCCCTGGCCCACTCGTCGGGCGTGCCGATTCTGGCCGACGAGGTGTATGGCGACCTTGGGTTCGACGGTCCGTCTCCGCTGCTCGGCAGCCTCGACCCGGACGCACCTATTCTGTCGTTCTCGTCTCTGTCGAAGGCGTACGTGGCGCCGGGGTGGCGCGCGGGGTGGCTGTCGGTGGGCCGGTCGCCGCGCCTGAACGACGTCCTGGCCGCGATCAAGAAGCTGGCCGATGGCCGGCTCTGTAGCACCGGGCCGATGCAGTACGCCATTGAAGCGGCGCTCAACGGCGACCGCAGCCATCAACGCGAGTTCGTGCGCCAACTCACGATCCGCGCCGACCTCACAGTGGCGCGGCTGAATGCGATTCCCGGCATCACGTGCGTCGCTCCACGCGCGGCGTTCTACGCCATGCCGAAAGTGGCGTTGCCTCCTGGCAAGACCGACGAGGACTTCGTGCTCGCACTGCTCCGCCAGACGGGAATTCTCTGCGTCTACGGCTCTGGTTTTGGGTGTCCAACGGCCGACGGATTCTTCCGCGTGGTGTTTCTCGCGCCACCGGATTTGCTCAGCGCGATTTACGACGACATCGCGACATTTACCGCGGAGTGGACGTGCTCGTGAAACTGTCGATCATCATGCCCGCTTTTAATGAAAAGCGGACTATTCGTGAAATCGTCGCCCGCGTCCTTGCCGTCAACCTGCCGGACATCGCAAAAGAACTCGTCATTGTGGACGATGGGTCGAGCGATGGGACGAGAGATATCCTCGCTGAACTCGACGGTAAGAATGGCATCCGAGTGTTTTACCAGACGTCGAATCAGGGCAAAGGCGCGGCGGTGGCGCGCGGGATGCGCGAATCCACGGGCGACATCCTGCTCGTGCAGGACGCCGACCTCGAGTACAACCCCGACCAATATCCCATGCTGCTGCGGCCGATCCTGCATGGCGACGCCGACGTGGTTTATGGATCGCGCTTCCTCGGGTCCCCGAACGGGCATCGGGTGCTGTACTTCTGGCACGCGGTGGGCAACAAGATGCTCACGCTGCTCTCGAATGCGGTGAGTGGCTTGAACTTAACCGACATGGAGACGTGTTACAAGGCGCTCACGCGCGACGTCGCCAACCGTCTTGATTTGCGCTCCAAGCGTTTCGGCGTGGAACCGGAAATTACCTGCAAGGTCGCGCGACTGCGCGCGCGTGTGTACGAAGTGCCGATCTCGTACAACGGCCGGACGTACGCCGAGGGCAAGAAGATCGGGTTCAAGGACGCGATCCAGGCGGCGTGGACCATCCTGCGTTTCTCGCGGTGGGAGGCCCCCGAAAGCGACGTCGGCGCCATGACGTTGCGGCGCATGTCGCGGCTGGGCGTCTACAACAAGTGGCTGCACGATCAATTCGATTCGTTCCTGGGTCGCCGGGTACTCGAAGTCGGGTCGGGCGTTGGCAACCAGACGCGGTACTTCGCCGAACGCGAGCGCGTGATCGCGTCGGACATTGAACCGCACTACGTCAAGGAACTGCAGTCCACGGTGGGACAGCGATCCAACGTGCGCGTCGCGTCATTCGAGTTCCCGCTCACGCAGGCCGCTCGCGAGGATCTGGCCGGCGAACACATCGACTCCATCGTCTGCATGAACGTGCTGGAACACATCGAGCACGATCGCGAAACGTTGCTCGATTTCGCCAGAGTGCTGCCCGCCGGCGGGCATCTCGTATTGCTCGTGCCAGCGATGCCATCACTTTACGGCACACTCGACAAATACCTGAACCACTTTCGGCGCTACGACCGCGAACCCCTGCGCGCGCTGCTGACCGAGACGGGCTTCGAAGTTGAGGCCCTTCGCTACCTGAACCAGCCCGGTGTCTTTGGATGGTGGCTGAATTCGCGTGTGCTAAAGCGGCGAGTCATTCCCCGCGGGCAGGCAGGCGCCGTCAAGTGGATCATGCCGTGGCTGCGCGCGGAGAATCGCCGGTCGCCCAATTTCGGGATGTCGCTGCTGGCGCTTGCCCGACGAAAGTGAAGCGGGCCGCCCTCCTCTATCTCGGCATCACGTGTGCCCTGACCTGGCCGCTGGCCACGGTCATGCACAAAGAAATTGCCGCCGACATGGGCGACCCGGTGTTTGTGTCGTGGGTCCTGCTCTGGACCAGCGGACAGGTGCTCGCCTTTCTCTCGGGCGACCTCAGCGCGTTATCGCGCTACTGGCAGGGCAACATCTTCTATCCCGAGCCTCTCACGCTAGCGTACTCGGAGCACTTCACCGCACAGATGCTGCAGGCCTTGCCGGTGCTCGCCACGACCGACAACGTCGTGTTGTCGTACAACCTGCTCTTTCTCTCGACGTTTGTGTTATCGGGCCTCGGCGTCTTCCTGCTGGTGCGCGACATCACGGGCCGGCCGATCGCGGCATTCGTCGCGGGGCTCGCGTTTGCGTTTGCGCCGTACCGCATCGATCAACTGTCACACTTGCAAGTGCTTTCGTCGCAGTGGATGCCGTTTGCCTTGTGCGGATTCCGGCGATATTTCGAAACCGGCCGCCGGCGCGCACTCGTAGGCGGGTCGGCGGCACTGATTGCGCAAAACCTGTCGTGCGGCTACTACGTGATGTTCTTCTCACCGTTTGTCGCGGCGTACGTGTTGTATGAACTGGCAGCACGCAAACGACTGCGCGACTGGGCTACGTGGCGCGCACTTGGTTTGGCCGGCATTGTGGTGGCGCTCGTCACGTTGCCGTTCCTGACGCCCTACCTCGAAGTTCGGAACAGCGGAGTGGGCGTCCGGTCTCTCGGCGAGATGACGTCGTTTTCGGCTGACGTCCATGGGTTTGCCACCGCATCAGAGCGGCTGAAATTGTGGGGCACGCGTCTGGTTGCGTTTCCCAAACCCGAAGGTCAGGGGTTTCCTGGTTTTGCCATCTTGACGCTGGCGCTCGTTGGCATCG